>DATKFJ010000135.1:0-5900 GCA_035511435.1 Acetobacteraceae bacterium | reverse complement strand
ACCGATATCGAGCAATGCGCCGGCATCGGTCGAATAACCGCCGCCAACGGTAAGCTGGCCGGTCGATTTTTCATCGACCGTGGTGGTAAGGATCGCCTTGTCAGGTGCCGAGCCTGGCGACGTATTGATATCGACGCCGCCGAAATAGCCGAGATCCTCCAGCCGCTGCCGCGTGCGGCGAACCGCCTCGGCATCGAACGCATCACCTTCAGCCAGGCGGTATTCCCGGCGAATCACCCTGTCCTCGGTGCGGGTGTTGCCGACGATGTCGATGCGCTCGACGTAGACGCGTGGACCTTCGCCGATGTCGAATGCGAGGGCCACGATATGCTTGGCGGTGTCCTTCTGGATGCGTGGCTTCACATCAACGAAGGCATAGCCGCGATTGTGCACATCCCGATCCATCGCATCGGCGCTGCGACCGACTGCGTCGCCGTCATACCAGTCGCCTTCGCCGATCTGGAGATCGCCGCGCAAGGTATCGCCGTTGAGGTCGCGAAGATGCGAGTTGATCGTGATCTTGCCGACGCGATAGCGCTCGCCCTCGTCGACCGTGAAGGTGAGAAAGAAGCCCGAGCGGTCAGGCGACAGTTCCGATTTCGCGTCGAGAATCCGAAAATCAATGTAACCGTTCTTCAGGTAGAACCGACGCAGCAGCTCCTTGTCGAAATTCAGCCGCTCCGGGTCATACTGGTCGGCGGTGGACAGAAACCGCCACCAGCGCTCTTCGCGGCTGTTGATCACTTCCGACAAGCGGTCCTCGCTGAAGGCACGATTGCCGACAAAGGCGATCTTGGCGATCAGGGTAGACGGGCCATCATGGATCTGGAACACCACATCAACCCGGTTCTGATCGAGCCGGATGATCTGTGGATCGACCCGCGCGTCGTAGTAGCCGTGCTTGGCATAGAGATCGAGGATGTGCTGACGGTCGGTCTCGGCCAGCGCCGGTGTGAACACCGCACGCGGCTTGAGCTGCATCTCCGGGCGCAGTTGATCGTCGGTCAGCTTGTGGTTGCCCTCGAACGCGACGCGGTTGACCAGCGGATTCTCCACCAGGTGCACGACCAGCGTGTCGCCCTGGCGGTCAAGCCGCACATCCTGGAACAGACCGGTGGCGTAGAGCGTCTTCAGGCTGCGATCCAGTCGGTCGGGATCGAACGGATCGCCGGGCTGCACCAGCATATAGGACAGGATGGTGCCGGTCTCGATGCGCTGATTGCCCTCGACCTTGATGGATTGGATGGTGCCCGCGGCGCTCGCCGGCACAGGCGCGGCGGCGGATCGCGCCCGCGCGGGCGCCGCGTGTTGCGGGATCGGCGGCGCGGCGGCTCCCTGCGCGAGCGCAGGACCGACGAACCACACGGCAGACAGCAGGCAAGCGGCGACCAGCCGGGCGGCACGGGTGCGAATCAAACGGCTTCCCTCCATACTGAAGCGCCATACCAGGATCGCGCCGCAACTGCCTATTCCGGTTTGCCGGTGGCCGGAGAATACCCGCCGTCTTCGATGGGCGCCAGACCGGCTGTGGGTTTGCTGGCTGATGGCCGATTGCAACCGTAAGCATCTGCCCGCGGAGCAGGGACAGCGACAGCAATCAAGTCTGCCACGGATCACGCGGACCAAGGCAGGGAGTTGCACGGGTAAGGCTGCGCCTGGAAATAGCCCGGTCCGGCGAGGCCATCCCGGCCGTCATCGGGTTCGCTCAGCCGGTTGTTGTTCCGTGCAGCTCCCCGGCCGATCCGCGTAATCCGTGTCGGGCTTGGCTGCTTACTGTGAGTGCCGGGCCCTCGCTGGCCTCCTCCCACGCTGCCAGCCGCCGGGTTGCGAACTGACGCCAACTCTCTCAGGATGGCTTACGCTCTCAGGATAGATGGAACCCGCGCACCCGCCGGGACGCGAGCGAACGGAGAATGCACATGTCAGCAGCGCTGCAGCTGCCCAAGACCGAGATGTCGGACGCCGAGTGGCAGACCCGCTGCGAACTCGCAGCCCTGTATCACGTGGTCAATCATCTGGGCTGGACCGACCTGATCAATACCCACATGTCGGCGCGCATTCCCGACGAGCAGAACAACTTCCTGATCAACAACTACGGCGAGATGTTCGACGAGGTCACGGCGTCCAGCCTGGTCAAGATGGACATGGACGGCAACGTACTGGGCGAGGGTGGCAGGTTCAACAATGCCGGCTTCACTATCCACAGCGGCGTCTACAAGGCTCGCCCCGACGCGATGTGCGTCATGCACACGCACACCCGCGCCGGCGCCGGCATATCGCTGCTGCGCAACGGCATCCGCCCGATCAGCCAGGATGCGCTGCAGGTGTTCGACGACATCGCCTATCACGAGTACGGCGTGCCGGCATCGCCGGAAGAATGCGAGGCGCTTGGCCGCACCTGCAAGCACGGCTCCTGCGTCGTGCTCCTGAACCACGGGCTGCTGACACTCGGCCCGACGATCCACGGCACGTTGTACCGGATGTACACCATGGAACGTGCGTGCGAACTCGAGTTGATTGCGCGCACGCTCGGCGAGTCGCCGGTGGAGATCGAGGATTTCGTAATCGGCAAGGCCGCCGAACGGATGCGCAAGCGGCGCGACACCTCGGAGTACGGGCTGGCGGAATGGCGCGGGCTGGTTCGGACGGTGGATCGCGCCGGCGCCGACTACCGCCGCTGAGGCGTGCGCGGGCGGCAACGGAACGAGGGAGGAAATTGGCATGCCCTTCGACGCACTGATTGTCCCCGTCCGCCCGCGATCGCTGGCCGATGCGCTCGATGAACTGGGTATCGTCACGGTGCCCTGGGCGGTGCTGGAAACCCACAAGCAGGCGCAACTGGAAAAGTACCCGCCGGGGTTCTGGTACCACCATCAGACATTGCTGCCGGTCGGGCTGCTGGGCTCGGTCGGCTGCATGGCGGCGAGCGGCGGCCTGGCACATGGGCTGATGCCGGTCGGTGCGATGTTCCCCTCGTTCATCACGCTGCTGTGGTTGGGCGTGATGACGATGCTCATTGTGCTGGGCGTGTTCCGCGCGCATGGCGGATCGCGTTGGGAGGAACGCTGGGTGACGACGCATTGGCTGGAGCAGATCGGCGTGCCGCCGCCGGTCGCGACAACGGCGCGCACGCTGCACCGCGCGCTGCCAGGTTCAGCGCTGGTATTGGGCGAACTGCTGCGCGAGGAAGTGGTGCTGGACCCCTACCTGCTCCTGCAGCACGACGGACAGTCGGTGTGCCTGGGCATCTGGGACGGCAAGCGGATCATCGCGGCGGCGGGGTAAGCGGACGGCGCTGGCTGTTGCGCCCTCCATGGCAAATCGGCAGATTGCCAGGGGAGAAAATCAGACGCTTGTCACCCCAACGCGTAGGTCCGATCAGCGTGGAAGCTGGACGTAGTGCCCGTGTGGTATCGACGTCCGGTCGGCGCCCACGATGGTCATTCCACGTCGGGGTGCCGAATATCGATAGCGGACGTTTGAAAAGCGCGTCCGCCGCCAGACCAGGGTCCGCGATGGGTGGCTGGACTAAACCGTTGTCGCGGTAATTTGGCGCTGCAAGGGACGGTAGCACGGTTGCCCGATGGCAGCGTCGTGTGCCGGGATGGACGGGCTTCTCAACCAAGACAGGAGCCCAGCAAGTCACCCCTCATTGGCATTCTGCCAAAGTATTGCCGGATCGTGGTAACAGAGTCGCAGTTGCGCTAGCCAGACGGTGCATTGCTGATGACGTAGACCACGGGAGATGTGTGACATGCCAAATCACGAGGAGCGGGCGACGCTCCATTATAGCGCCGACGAGCTTTTTGCAGTCGTGGCAGACGTGAAGGATTATCCTGCGTTCGTTCCCTGGTGCAGCGGTGCACGTCTCCACCGCGAGGACGAACGAGAGATCATCGCCGAACTAGTCATCGGGTTCGGCCCATTCCAGGAAAGTTTCACAAGCCAGGTCACGCTGGATCGACCGCGAGAGGTGCTCGTGCACGCCGTCGATGGGCCGCTGGAGCACCTGACAAACAGGTGGACGTTCATTCCGGTCGGGGACGCGACACAAGTTGATTTTGTCATCGACTTTCAGTTCAAGAGTCATCTGCTTGATCACGTTGTGACCGGGATGTTCCACGAGGCCACGACCCGAATGATGAGTGCGTTCGAGTCTCGCGTGCACATGCTTCATATGATGCGGCGGCGCGCGACGCAGCATCCATCGGCCTGACGGGCTGGCGGCCTTGGCGGTCACTCCGCCGACCCAGGCAGTGTCTCAGAAGCGATCATCCGGACTAACGCACTCAATGACGGACACGAGTGGAATCCGCGGTCGCGAAGCCCTCAATGAACCGATGGAAAACCGTGGGGGCTCGACCAATCGCCATAAATGCGCCGGCCCCGCGCAGCGAAACCGCATAGCTGGCGGCTATGTTGGGCGGATCACTCGGCGGGTGACAATCAATCGTCGAACGATATCATGTCCGCAGCTCATCGAGCATGGCGCGGGCAGCCTGCAAATCCGCGGTCGCGGAGTCTTCGGTGAACCGATCATAAACCGATGCGAGCAGCGCCATGAACCGCAGCTTCCCAGCCCCACTTGCTCCAAAGTTGCTATACTGCTCTCAGCCAGGACTTGCCATTCGGCAAGTCAGGAAACAACGACCGCTTGTGGTCGAGCGTGGTCGTCCGTGTAGCTTCCAATCGTCAGATTTCATCCCCTAGTGGAACACGCCGAGATGCGACAGGTCGTTCCACGTGGCCAGGATGAATATCCCCGCCAGGAACGCCAGGCCCGCGCGGAAGCCGTATTCCTGGGCGCGCGCCGGAAGCGGACGGCCGCGGATTGCCTCCGCCAGATAGAACAGCAGATGGCCGCCGTCCAGCACCGGGATCGGGAACAGGTTGATCAGGCCGAGGTTCACCGATAGCAGCGCGATGAATGATACCAGGCTTGCCAGACCAAGCTCCGCCACCTGCCCGGAAAGCTGGGCGATCCGCAACGGCCCACCGAGATCCTCGGTGCCGCGGCGACCGCTGATCATCTGCCCCACGCCGACTATGGTCTCCGATGTCACCTGCCAGGTCTGCGTCACGCCACCCACCAACGCCTCCGGCAGGCTCAGATGCTGGTACTCAACCTTGCCGCCGCGAATCCCCAGCATGCCGATCTTCTCACCGCCCACGGTCCGCGAATCGGTGGTTACCGGAAGGTCCATCGTGTCGTGACCACGGCGGATCGTGACGGTCAGCTTCTCCGCGGGATGCGCGGAAACGATCCGCTGGATATCCTCGAACGTGGCGGTCGGCGTGCCATTGATTGCGAGAATTCTGTCATCGGTCTTCAGCCCCGCGTGCGCGGCGGCACTGTCAGGCAGCACGTCGCCGGCCACCGGCAGAATGATCGGACGGCCGGCTGTCGCGAACAGCAGGGCGAACAGCGCCATCGCCAGCAGGAAGTTGGCAATCGGGCCGGCCGCGACGACGATTGCGCGCGCGCCGACCGACTTCTCGTGGAAGATGCGGCCCCGCATCCAGACCTTGGGTTCATCATCCACCACGTCCGACATCACCGCGACCGGTGCCGGGGCGACGAGTGCCGAGGCCACCGGGGCCGTAGCGACCGGTGCCGGGGCAACGAGTGCCGAGGCCACGGGGTCCGTGGCGACGGGCCTCCGGCCGAGGCCGGCACGCTCGCGCCAGGCGGCGATCGCAAGACCGGTGCGGCTGGGACCACTTGGTTCAGGCGGCAATTCCCGCGGTCGTTCCTGGCCGTGCAGCTTGACGTAGCCGCCGAACGGCAGCCACGCGAGCTTCCAGACCGTGCCGACGCGGTCGGTCCAGGTGAAGATCGCCGGGCCGAAGCCAATCGAGAACACCTCGACATGCACGCCGACCCATCGCGCGGCGAGGTA
>DATKFJ010000134.1:0-9975 GCA_035511435.1 Acetobacteraceae bacterium | reverse complement strand
CGTTGGGCAAAGGACGGTGCTCGCCGCCGGCGCCGCACGGGCAGAGGAAGTGGCAATCGCCGCCGCCTCGCCTGGAGCCCACGATGACATGATGGAAGCCGCGACGTCCGACCGATCCGGCCTCTCCACCAATGGCGGAGCGGACCGAGAGGACTGCAAGAAGCAAAGAGGGCGGCCCTTCGTTTCGACCTGCCGGAGCTGCCCGCTTGCCGGGGCGGCCGATAACCGGAAGCTTCCGCCCCGCCCAGGACGCGCGCAGGCCCGATTACGGGCGGGCCAGCCCCCCTGGCGGCAACGCTGGGAACAAAGCCGCAGACTGGCGTCTGTCCGTGGGCCCCATGGCCCGGCCAAGCTTCGTAACTGTTCACAACAGATAGGAAATTTGCTAGGCTACGGATGTCAACCATGGAGGGTTGCGCCATGACGACCGTCACCATTTCCCTGCCGGATTCCCTCAAGGCGTTTGTCGAGGCCCAGCTCGCCACCAAGGGCTACGGCAATGTCAGCGAATATTTCCGCAGCCTGCTCCGGGAGGCACAGGCGAAGGAGCAGGCCGCCCGCCTTGAGGCGCTGCTGCTCGAAGGGCTGGCCTCGAAGACCCTCCCGCTCGACGCCGGTTTTCGCCGCGGGCTGGAGGCCAAGGTCGAGCAGATCCTCGATAAATACAAAGACCGCGCGCGCCCGTGAACCTGTTCATCCAGGAAGCAGCGGAACAGGACATCCTCCGACAGGTCGAATGGTACGCGGAGAAGGGGCTCCCCGACATCGCCCGGCGCTTCCATGGCGCCGTCCTGGACGCCATCGACGCGATGCTGGCCATGCCAGAGGCCGGGCCGCCCAAGGCGAGCGCCAACCCCCGCCTCGCCGGGCTGCGCGCCTGGCCCGTCAAGGGCTTCGACGAGTCCTGGATCTACTACCTGGTGCGCCCCGGGCTGCTCACCGTGGTGCGCGTCCTGCACAGCAAACGGGACATCGGAGCCATCCTCGACAGGCAGGACGTCGACGAGCCATAGCGCGGGCCGTCGTCCGGGTGTGCCACTCCGGGACAAGGGCACCGACGACCGTCGGTCAGCGTGTGGGATACGAAGTCCAGCGACCACCGCTGGTTCGGCCCCTGCGGCAGCGTCATCGGCATCCGTATTCCCAATGCACGCTTGCGACCACCGCGACGACGAACCTGCAGCCGTTCCTCAGCACACAGCCGATGCAGCTTCTTGTGGTTCAAGTGAATCCACCCCGGTCGAGCAGCACCGTCAATCGCCGGTAGCCAAACGGTCTGCGCTCCGCTGCAAGCGCCTTCAGTCGCATCCGTTCCATCGCGTCATCCGCCCGCCGGTGGCGATAGCGGATCACGCTGTGATCGGCGCCAACGATCGAACACGCCCGCCGCTCACTGATCCCATGCGCATCGCGCGCAGCGGTCACAGCAATTCTCCGAGCGGCGGGCGTCACCACTTTCTTGACGTGATGTCCTTCAAAACAGCGTTGTCCAGCGTGGCTTCCGCCAGCAGTTTCTTCAGCTTGGCGTTCTCGTCCTCGAGTTGCTTCAGGCGCTTGGCATCGGGGATCCTCATCCCGCCAAACTTCGCCTTCCACGCATAGATCGTCGGCTGTGAAATGCGGTATTATGTAGCAACGAGCACCAGAACTCGTTGCTACATAATACCGGTGAAATGCCGTGCTTGCGGCACACCTCTGCCGTCTTCATCCCAACTTCCTGCTCCCGCAGGATCCCTCTGATTCGGTCTGTCCCACCCCCTGTTGCTCCGAAGACTCACCCCAAGCCTTTCCGATCGCTCCGGCATCAGTCCCCGCTTGCCCCTCCCGGTCTACGGGTTGTCTTGCTCAAAGGTACGCAAAACGACATGGGCCACCCCCGGAAATCGCCGCGAACCATCGGTCAGGCCAATCCAGCGGCGAGTGCCTTAGTGGCGATCGGTTCGCTACGAATGAGGACACTATAGGCCACGGCCGAACAGAGGCCGATCGCACCGGCGACCAGCAGCGCTGGGGTGAATGATCCGGTGGCCTGCACCATGAAGCCGGTGACCATTGGCGCCAGCGCGCCGCCGATGAAGCCGCCGAAATCCATGATCGCCCCCAGCGAGGCTGCGTAGTTCGGCGGCGCACAGGCATTGGCGAGTGACCATGACGTGCCCGACGAACTCTGGCCGAAGAAAATGGCCGCCGAAATCGACGCGACAGCGATGAAGTTGCTGTCCGTCTCCGCCGCCATGAAGGTGGCGCACGCCATGATCACCAAACCGATCACAGTCAGGATCTTGCGGCTGGCAATCGCCGTCATGCCGCGCGTGGTCAGCCGGTCGGCGAGGTATCCGCCCAGGATACTGCCGACCACTCCGAACAGGAACGGCACAGAGGCGACAAATCCGGTCTTTGCGATGCTCATGTGGCGTTGCTGTTCCAGGTAGCCCGGCAGCCACGCGGCGAACAGCCAGCCGATATAGACGTTGCCGAAGAAGCCGAGGATCAGCCCCCAGGTACTCTGGAAGCTGAACAACTTGCCCCAGGCGGCGGCATGCACCGGATGCGCCTCGGGAACCACGCCCTCGCGATACAGATAGTGTCGGTCCATCTCGGTGAGTGTTTCGCTATCGAAGTCGCGGTACACCGCATACCAGATGCCGGCGAGGATGAAGCCGAGCACCGCCATCAGAACGAACATCCAGCGCCAACCGAACACCAGCATGATGGGGGTCAGCAGGATTGGAGAGACGGCGTTGCCGAGTGGAGGCGCAGCATTCCAGATTCCGACGCCGAGGGCCTGGTCGTTTTCGTGGTACCAGTCGTTGACGACACGGGATGCGGTTGGAAACATCGGCGCTTCGCCGACGCCCAGCAAGGCCCGAGCCACCAGGAATTGCCCGTAGCTGACGATGAAACCGGCGGCGCCCTGAGCGATAGACCAGACGATCATCGAAATCGTCAAGACCCGTCGCGGCTTGAGGCGATCGACAAGGCCGCCCGCCAACAGGAGGGTGAAGGCATAGGGCCAAAGAAACGCCGACAGTAGCACGCCCATTTCCGCGACCGACAGGCCCAGCTCATTGCGGATCAGCGGATTCGCGACGGAAAGCGTGCCGCGATCCATATAGTTCAGGACGCATATGATGAATATCAGCGACAAGCTGATCGTTTGTACTCTTTTCACACGTGGGGTACAGGCGACCCTGGCTCGGCCTGACATGGCAACCTCCCTGCTCGTCTTTTTGTCGTTGAGGCTTCGCGGATGTGGCGGCGAGGCGGATGGCAGCAGTGGCCTATCTGCAGCAGCAGTCCGGCGCGACGCCTATGCTAGGGTATCGACGGATAGGCGGAGTGTGAAGGCGCAGATTGCAACGCAGTGATGCCGCGACGCCACCCCGGGCAACTACTCACTTACATATGATAATGTCCTGTCTCACGGCGCGGCATATCAGAGAGTGCGGCCGTGGGGACTGTTGCCGTCCGGACTCACCGCAACCGAATTTCGTCCCTCCTGGAACCGGCTGTCATTTTGATCGCTAAGTGGCGTAGCGTTTTGAGAATTAATTGGCGTGCTGATCAGCCCGCACGCTGGAGGTCGCGGAGGTCGCGGAAGCTGATACGCCTGACACCGTGTCGGTTTAGAAGGTCCGAGACCGACGGATCTGTCAGGCACGCGGCGTCGTGCACACGGATATCGGCGTTCGTGACATCGTAGCCGCGAAGCTCCTCCCCATCCAGAACAGGATGGGCGAAGATCTCGGTCACGCCAGGCATCAGTCTCGGGATCTCGTCAAAGAACACGTCCCGCGTGCGCCGCGGCCAGGGGTAGATGATGTGCTCATTGGACAGAAGGCGGCGCGCCTCGGCGCGCTCGCGAGCCAAGTAAGTGCCCCGGTCAATCACTTGCGGCGGGAGCATTCGCACGGGGAGGCGGAACTCCAAGGCCAGGTCGAGATAGACCTCGGACAGATCGTCGCGCGCTTGCATGACATTCATGTGCGCGTCGAGGTGGGTGACATCGACACCCCAAAACAGCGCCGCTTCAAGCTGTGCCCGGCACTCCATGCGAGCGTCCGCCGGATCGAGCCTTTCGACGGCAGCCTTTGTCGTCATGTGCAGGAATCCGTCCGCGTCGTGCAGCGAGCCGCCGCCGGTCACGCCGCGCCAGCGATAGCCGCGGTGCTCGCTGGTTAGCGTCAGATGCACACCGACAGGGCGACCCTCAAACATGCGTGCGGCCTCGCGCGCCCATGGGCAGGGGACCATCATCGTCGCGCTCGTGGCAACGCCGTAGACGGCGGCCCTATATGTGGCGACGTTGGCACCGTGGCTTGACCCCAGGTCGTCGCAGTTGACGATCAGCAGCCTGTCGTCCTGTCCATACCCAAGTCGCTGTGCCAGCGACGGCTTTGTTGCACTCATGCTCAACAGCCCAACCGCTCATCCACGCAGTGCATCGTATAAAGCTTTCTTGCCAACCTTCAGGCGTGTCGCCGCTTCCCGCACTGTGAGGGTTCTGTCAGGTTTGGCGCTATCGTACAAGTTTTCAAACTTCCTTGCGTGCATCGCGCTCAGCGCCAGATTCTGACCGCACCCGGCTCGAATGTATCGACGGAATTACTCATTCCGGCGTCTTTGGCGCGAGCCCTTACAGAACCCCCAGCCGGGCTGGGTCCATCGCTTTGTAGCGAATTTGGAGAATAACAAGATGCATCGCACATTATTGTGAGGCCGGTTGTTTGCGTCGCGCGGACTCCGCAGCTTGTCGAAGTTGGCGGTGTCGTTCGAGGATGCATGGTTCATCGCGTGCAAGGCCGCGGCATTCAGCTGCATTTGCGCGGCGGCACATTTCCGATAGCCCTATTGTCGTGCACTCTGTGGCTCGGGGCGACGTTGTGGCCGGCGCATGGGGCGTCGGCGCCGCCGCCCTCGGTTACCATCGCCACGGTCCAGCGGAGCAATGTGGCGCCGTCGCACAGCTTCATTGGCCGGGTCATCGCGATCCAGTCGGCGCAGATCGTCCCGCGCGTCACCGCGTTCATCGACGCGGTGCCGGTCAAGCAGGGTAGCGACGTAAAGTCCGGCGACGTCATCTATCAACTGCAGAAAAGCCAGTATGAGGCCGCAGTGCAAGCAGCGCAGGCGCAGCTTGCCTCGGCGCAGGCGGGGCTGAAGAATGACCAGGTGGCATATGAGCGCGCCTCCCGCCTCAATAACCAGGGCTTCGAGGCGCAGTCGAACCTGGATTCCGCCCTTGCCACGCGCGATCAGGCCCGCGCCGCGGTGCTGAGCGCCCAGGCGAATCTGGCGCAGGCGGCGCTGAACCTGAGCTACTGCACGATCCGCTCGCCGATCGATGGACGCATCGGCGCCGTCACCTTGACGAAGGGCAACCTGGTCACGCCGACCACGCCGGCGCTGGCGGCGGTCAATCAGCTCGATCCGATCCGCGTGGTGTTCTCGGTGGCCGACAGTGACCTGGTCCGGGTTGAGCAAAAGACCGGGCATACGCAGGGTGAGATCACCAATGGGCTAGTGGTGAACCTGCGGCTTCCGGATGGCTCCGAGTACAATCAGGTCGGCAAGATCGCATTCCTCGGCAACCAGGTGGATCAGCAGACCGGTACCGTCGCGATCTATGCCGATTTCGCCAATCCGCAGCATCTATTGCTGCCGGGTGGTTTCGTAACGGTCGAGGTGCGGCAGGCGAAACCCGAAATGCGGGTACTGGTGCCGGTCGTGGCGGTGCAGATCGATCAGAAGGGCAGTTACGTGCTGATAGTGGGTGCTGGCAACAAAGTGGCGCAGCAGCCGATCACGACAGCACAGCAGATGGCGCAGAACTTCGTTGTGACCAAGGGGTTGGGTGCCGGCGACCGCGTCATCGTGGCCGGCGTGCAAAAGGTGCAGCCAGGTGAGGTGGTCAACCCCATCCCTGCTCCAGTGACGGTGCAACAGAACGGCTCGCAGGCGACAGCGCAGGCCGGCCAGGGCGACTGAGCGACATGCTCTCGGGCTTTTTTATCCATCGGCCGAAATTTGCCATCGTCATTTCGATCGTCATCACGCTGGCAGGGCTGCTCGCGCTGACGGCGATTCCGGTATCGCAGTATCCCAACGTCACGCCGCCGCAGGTCAGCGTCTCCGTCACCTATCCCGGCGCGAGCGCCGACACGATCATGAACACGGTGGCGCAGCCGATCGAAGAGCAGGTCAACGGCGTGCCTGACATGCTGTACATGCAAAGTACCAGCTCCAGTTCCGGCACCTATACACTGACCGTCACCTTCGCGATCGGATCGGATCCAAACATCGACCAGGTGAACGTGCAGAACCGCGTCCAGCTCGCGGAGGCGGAGCTTCCTTCCGTGGTGGAGCAGGAGGGCATTACCGTGCGCTCCTCGTCCAGCAGCTTCGTGCTGGCGGTCAATCTGTACTCGACCAACAACAAGTACAATCAGGTTTTCATATCGAACTATGCCTACATGCACCTCCAGCAGGAGGTTGCGCGCATCTCCGGGGTCGGCAACACGCAGATCTTCGGCGAACGCCAGTACGCAATGCGCGTCTGGCTGAACCCGGTGCGCATGACGGCGCTGAAGATCACGCCATCAGACGTGGTCTCGGCAATCGAATCACAGAACATTCAGGTCGCGGCCGGCCAGATCGGCCAGCCGCCTGTGGTCGGCGACCAGCAGCAGCAACTAACCGTGCTGGCGCCCGGCGAGCTGAGCAATCCGCAGCAGTTTGAGGACATCATCATACGCACCAATCCGAATGGCGGCGTGGTGCGGATCCACGACATCGGCTCGGTGCAACTGGCAGCGCAGCAATACACCAGCACGGCTGCGCTGGACGGCAATCCGTCCGCCACGCTGGCGGTGTACCAGACACCGAACGCGAATGCGCTGGGAGTTGCGCAGGCGGTCGAGAAGCAGATGAAGACGCTGTCGCAGCAGTTCCCGCCGGGACTGGAGTATGCCGTGGTGTACAACGCGACCGCCTTCGTCAGTGCGAACATCGCCGAGATCCTGCGGACGCTAGTCATCACCTTGGCGCTGGTGGTGGGCGTCGTGTTCATTTTCCTCCAGGACTGGCGCGCCACGCTGATCCCGACTGTCGCCATACCGGTGTCGCTGATCGGCGTATTCGCCGTGCTGTACGTGCTGGGCTACTCCGCCAACACGGTTGACCTGTTCGCTATCGTGTTGGCGATCACACTAGTGGTCGATGATGCCATTGTGGTGGTGGAGAACGTCACCCGTCATCTGGAGGAGGATCCGCAGCTTCCGCCGGCGGTTGCGACCGAACGGGCGATGGCGGAGATCACCGGGCCGGTGGTTGCCACCACGCTGGTGTTGGTGGCGGTGTTTGCGCCGGTGGGATTCGTCTCCGGCGTCACCGGCGCGCTGTATCGGCAGTTCGCGGTGACGATCTCGGTGTCGGTGGTGATTTCTGGCATCAACGCGCTGACGCTCAGCCCGGCGCTGTGCGCGCTGGTGCTGCGGCCGCCCCGCAAGGCGCGGTTCGCCGTGTTCCGCTGGTTCAACGGTGGGTTCGACAAGGCACGCAGCGGCTACGCCGGCGCGGTGCGGGTACTGGCGCGCCGCCTGCTGCTGGGCAGCCTGGCCCTGACCGCGATGTTCGGCGTAACCTGGTTGCTGTTCGCGCGCACGCCGAGTTCGTTCCTGCCGAACGAGGACCAAGGCTATTTCTTCATCAACGTGCAGACGCCGGACGGTGCGTCGCTGGAGCGCACGCAGGCGGTGATCGCGCAAGTCGACGGCATCCTGCGCAAGACCCCGGGCGTGGCGCATGCGATCGGGCTGGGCGGATTCAGCCTGGTGGCCGGCGCGCAGGAGCCGAATGCCGGCTCCGTCATCGCGATCATGCGGCCATGGGCGCAGCGTGGCGCGAGCGAATCCGTTTCCAGTGTGATTGCCAAGCTGGCGCAGTCGTTCAATGCAATTCCCTCGGCCGATGTGGTGAGTTTCGCGCCGCCGGCGATCCAGGGCATCAGCACCACGGGGGGCATCAATTTCGTGCTGGAAGCGCGCAACGGCGAATCGGACCAGCAACTGGCCTCGGCGGGCCGTGCGCTGATCTTCGCGGCGAACCAGAATCCGAATTTGCATACGGTGTTCACCAGCTTCTCGGCGGCGGTGCCCCAGGTACTGGTGACGGTGGACAACCAGCGCGCGCAGTTTCTGGGGGTGACGCCGGCGGCAATCTATCAGACGTTGGAGGCGGATCTGGGCAGCCAGTTCGTCAATGACTTCAACTACCAGAATTTCGTGTTCCAGGTCATCATCCAGGCGCAGCAGCAGTTTCGCGAGAAGATATCTGACATCGACAATCTTTATGTGCGCAGCGCCGCCGGCGCGATGGTGCCGTTGAGCGCGGTGGTGAAGATCAGCACGGTGCAGGGCGCGGATGCGATCAACGCCTACAACGAGTATCGCGCGGTGCTGATCAACGGGTCCTCGGCGCCAGGCAAGAGCACCGGCCAGGCGATCGCCGCGATGGAACAAGTGGCGGCGCAGCATATGCCGAAGGGATTCGGGTACGACTGGACGGGGATGTCGTACCAGGAGCTGGTGGCGGCGGGGCAAGAGGGCTCGGCCTTCCTGTTTGCCGTGGTGTTCTCCTACCTGTTCTTGGTGGCGTTGTACGAAAGCTGGACGTTGCCGCTGTCGGTGATGCTGCCCGTGGTGCTGGCGGTGCTGGGCGGGCTGGCGGCGCTGATGGTGCGCGGCATGGCGCTGGATGTGTACGGGCAGATCGGCCTGGTGTTGCTGATCGGGTTGGCGGCGAAGAACGCGATCCTGATCGTGGAGTTTGCCAAGGACCGGCTGGAGCGGGGCGACATAGCGGTGCTCGATGCGGGTGAGGAGGCCGCACGCACCCGATACCGCCCGGTAATGATGACTGCGCTCGCGTTCGTCATTGGCGTACTGCCACTGGTGTTTGCCACCGGTGCGGGGGCGGGCGGGCGGCAATCGATCGGCACGACGGTTTTTGGCGGGATGATCCTGGCGTCGTTCATCGGGATCTTGTTCGTACCGATGCTGTTCGTCGGGTTTGAGGAATTGAGCGAGCGGGCCGGACGGCTGTTCCGGCGGCGCCAGACGGAGCATCCGGCGGAATGAGCCAAGTTTGGCAGCGGTGCGCATCAATCCGAGGAATGCGTCGCGGCAGTCGCGGCCATCGAGACTGCGAGTACCACCACTGACCTTGCGCTTGGTGACATGGAGACGGATGTCGCTGTCATGTTGCCGAAAACGAGCGGAAAAGTGCTCCTTCCTCCCCGTTGGTGTTCTTAATGCCGGATTTTTTGGCCCGGGATTCCGGATATTGCCGCAATATCCGGAATCCCGGTCCTGGTTGCCGGCTGCTGCTGCATTCTCATCGCCACTGGAAGTGGCATATTCGGGGTTACCGAGGGGACTGGCGGTTACCGGCATGATCGGAGGGGGACTTGACCTTGCAGCAACGTGCGACGTCAAAATTCGAGTTTAACGGCAGCGCCTGCGCGGAAATTGTGCCCTTAATTGTGAAGTTCACATACATCCTTTCAACGCTCGTAACGAAGTATCAACGGCATAATCTCTGACCCTGATCCGCTCGTTATCGGGATCGTATGCGGCGCCGACGTCGGCCCAGAGTGGTGTCTCGTCGACCAACGCGCACACGCGTTCAATCGGCGCCAGCCCTCCGAGGGATTCATGCGGCCGATGCCAATTGTAATGGTGAACCCACAGCGCGAGCTGCTGTTCGACGTCCGCTGCCCGCGGGTCGGTGACTGCCCAGAATTCCTCCAGCATCGTCCGCTGAACGCGTTCGACCTTGCCGTTCAGATGTGGCGATCGTGGACGAATGGGACGGAACCGGATGGCCTCCGCCATCAGGCGGCGCTGCACGGCTTCGGCAAAGAACTCCGTGCCTCTGTCCGTCTGCAAACGCTGGATCGCAAATGGCATCTCTTCC
>DATKFJ010000133.1:0-7540 GCA_035511435.1 Acetobacteraceae bacterium | reverse complement strand
TGCGTGGCGTTGGCGACCGTGGCGACGCCGCCGCCCTCGGAATCAGCCTTGTGCGTGGCGTTGGTGACCGTGGCGACGCCACCACCCTCGGATTCGGCCTTGTGCGTGGCGTTATTGACCGTGGCGACACCGCCGCCCTCGGACTCGGCCTTGTGCGTGGCGTTGCTGACCGTGGCGACGCCGCCGCCCTCCGACTCAGCGCGGTGGGCGGTAGGGCCGCACCCTGTCGCAGAACTTTGGGCAAACGCCGACACGGACACTGTCGACGCCAGCAACAAGGCGGCAAACGCCAATCTTGGTAGCTCGCGCATATCTAACTCCCCTATTACGGTTGCGGCGTGGGCTATCAGCCCGACGCTCCGCCTATGAATATTGGGAGCGCGGCAAGATTATTCCAACAAAAGCTTAATGCGCACTCCAGGTGCATGCCTGCCCTCCGCCCGGCGGCCATGGGGAGCGGCGCCGCGCTACCCCACCGCAACCCGACGGCGCTTCCTGGCCGGAATTTCCTGCGGCGCCTCGGCTTCGTCCGGGTTCGCCAGGGCGCTCAACAGCGCGTCGCGCAACACCGCCAGCTTACGCTCGTTCTCCACCTTCAGGCCGAACACGTCCTTCACGTAGAACACGTCCACCGCGCGCACGCCGTACGTGGTGACATGCGCCGAGGCGATCTGCAGCCCCTGCTCGCTGATTGCCGCGGTGACATCGTGCAGCAGCCCGGGCCGATCGCGGCCATTCACTTCCAGCACCGTGTGCGTGTTGGACGCGTAATTGTCGATCACCACGCGCGGCGGCACATGGATCGCGCGCATGCGCTGCCCCAGCAACACCTTCGACATCTTGCGGATTTCCGTGGCGAGGCGCAGCCGGCCGGACAGCGACTGCTCGATCAGCACCGCCAGGCGCGCCAGCCGATGCGGCGCATCGAACGCCCCGCCCGCCGCGTCCTGGATCCAGAACGTATCCAGCGCCATCCCGTTGGTCAGCGTGTGGATGCGCGCATCGACAATGGACGCACCGGCAACCGCAAGCGCGCCCGAGATCTTGCTGAACAGGCCGGCATGGTCAGCGCAGTACACCGTCACCTCGGTCACCGCGCGCGCCGGCAACGGCTGCGTGTCCACCGTCAACGGCGCCTTGCGCCCTTCCGCATCGCGCACCAGCCGCGCGTGGCGGGCATGCGTCTCCGGATCGAACGACAGCCAGTAGCCGGGATAGCCGAGAGACGTGTAACGCTCGATGTCCTGCTTCGACCAGTCCGACAACAGCACCGCGGCCGCATGTTTCGCGCGCTGCACGCGCACGTCGCGCTCGGTGGTGGAAAGCCCGCCGGCCAGAACCTCCGCGACGCGGGCGTAAAGCTCCCGCAGCAAGGTCGCCTTCCAGCCGTTCCACACCTTGGCGGAAACCGCGCGCATGTCGGCGACCGTAAGGATCAGCAGCAGGCGCAGCCGCTCGGGCGACTGGATCGTCTCGGCAACGTCGAGAATGGTCTTCGGATCGTCGATGTCGCGCTTGAACGCGATGGTGGACAGCAGCAGGTGATGCAGCACCAGCCACGACACCGTCTCGGTTTCCTCGGCCGACAACCCGAGCGCCGGCCCGACTTTCAGCGCGACGTCCGCGCCGAGTTCCGAATGGTCGCCGCCACGGCCCTTGGCGATGTCGTGCAGCAGCATCGCGAGATACAGCGCGCGGCGCGACTGCAGATGATCGACCAGTTCGCTGGCGACCGGCGCGATCTCCGACAGTTCGCCGCGCTCCATCATGTTCAGCACGCGCACCGCTTCGATCGTGTGTTCGTCGACGGTGAACACATGATAGGTGTCGAACTGCATCTGCCCGACGATGCGCGCCCAGTCCGGCATGTACCGCCCGAGGAATCCCGTCTCGTTCATGATGGATAGCCAGCGCGCGCCATCCGGATGTTGGCTGGCGCGCTGATGCTCCGGTTCGCGGCCGCACATCAGGTCCATGAACAGCGCGGCCGCCTTCGGGTCACCGCGCAGATCCACCGCGCGGCGCTCGTTCTGGATAAGCGATCGCACGGCCAGCGGATGCAGTTCCAGATTGCGATCGCGCGCCACCTGCAGGATGCGCAGCATCTGGATCGGTTCCTCGTCGAACTCGCGGCCCGGCATCGCCATCAGCGCACCTTCCGCCAGCACGAAACCGCACTTCAGCAGTTGCTGGTCGGTCTCGGCGGCGATGGCCGGCGGCCCCAGTGCCTCGCGCAGGATGGCTGGTTCCAGGATGCGCGTCAGCCGCGCAATCTCCCGCGCCGTCAGGAAGTAGTGTCGCATGAAACGTTCGACGCCGTCCTGCCGACCGTGGCGCGTGTAGCCCATGCGCGCGCCGACCACCGGCTGCAGATCGAACGTCAGTCGTTCCTCCGCTCGGCCGGCGACGTAGTGCAGGTGGAAGCGCACGGTCCACAGGAACTCCCATGCGCGCCGGCCGTGTTTCGCCTCCATCGGCGTCAGGATGTCGCCGATGTCCGCAAGCTCGCCCATGGTCTGCGTGTCGTAGACGTAGCGTGCGATCCAGTACAGCGTTTGCAGGTCGCGCAGCCCGCCGCGGCCTTCCTTTATGTTCGGCTCCACAACGAACGGGCTGTCGCCGTAGCGGCGGTGACGCACGTCGCGTTCCGCCTGCTTGGCGGCGATGTATTCGGCGACGCCGGCATCCTTGCAGCCGGCCCGGAACCGCGCATGGAAATCCGCGAACAGCGGCGCGTCGCCCGCAATGTGCCGCGCATCGAGCAGCGCGGTGCGGATCGTGGTGTCCTTGGCGCCTTCGACCAGGCAGTCCTCGATCGATCGCGTCGCGTGACCAACCTTAACGCCCAGGTCCCACAGGAAGTACAGCATGTACTCCACCACCTGCAGCGTCTGCGGCGTGGGTTCGCTGCCGGTCAGGAACAGCAGGTCGATGTCGCTGAACGGCGCCAGCACGCCGCGGCCGTAACCGCCGGTCGCGGCGACCGAAAGATGTTCCGGTCCACCCAGCCCGCTGTCGGCGACCGTGTGATCGTAAAGCGCGGAGATCAGTCCGTCGGTCAGCTTGCCCAGCAGCCGCGCGGCCTGCAGGCCGGAGATCTGGTCCTGTTCGAAGGCGTGCTGCACATGCTGCTGGATGCGCGCCTGATGCCGGCGGAAGGCGCTGAGCGCTGCGTCGCGTGAGACCCGACCGCCTTCCCCGGCGAGTGCGGCCAGTGCATCGATAAGCACAGAGGCGGCAGCCTCGGGAGCTTTGGGCAGGGGAAGTGGGGTCAGCATCTGATCAATCGTACTAGGTCGGCGCCGTGTCGGGAACTGCCAGTATCGCTTTCAGGCGATACAATTCGTCCAGCGCCTCGCGTGGGGTCATCCGATCCGGTTCCAGGGCTGCAATCGCCGCGGCGAGCGGATCGGGTTCCGTCGCACATGGGGCGTCCGGCGCCCCAGCGGAAGGTGACGCGGAAGGTGGCGCGGAAGGTGACGCGGCGAATAGCGGCAATGCGGTCAGCGGCGCGCCGGCAGACCCCAGCGGGCCGCCATGCTTTTCCAGCGATGCCAGCAGCGAGGCGGCGCGGCGCACCACCGATGCCGGCACACCGGCCAGTTCCGCGACGTGCACCCCCCACGAGCGTCCCGCCGCGCCGGCAGCCACTTCGTGCAGGAAGACCACGGTGCCCTTCCATTCCTTCACCCGCATGGTGTGAGGTTTGATCCGCGGCAGCCGGTCGGCGAGTTCGGCAAGTTCGTGGAAATGTGTGGCAAAAATGGTGCGGCAGCGAATCGCCGAGTGCAGCGCCTCCAGCACCGCCCAGGCGATCGCCAGCCCATCCAGCGTCGCGGTGCCGCGGCCGATCTCGTCCACCACGACCAGGGAGCGCGGCCCGGCCTGGTGCAGGATCGCCGCGGTTTCCACCATCTCCACCATGAAGGTGGAACGGCCGCGCGCCAGGTCGTCCGCCGCGCCGACGCGGGAGAACAGCCGGTCCACCACGCCGATGGTGGCGCCTTCCGCCGGCACCGGCAGCCCGCCCTGGGCCAGCACGACGATCAGCGCGTTCTGCCGCAGGTAGGTGGACTTGCCGGCCATGTTCGGTCCGGTCAGCAGCAGCACGCGCTGCTCCGGCGACAGGTCGCAGTCGTTCGGCACAAATGCCGCCTGGCCCGCCAGCGCCGCTTCCACCACGGGGTGGCGACCGGATTTCACCAAAAACTCGTCGCCGTCGGTCACCAGCGGGCGGCACCAGGTGCCCGCCTCGGCCAGCTTCGCCGCCGATTGCACGGCGTCGAGGCAGGCCAGCGCATCGGCGCAGGCGGCGAGCGCATCGGCGTGCGCCAGCGCCTCCCGCACCAATTGGGCGAACACCCCGCGTTCGCGGGCGGCCGCGCGTTCGCCGGCCTCGGCGATGCGGCGATCCAAGTCCGACAGTTCGGGCGTCGTGAAGCGCGCGCCGTTCGCCATGCCCTGCCGCAGCGTAAGCTCGGGGAAGTCGCGCAGCTTCTCCACTGCCGCGGCAGGCGCCTCGATGACATAGCCAAGCTGGGCGTGG
This sequence comes from Acetobacteraceae bacterium, assembly GCA_035511435.1. Lineage (GTDB taxonomy): Bacteria > Pseudomonadota > Alphaproteobacteria > Acetobacterales > Acetobacteraceae > JAMXLO01. Next base: position 2,994 of record DATKFJ010000133.1, on the reverse strand, counting down.
TGGCGGATCTTCAGGCTGGCGACGCCGAAACGCTGCGCATAGTCGAGCTGAAGTGTCGCGATGATCCGCCGGCTGTCGTCGCGCAGGGCGCGTTCGGCATCCAGTTCGGCGTCGAACCCGGCGCGGATGGCGTTGCCGTCGTCCAGCCGATGCGGTGCCGGATCGACCAGAGCGTCGGCCAGCCGCCGCTCGAGCGACGGATCGATATGCAGGGCGATGCGCGCGGCATGCAAAGCCGGCGGCAGCGCAACGTCGACGTCCCCACCCGTCAGTGCCCCACCCGTCGGTGCCCCACCCGTCAGTGTCCCCCTCCGTGCAGCAATCGCCGCATCCCCGTCGGCGTTGCCGCCCAGAGCCGTCGCAGCCTTCGCTGCCGCCCGCAGCCCATCGCGCAGCGCCGCCAGATCGCGTGGCCCGCCGCGGTTGACCGACAGCCGAGCCAGCGCGCGGGCGATGTCGGGCGTGGCACGCAGCGCGGCACGCAGTCCCTCGGCGACCGGCCGATCGGCGAGCAGCCACCCCCACGCGTCCTGCCGATCCGCGATCGCCGCGGTGTCGGTCAGCGGCGCACCCAGCCAACCCGCCAGCATCCGCGCACCCGCCGGGCTGAGTGTCCGCTGCACGGTGCCGAACAGCGTGTGCAGCGTGCCGCCGTCGCGCGCCCGGTGCAGTTCCAGGCTGGCGCGCGTCGCCGCGTCCATCGCCAGCAGTCCGGCGCTCCCCTGCGGCGCCGGTCGCGCAAGTCGGGGAAGTTTGCCGGCCTGGGTGGAGCGCACATAATCCACCGCCATCACCGCCGCCACCGCCTCGGCATCGCTGAAGCTGCCGAACGCATCCAGGCTGGCCACGCCATAGGTTTCCGCCAGCCGCCGTCGCGCCACCAGCGGCGGCGACGGCACCACATCCGGCGCCAGCTTGTCCGCCCACTCGCCGAGAGGCAGCGTCGCCGGCGCCAGGATCTCCGCCGGCTCCAGCCGACCGAGCAGGCTGGCCAGGTCGGCCTGCGCCAGCGCCATCGTCTCGAACAACCCGGTGGACACATCCAGCCACGCCGCGCCGACGCCAAGCTGGCCATCCTGCGCCAGCGCCAGCAGCAGATTGACCCGCCCGGCCTCCAGCAGCGCCTCCTCGGTGATCGTGCCGGGCGTGACCAGGCGCACCACTTCCCGGCGGATCGGCGCCTTGGCGTTGCGTCCCCCCGGGCGCGTCTTGGGGTCCTCCATCTGTTCGGTCACCGCCACCCGGAACCCCCGGCGGATCAGCCGCGCAAGATACGCCTCGGCCGCATGCTGCGGCACGCCGCACATCGGCACCGGCGCGCCGTTGTGCTCACCCCGCTGGGTCAGCGCGATGTCCAACGCGGCCGCCGCGGCTTCGGCATCCGAGAAGAACAGCTCGTAGAAATCCCCCATCCGAAAGAACACCAGCGCGTCGGGATGCGCTGCCTTGGCGGCGAACCATTGCGCCATGGCAGGCGTGGCGCCATCGGCATTCAGCGTGCGGGAGGAAGCTGCCATCGGTCCGGTTTACCCCGCGCAGCCACAATTGCGAAAGCGGATGCCAGGCTGCCGCGATTCCCCCACTCCGCAATTCCATCCCACCATCAGTATTCCCCGACGGATGTTAACCATTGGGTGGCAAAAACGAATCACCGATCGCGAGGCCGGCAATAAATGAAGCAAAGCAAGAAATTTCAACCACAGATGCACGCTGATGCACACAGATGAGTCCAGTGCCAACCGGCTGACGGAGCGCATCATCGGCTGCGCATTCCAGGTCTTGAATACGCTCGGCGCCGGGTTTCTCGAAAAGGTCTACGAGAACGCGTTGGCGCACGAGTTACGCAAATTCGGCCTGGCCATCGTCCAGCAGCAGGGAATCACCGTCATGTACGACGGCGTCGTCGTCGGACAGTACAACGTCGATCTGTTGGTTGATAAAACTGTCATAGTCGAACTGAAGGCGATCAAGAGCCTGGATAGCGCACACACCGCGCAATGCATCAACTATCTAAAAGCGACCGGTCTGCACCTCTGCCTGCTGCTCAATTTTGGCAAGCCCCGCCTTGAAATTCAGCGGATTGCGCACAGCCTTGACGCCGCTCGGTGCCATCTGTGTGCATCTGCGTGCATCTGTGGTTGAAATACCTTGCTTACTTGAACCGCACCCCGCCCACCTTCCCTCCCACGCCATCCGCGACCATGATGCCGCCAATAGCGACGACCAGAGGAATCCAAGATGGCCGATGGCACCATTGATACGCGCACCGCACACGTCTCAGCGGAAGAGGCGCTTGCGCTGCACGCCTCCGGGCGCCCAGGCAAGCTCGAGACCCGCATTTCCAAACCGATCACCACCGCGCGCGACCTGTCGCTGGCGTATTCCCCCGGCGTGGCGGAACCCTGCCTGCACATCCAGCGCGACGCATCGCTGGCCTACGACTACACCGCCAAGGGCAACATGGTCGCCGTGGTGTCCAACGGTACCGCCGTACTCGGCCTGGGCAACCTCGGTGCGATCGCGTCCAAGCCGGTGATGGAAGGCAAGATCGCGCTGTTCAAGCGCTTCGCCGACATCGACGGCATCGACCTGGAAATCGACTCGGAGAATGTCGAGGACGTGGTCAATTCCGTACGCTTCTTAGCCGGCTTCGGCGGCATCAATCTGGAAGACATCAAGGCCCCCGAATGCTTCGTCATCGAGCAGCGCCTGCGCGAGCTGATGGACATCCCGGTATTCCACGACGACCAGCACGGCACCGCCATCGTCGCCGCGGCGGGTCTGATCAACGCGTGTCACCTCACCGGCCGTGAATTGCGCGATACGAAGCTGGTGGTGAATGGCGCCGGCGCTGCAGGCATCGCCTGTGTCGAGCTGCTGAAGGCGATGGGCATGCGGCCCGAACATGTCGTGCTGTGCGACACTAAGGGCGTGGTCTATCAGGGCCGCACCGAGGGCATGAACCAGTGGAAGTCCGCCCACGCAGCCGCCACC
>DATKFJ010000132.1:0-4721 GCA_035511435.1 Acetobacteraceae bacterium | reverse complement strand
GCATGGTACGCGGCGTTGCGGAACGCTACACGCTCGATGGTGCCTCGCTGCGCAGCGAGGACGCGCGGCGGCTGGATGGGCTGGCGGAAGAACTGGGACGGCGTTTCGCCACACCGGCACGGCTGAAGCTGGATGCGCAGGAAGTGACGGTAGCTGGCCCCGCGAGCGCCTTCGATCGCATCATCGCGCATGGCCGCCGTGGGCTGACAGTGCAGCGCTTCAAAGGTCTCGGCGAGATGAATGCCGATGAACTCGGCCGCACCACGCTCGATCCCGGAGAGCGGACCTTGCTACAGGTGAAAGTCGGCGACACCGAGGACGCCGCACAGGTGTTCTCCACGCTGATGGGCGACGTGGTCGAACCGCGCCGCGACTTCATCGTGGGCAATGCACTGAAGGTGGCGAACCTGGACGTGTGAATGGGCCGGCGCCTGTGTCCGTATCCCGCGAGCGCAGGCTTAATCGGGCGTTAGCGACTTTGTCCTGAACCTGATCGACGCACGCGCCGCGGGACCGAAACCGCGCTGCCCCACAAGCCTCGCCATCCGAAGGCTGCCGCCGCGAATGATTGATTTGTCGATAAGTCGGCGCCGCTACGTCGATCTCATCCCGAATCTGGGATGGGATACTGCCACTCTCGGAAGCCGATAGCGCCGACCGCATTGTGACACATGATCGTGGCACGGTGTCGAGCTGGATTTCAAAATGCGTCACTCCCCACGCCGCTCTCAGCTTGCCGCCCGACCTATGGCGCGCCTACGGTTGGCCTCAATCAGCCGCAACCGAGAAGGGCCATGGCGGAACGCGCGACGCGGCAGCTCCACCTCAACCTGTTCATCCACGGTCGTGGGCACCATGAAGCGGCGTGGCGCCATCCCACATCCTCAACGCTGCCGCTGACCGACATCCGCTATTACACGGACCTCGCGCGCAAGGCAGAAGCCGGGCTGTTCGATTCCGTCTTCCTGGCCGACACGTTGGCAGTGGGCGACGATGTCGCGCGTGCGCCGCGAACCTGGCTGGAACCAATCACCGCCCTCGCGGCGCTGGCCGGCGCGACCAGCCGGATCGGACTGATCGCTACCTGCTCCACCACCTATACCGAGCCGTTCAACCTGGCGCGGCAATTCGCCTCGCTGGACCACATCACCGGCGGGCGGGTCGGCTGGAACATCGTGACCACCTGGCTGGCAACGGCGTCCGGCAACTTCGGTGGCCAGGGTCCGCTCAGCCACGCCGACCGCTACGACCGCGCGGAGGACTACCTGCGCGTCGTGACCGGCTTGTGGGACAGTTGGTCGGACGATGCGGTGCTGGACGATCGTGCCAGCGGACAGTACGCGCGCGCCGGCGGCATCCGCGCCGTGCAGCACGCCGGCGCGCATTACCGGGTTGCCGGGCCGCTGAACGTGCCGCGTGGTCCGCAGGGGCGCCCGGTGTTTGTGCAGGCTGGATCATCGGAAACCGGGCGCCGCTTCGCCGCGCGCCATGCCGAGGCGGTGTTCACCGCGCAGATGGAGAAGGCGACGGCGAAGGATTTCTATGGCGACCTGAAGCGGTTGGTAGCCGGCGCAGGCCGCGCGTCGGAGCAGGTGCTGATCCTGCCGGGCCTCAGTCCGGTCATCGGGTCCACCGAAGCCGATGCGCACCGCCTGGCGCGCGAGCTCAACGACCTGAGCGATCCGGAGGTAGGGCGCAAGCGGCTGTCCGGCCGGTTCGGCGGACATGATTTCTCCCACCTGCCGCTGGACAGGATGCTGTCGCCGGAGGACTTCCCCGATCCCGCCACGGTTGACGCGGCGCGCAGCCGCACCGAGGTGATCATCGGTCTGGTGCGCCGGGAAAAGCCGACCTTGCGGCAATTGCTGGGCTACATGGCTGGCGCGCGTGGACATTTCGTGACGGCTGGTACGCCGGAGCAGATCGCCGATCTGATCGAGGACTGGTTCCGCGATGGCGCCGCGGACGGCTTCAACCTGATGCCGCCGATATTGCCTGCGATGCTGGAAGTGTTTGTGGCCGATATCGTTCCTGTACTGCAGCGTCGCGGGCTGTTCCGTACCGCCTATGCCGGCGAAACGCTCCGGGCACATTACGGATTGGCGCGGCCGGACGTGCGCTTCTAGGTTAGGCTCCATCGTCAAATACGATCGCCGTCCAGACGTACGCGACAATTGCCAAAGAGATCCTGATTCGTGGAGTCCGCACCGCCCACCCTCTCGGTTGACGCACGGTCCATTCTGGAAAGCATGGGCGATGCGTTCTATGCGCTCGATGAAGCGTGGCGCATCATCTATGCCAACCAGCGCGCGCTGACGTTCTGGGGCGCCACCGCCGGCGACGTCATCGGCCGCGTCATCTGGGAACGCTTCCCCCAGATGATCGGCACGCTGAACGAACAGGTGCTGCGGCGCGTGCGCGAAGAACAGCGCGTGATCACCTTCGAAGCACCGTCGCCGACCACCGGTGTCTGGGTGTCGGTCAACGTGGGACCGTCCGGCGATGGCGTCACGGTCTACTGGCGGGACATCAGCGACCGCATCGAAGCCGAACGCACACTCCGAGACTTCGCCGAGCAGCTGGAACACGAAGTTGCCGATCGCACGTACGCGTTGAGTGAGGCGGTCGAGGAACTGCGCCGTTCGCGCGAGCGATACAGCGCCGTCTTTGAAAACTCACCGGTGGATCTCGTCTTCATGGCCGTGCAGCCCGATGGCCGCATCGTCTGTGAGGATGCCAATCCTGCCTGGACCCGCCATTCCGGCTACAGCCGCGAGTCTGTTGTCGGCAAATCGCTGGATGAAATCCTGCCGCCCGAACAGGCGGAATTCGCCACCATGCAGTACCGCCGGGCGATCGAGACCCGAATGCCCGTCGAGTACGAATACACCGCGCGGTTTCCCATCGGCGAGGTCGCGCGCCGCTCTTTTCTGGTACCGCTGCCCGGCGACAGCGGGCGGATCGAGCATGTGCTGCTCAACTCGGTCGACCTCACCGAAATGCGGCGCGTGGAGGCGCAGTTGCGCCAGGCGCAGAAGATGGAGGCGATCGGCCAACTGACCGGAGGCATCGCACACGACTTCAACAATCTGCTCACCGCGGTGGTCGGCAATCTCGATCTGCTGCAGAACAGACTGACCGACCCGCGATCGCTGTCCCTCGTCGAAGCCGCCATGCGGTCCGCACTGCGTGGTGGCGAGCTCACCCAGCAATTGCTGGCTTATGCGCGTCGTCAGAACCTGTCGCCGCGTCCGGTGAACGTCAATGCCGTCATCATCGGCATGGATGATCTGTTGCAGCGCAGCCTTGGCGGACTCGTGCAGGTGGAAACCGATCTGGCCGCTGATCTTTGGGTGGCGACGAGTGACCCGACGCAGCTCGAGCTTGTCATTCTGAACCTCGCCATCAATTCCAGGGACGCGATGCCGACGGGGGGTCGGTTGCGCATCGTCACGGGCAATGTGCATGACGCCGCTGGCAGCCAGATGGATGCACTCGATCCGGGTGATTATGTGCGCATCGCAGTAACCGATACCGGCATCGGCATGTCGCCGGACGTTGTGGCGCGCGCCTTCGAGCCGTTCTTCACCACCAAGGTGATCGGCAGGGGCACCGGTCTCGGCCTGGCGCAGGTTTTTGGCGTCGCGAAGCAATTCGGCGGCACGGCGCGCCTTGCCAGCGAACCAGGTGTCGGCACGACGGTTGAGGTCTTCCTGCCGCGTGCCTCGTCCTTACCCGACAGTGCCGCCATGCCGGAGCAGCGGCTGACGGATGCACTGGGTGACGGCGGCATCGTCCTGGTGGTCGACGATGACCCGGACGTTCGCGAGATCGCGGCCATTTTCCTGCGAGAGGCCGGCTATGCGGTCAGGGAGGCCGGCAGCGGTCCCGAGGCGCTGGCCACGCTCGCGTCCGGCCAGATCTCCATCGCGCTGGTCGATTACGCGATGCCGATGATGTCCGGCCTGGAGTTCGTTCGTCTGGCCCGTCAGCACCAACCGCACCTGCCGGTACTCTACGTGACCGGTGCCGCGGAGATACTGACAGCAGGTTCGGGCCCGCCTGATCCGGTCATCATGAAGCCTTACGCGCGTGCGACGCTGCTGAAGATGGTGCGCGCCGTGGCGCTGCGAACGCCGACAGGTCGATCGGAACACGGGCCGACATGATGGTGCCCGCCCGCTTTACCGGACCTTAAACTGCCTGGCGTCTGATGGCGCCATGTCAGCAACGGCAGAGCCACCGAGCCAACTTGATGCACTCGTGCGCGCCAGCGTTCACGCCGAACTTGACGTCGTGCTCGACGACCTCCGCCGCTGCGTGGACCAGCGCATCGGCGAACACAGTATGGCAATCCACACCTCGGCGCAGCTCGCGGGAATCCATGAGCGGGTTGCCAGTGTTGTCGCCGCGCCGGTGGCGGCGACACAAAGCAGCGGCCTGGAACTCAAAGCGGCAGTGCGGGCGACCGAGCGTGCCGCCAATCAGATCAGGGCAGCAGCCGAGGCGATCGGCGGCTGCCTGCAGACGGTCGGTGATCCGGCGTCGCTTCAGGTAGTGACGCGGCATGTCAACGCCATCTTCGAAGCGTGCACGTTCCAGGATCTGACCGGACAACGGGTCCGCCGCGCGATCGAACACTTGTGGAGCGTCGAGACCGTGCTGTCGGGCATCATGCATCCGGGTGCGGACATCGATAGCGGCATGCTGCTACGGCCTGA
>DATKFJ010000131.1:0-2002 GCA_035511435.1 Acetobacteraceae bacterium | reverse complement strand
AATCACGGCCAGTGCTGCTGCGCCGGCTCGCGGCTTTATGCCCACAAGTCAGTTTATGAACGCGTTGTCGCTGGCGTTGCCGACATCGCCGGCAAGATCAAGGTGGGGCCTGGCCTGGATCCGGCCACCGAGATGGGGCCGCTGGTGTCGGATGAGCAATTCGCGCGCGTCACCGGCTATATCGCGGATGGCCGGCGATCCGGTGCGAAGGTTGCCGTCGGCGGCGATCGTGTCGGCAATCTCGGCTATTTCGTCGCGCCGACGGTGTTGGAAAACACCACGCCGGATATGAAGGTGGTGCGCGAGGAGATCTTTGGCCCGGTGGTGTGCACGACACCATTCGACGACGACGATCTGGATCGCATCGCCAAGCAGGCCAACGACACGATCTATGGCCTGGCCGCCAGCGTTTGGACGCGCAATGGCGGCACGGCGCACAAGCTCGCCAGCCGCATCCGCTCTGGTACGGTGTGGATCAATTGCCATAACGTGTTCGACGCCTCGCTGCCGTTCGGCGGCTACAAGCAGTCCGGCTGGGGCCGCGAGATGGGCGAGGAGGTGTTCCACAACTACACCGAGGTTAAGGCGGTCACCGCCGCCTTGTGATCCCGCCTGGACTCCGGGTCGTTCTTCCCGGCACAGTTCGCCGATGAAGGACGACCCGAACGAGGCCGATAGCGCGCTGCGTCCCGGCGAAGTGGCGATCGCGTTGCCGGCCGCAACCGATGCCGGCGTGTATTTTATCGGCGTCATCCGCACGCCGTGGCATCGCCGCAGCGAGTGTCCCAAGCGCGGCGAGCCCGATGGGCCGATTTGCTCGATCGTCGTAGATCAGCGCTGGCGGGCCGCGCTGACCGATGTGGCGCAATATAAGCGCATTCAAGTGCTGTATTGGATGCATCAGGCGCGGCGCGACCTGGTGTTGCAGACGCCGTTTCGCACCGGACAGACGACGGGCAGTTTTGCACTTCGTTCGCCCGTGCGCCCGAACCCGATCGCGTCGTCGGTGGTCGATCTGGTGGCAGTTGAGGGCACCACGCTGCTTGTGCGCGGTCTCGATTGCCTGGATGGCACGCCGCTCATCGACCTGAAGCCGGAACGAACCAGCCCAGGCGGCTAGCAGGCGCCGGTAGGTATCATGGACAATCGCTGCGCGCTACGTTATATCCAAACGGGAATATCGAACGCGCCGAGGAACAGATGGCAGTCGCGTCGAACGATGGGTATCCGATCGAGGGCAGGCAGCTCACCGCCTGGGCGGTGCTGGCCGGCGGCACGCGCATCCGTTTGGACTTCATCGGTAACGACGGAAGCACCCACAGGATTGTGCTGCCGTTCGACGCGCTCACCGGCCTGCTGATGACGCTGCCGCGCATGCTGCAGACCGCGCTCGACGCGCGTTTCGCCGATGGTTCGCTGCGCTTCGTGCAGCGCCTCGGCAGGTGGCAGCTGGAACAGGCGGCTGCCGACGCCGGGCTGATCCTGAAGCTCGGGACGCCCGACGGCTTCGAGGTCGCCTTCGCGCTGAACGGCGATGACGCCGATTCGCTTGGTACCGCGCTGCTGGCGGCGCCCAACGACACTAACCAACCCGAGATGAGGAGACCGCACTGATGAACGTGATGACTGAAGTACATCCGTATCTCGACGGCAAAACGAAGCGCATGCTGATCGACGGGAAATGGCTGGAAGCCGCCTCGGGCAGGACGTTTGAATCGCGCAATCCCGCCACGGGCGAGTTGCTGGCTAATGTCGCGGAAGGCGATGCGGAAGATATCAACCGCGCGGTTGCCGCGGCTCGCGCGGCTTTCAACGGCCCCTGGAGCAAGTTCAAGCCGGCGGAACGGCAGCTTCTGCTGCTGCGCCTCGCCGAACTGGTGGAACGCGACATCGAGGAATTTGCCGCGCTCGACACGCTGGACATGGGCGCACCGATCAGCCGCACGCGCAACAACCGCCAGCGCGCGCTGGGCATGCTGCGGTTCTATGCCGGCATGGCGAC
>DATKFJ010000130.1:0-17090 GCA_035511435.1 Acetobacteraceae bacterium | reverse complement strand
CTATCAGCCGCCGCGACATGGACAACCCGGGCGCCGACACCCCTGCGCAGCGTGGGCCGCTGCCAGCCTTCCGGGCAATGGTGGCGGCCGGCGAACTGGCGCCCGACCCGTCCCAGGAACTCGTCGCCACACGGCTTCAGGCGTTGTGGACCCGGTTGCGCGGCTACGACCCGCCGCCGCATCCGGGCCACGGGGCTACGCTGTTCTCCCGCCTGCTCCGCCGCAGCGATCCGTCGGACGACCGGCCGAACGGCCTGTACATCGTGGGCGAGGTCGGCCGCGGGAAGTCCATGCTGATGGACCTGTTCTTCGCTGCCGCCGACGTGCACCGCAAGCAGCGCATCCATTTCCATCGCTTCATGCAGAACGTTCACGCGCGCTTCCACGAATTCAAGCGCGCCAATCCGGAGATCGACGACCCGATCCCGCCGCTGGCCGATGCCATCGCGGCCAAGGCGGCGCTGCTGTGCTTCGACGAGTTCCAGGTCAACGACATCGCCGATGCCATGATCCTGGGGCGGCTGTTCCAGGCGCTGTTCGATCGCGGCGTGGTGGTGGTGACCACGTCCAACATCCCGCCCGACGATCTGTTCAGGGACCGGCCGGGCCGCGATGCGTTCCTGCCGTTCATCGCGCTGATCAAACGGCGGCTCGACATGGTGATGATGGACGCGGGCCGCGATTTTCGGCGCCAGCGCCTGCACGGAATGCGGACCTGGCTGGTGCCGGCCGATGCTCGCGCAGACCACGAACTGGACGTGGCATTCGCCAAGCTGACCGGCGATGCCGAGGGGAAGCCGGAAACCCTGTGGGTGATGGGTCGCAAATTCGTCGTGCCGCTGGCGGCCGAAGGCGTCGCGCGCTGCGATTTCGATACGCTGTGCGGCACCGCGCTGGGCGCCGGCGACTACCTGGCGCTGGCGACGCGCTATCACACGCTGATCCTCGACGGCATCCCGCGTCTGTCACCCGACAACTACGACAAGGCGCGTCGCTTCATCGTCCTTGTCGATACGTTGTACGATCAGCGCGTCAAGCTGCTGGCGTCGGCGGATGCGATGCCGGATCAGCTTTATCAGCGCGGTGAGAACGCGACGATGTTCGAACGCACCGCGTCGAGGCTGGATGAAATGCAAAGCCAGGATTGGCTGGAGCTGTCGCACCTGGGATGATCGGCCGCAATGTTTTGATAACCTGCATCGGGCGTTCTGTTGACCTGAGTCGGGCGGGTGCGGCGTGCCATGCCGGATGCTCCTGTTGCCCACCCGATCGTGGGCCTCGACCGTCGTTGGGTTAGCGCTTTTCGCGGCTGGCGGAAGCTGCGCGCAGCCTGCAGGCGTTGGACACCAGCCTTGATGCGCGGTTTGCCAGCCGGTTGCCGGCGAGAGGCCTTTCGTCGTCGGCCAGGCCGAGTTCGCGACCATGCCGAATATGGGGTCACCACACGATCTGTTCAAAATCGTACGCTAAGGGCGATCCCCCCAAAACCGGGATACGGACAGCCGTCATTTCACAAGCCAGTTGCCTTTGGGCGTGATTTTGAAAGAGGGTTTTGAAAGCAAAATCTGGCTGGAACCCGTCACCCTGCGGGGTCATGCGCAAACGGTCGTTTGTGAAACCCTCTGATTTCAAGCGCTTTTCGCGGCGGCATGGCGTGACAAGTCCGATACAGATGCTACCGTGCGATCCGATACGTGCGTCTGCACTTCGTCCGGGGGGACCTACAGTGGTTCTATCGTTGGAAGATGCCAAGCGGGTCATGGACGGTGCTCTGGCAAAGGCGAGAGAGCTGAATGTCAGGGTCAGTGTCGCTATCTGCGATGCAGGCGGACGTCTGTTCGCCTTTCAGCGAATGGAGAATTCCATTCTGGCAAGTGTGTTCGCAAGCCAGGGGAAGGCGATCACCTCCGTAATAGTTGGTCGCCCCAGCGGCGATGTGCCGCAACCGAAAGACAATCCCGCCCTGGTCGGGGTCGTTGCGGCGGCGGGTGGCATCTTGATCGCCGGGAAGGGAGGCTTTCCCCTTCTGCGCGACGGGATCGTTGTAGGTGCGTGCGGCGTCGCGGGCGCTACCTGGGATCAGGACGAGATGTGCGCGCAAGCCGGTGTCGAGCACTTCTGATAGCACGCGGTTCGTGAGACTCCCTGATTTCAAGAGCCTTTCGGCTTGCGTACGATTTTGAACAGATCGTGTGGCGACCCCAATATCCTCTTCACGCAGCCGCCAACGACGGTTTTCAAGGCAACCGACGACGGCATCGCACAGCACATCCGCGGCGGGGCGGCACGCTCCATCCGCCGCAACATGCCAGTGTATTGCCCGATTTGCGAAAGCGTTGGCCGTTCCCCACATTGCTGCATCGCACCACCTTGCCCCCCGCCGCCCGATAGGCTAGCAACCAACCGCCTTCCGGGCCGCCGGGCACCCGGCGGGCAGCAACGCTTCTCCTGCAACGGCTTTGCCCGCGCCCGTGTCAAGGACACCCAAATGGCCCGCAACAAGATCGCCCTGATTGGCGCCGGCAACATCGGCGGCACGCTCGCTCACCTCATCGGCCTCAAGGAACTCGGCGACGTTGTCATGTTCGACGTGTTCGGCGGCGTCGCCGCGGGCAAAGCGCTCGACATCATGCAGTCCGGCCCGGTCGACGGGTTCGACGCGCTGATGACCGGCGGGTCCGATTACAGCGCGATCAAGGGCGCCGATGTGGTGATCGTCACCGCCGGCTTCCCGCGCACGCCCGGCATGTCGCGCGACGACCTGATCGGCAAAAATGCCGGCGTGATTGCCGAGGTGGCGGCGGGGATCAAGGCGAACTGTCCCGAGGCGTTCGTGATCTGCATCACCAACCCGCTGGACGCGATGGTCTGGGTGATGTGGCTGAAATCCGGACTGCCCACCAGCCGTGTCGTGGGCATGGCCGGCATCCTGGACAGCTCGCGCTTCCGGTTGTTCCTGGCGCAGGAGTTCGGTGTGTCGGTGAAGGACGTCACCGCATTCGTACTCGGCGGCCACGGCGACACCATGGTCCCGCTGACGCGCTATTCCACCGTGGCCGGCATTCCGGTGCCGGACCTGATCAAGATGGGCTGGACGACGCAGGCAAAGATCGACGCGATCGTGAAGCGCACCGCGGACGGCGGCGGCGAGATCGTCAAGCTGCTGGAACGCGGCAGTGCGTTTTATGCGCCGGCCGCATCGGCGGTCGCCATGGCGGAAAGTTACCTGAAGGACAAGAAGCGCGTGTTGCCGTGTGCCGCGTATCTGAACGGCGAATATGGTGTGAAGGATTTGTACGTCGGCGTGCCGGTGGTGATCGGCGCGGGCGGCGTGGAACGGATCGTCGAAATCGAAATGAACGAGACCGAGAAGGCCGCCTTCGACAAGTCGTGTGCCGCGGTCAGGGAATTGGTCGAGGCGGCCAAGAAGCTGATCGGGTGACGCGCCGATGCATAGCGGCCCGATGCATAGCGGATTGATCAGCTCCCCCCAGCCTCGGTCCGATTCAAGGCCCAAGTCTGCAACGGCAGGGAGAGTGCTGCACCTGTCGTATCTGCCCCCCTCGACCTGCGGGCCCGTGCCGCGAAGCGGACCAACGTTGCAGGCAGGGAGACGACTCACCGATGAACATCCACGAATACCAGGCCAAGGAACTGCTGAAACGTTACGGCGTCGCGGTGCCTGATGGCTTCGTCGCCTGGACACCGGATGAAGCCGTCGCCGCGGCGGGCAAACTCCCAGGTCCGGTCTATGTGGTGAAATCGCAAATTCACGCCGGCGGCCGTGGGGCAGGGCGCTTCGTCGATGATCCGGACGGCAAGGGCGGCGTGCGACTTGCGCACTCGATGCATGAGGTGCGCTCGGCAGCCGAAGCGATGCTCGGCCATACGCTGGTCACCAAGCAGACCGGTCCCGCCGGCCGGTCCGTGCATCGCGTCTACATCGAAGCCGGTTCCGATATCGAACGCGAATTGTATCTGTCGCTGCTGATCGATCGCGACAGTGGCCGCGTGACGGTCATCGCCTCCACCGAAGGCGGCATGGAAATCGAGGAAGTCGCCGCGCATAATCCTGAAAAGATCCAGCGCATCGCCATCGATCCGGTCACCGGCATTTCCGGCTTCCACGCACGCCGCCTCGCCGACGGCCTCGGCCTCACCGGCAAGCAGGTGAGGGCGTTCAACAAATTCCTGCCTGCTCTGTATGGCACGTTCACCGGGCTCGACTGCGCGATCGTCGAGATCAATCCGCTGGTCGTCACCAAGGACGGCGACGTGATTGCCTTGGATGCCAAGGTCAGCTTCGACGACAACGCGCTGTTCCGACATCCCGAGCTTGAAAAGTTGCGAGACGAGAGCGAGGAAGATCCGAAGGAACTGGAAGCGGCCAAGTACAACCTGAATTACGTGGCGCTGGACGGCAATATCGGTTGCCTGGTGAATGGCGCCGGCCTGGCGATGGCGACGATGGATATCATCAAACTATACGGCATGGCGCCAGCGAATTTCCTCGACGTCGGTGGCGGCGCCACCAAGGAGCGGGTCACCGCCGCATTCAAGATCATCCTGTCGGACGCGAACGTCGAAGGCATCCTGGTCAACATCTTCGGCGGCATCATGCGGTGCGACGTGATCGCCGAGGGCGTGATTGCCGCGGCGCGCGAGGTGCAGCTGTCAGTGCCGCTGGTGGTGCGCCTGGAAGGCACCAATGTGCAACTCGGCAAGGACATCCTGGCGAAATCCAACCTGCCGATCATTGCCGCCGACAATCTCGCGGATGCGGCGCAGAAGATCGTGACCGCCGTGCGGGAGGCCCCCTGACATGGCCGTTCTGGTCGATGCCAATACACGTGTCATTACGCAGGGCTTCACCGGCGCGCAGGGCACATTCCATTCCGAGCAGGCGATCGCGTATGGCACCAAGGTCGTCGGCGGCGTCACGCCCGGCAAGGGCGGCACCACGCATCTCGACCTGCCGGTGTTCGATACCGTGTGGGAAGCGCGTGAGAAGACCGGTGCGACCGCCACCGCGATCTACGTGCCCCCGCCGTACGCCGCTGATGCCATCCTGGAAGCGATCGATGCGGAAATCCCGCTGATCGTCTGTATCACCGAGGGCATTCCGGTGCTCGACATGGTGAAGGTGAAACGGGCGCTGAGCGGTTCGCGGTCGCGGTTGATCGGCCCGAACTGTCCGGGCGTGATCACGCCGGACGCGTGCAAGATCGGCATCATGCCGGGCCACATCCACCGGCGCGGCACGGTCGGCATCGTGTCGCGCTCCGGCACGCTGACCTACGAGGCGGTGGCGCAGACCACAGCGGTGGGTTTGGGGCAGAGCACCTGCGTCGGCATCGGCGGCGATCCGGTGAAGGGCACCGACTTCATCGAAATACTGGAGATGTTCCTGGCCGACGACGAAACCAGGCAGATCGTGCTGATCGGCGAGATCGGCGGCCAGAGCGAGATCGAGGCGGCCGAGTTTCTGGCGCGCCATCCGGTGAAGAAACCGACGGTGGGCTTCATCGCCGGGGCAACTGCTCCGCCGGGACGGCGCATGGGCCACGCCGGCGCGGTGATCTCCGGCGGGCGCGATACCGCGGCGGCGAAGATGGCAGTGATGCGCAGCGCCGGCATCCATGTCGCGGAAAGCCCGGCCGCGCTGGGGTCCACCATGGTCGAGGTGCTGAAGGGCTAAAGTGCGCCGCGACATCGGCCGCGGCATGCAACCATCTGCCGGCAGATAACCGCTCTTATCCGTCCCGGAAACGCGTGCCCGGAAACGCACGATCAGGTGCTGCCGCGAGCGGGCCGCACACCTCCGGCGAGTGCGCTTGCACCGCCGGCCCGCCGATTATCATCGGACGGCGACGCCGCCGCCCTGAGGAAATTGTCAGGACCGCCCGAGGCTTCGGCGCCGCGCGCCAAGACGCTGATCGGCTCAGCTTTTGCGGTCATTGCGAGCGAAGCCAAGCAGTCCCGGACAAGCAGGGCGCTTCGATCGAGATCGCTGCGACGCCAAGTCCCTGACAGGAAAGGCCTGACACGAGAGAGTCATCACCGCCAGGATAGGAAAACCGCGGAAGTCACTGATCTTGCAGCCAGGCCGGTCGGCCAGCGGCCGGGCAATGACAGAAGAAAATGACACAGGATCCAGATGTTACCCGATTTCCCTAACGTGGGAACCGGATCTCAAGAGCCAACCTTCCGGAACTCCGGCATCACTCCATGACAATCCGCGGCCCGCTGCTGCGCGCCGCGGCCATGCCCGATACCCTGTGCCACACCCGCGCGGCCACCGCGGCAAACGCCTTCGCCCCCTCGCTGTCCGGCGCGGCAGCAGCGATCGGCGTGCCCGCATCCGAGGCGGTGCGGATATCCAGCAGCAGCGGCACCTCGCCCAGAAACTCCGTGCCCAGCCGCGCCGCCTCCACGCGAGCGCCGCCATGGCCAAAAATCTCCGCCCGATGCCCGCATGCCGGGCAGCAGAAGAAACTCATGTTCTCCACCAGCCCCAGCACCGGTACCTTGGTTCGCTCGAACATCCGCACCCCACGCCGCGCATCGATCAGCGCGATGTCCTGCGGGGTGGAGACGATCACCGCGCCGGTCAGCGCCACCCGCTGCGCCATGGTCAACTGCGCATCGCCGGTGCCAGGCGGCATGTCCACCACCAGGATATCCAGTGCGCCCCATTCCACCTGACCCATCATCTGCTCCAGCGCGCCCATCACCATCGGGCCGCGCCAGATCATCGGCGTCTCCTCGTCCACCAGGAAGCCGATCGACATGCACGACAGCCCCCAGGCCTCCAGCGGGATCATCTTGTCCTTCCGCACCTCGGGCTTGCGCGACAGCCCCAGCATGCGCGGCAAACTCGGCCCGTAGATATCGGCGTCCAGCAGGCCGGTCCGCAGCCCCTGACGCGCCAGCGAAACCGCCAGGTTGACCGCGACGGTCGATTTGCCGACACCGCCCTTGCCGGACGCCACCGCGACGATCGCCTTCACGTCAGGCAGCAGCAGTGGCGGCTTTTGGCCATGCCCCTGGCCGTGCCCATGCCCCTGGCCTTGCCCGGGCGCGGCGGGCGCAGCCGTCTGCGCCTTATGTGCCGTCAGCACCGCGCTGGCGTTGGTGATGCCGGGCTGCCGCGCCAGCAGCGCCTCCACCGCGGCGCGCACCGGTTCCATCGCTTCGGCACGGGCGCGATCGGTCAGCAGCGCCACCTGCACCAGGCTGCCCCGCAACTCGATGCCCTCGATCAGCCCGGCGCTGACAATGTCCTTGCCGGACGCCGGATCGGCGATCGATCGCAACACCTCGCGCAAGGCGTCTGCGTTCGGTGCGCCGGTGGATTCTTTCGCCATCTGCTTGCAAACCTTCTGCCACCGGCCGATAAGCACGGCGCCGCGATGCCGCCCGTTGCGTGGATATGGCGCACGGCACCCCATCATCCAATGCTTCCGGTGCGGTCGCAACGCGCCCGGTGAGGCCACACAGGAAACACCCGCATGTCTTCGAACAATGGTGGCCCGAGTCCGTGGGGGACGCCGGGTGGCGGCGGCTCCGGCGGGAGCGGTGGCGGTGGCGGCGGCCGGCCGCCGGGTGGCGGCGGGCCATGGGGCGGCGGGCCCAGCGGTCCCGGGGGTCCGTTCGGCGGACGCCCGGGCGGCCCCGGCGGGATGGGACCGATGCCCGACTTCGACCAGCTCATCGCGAGGCTGCAGGCTTATGTCCGCTCGCTGCTTGGCGGCGGCCCGCGCGGACGCTTCACCGGCGGGCGTGGACTGGCATTTATCGCTCTCGCGGTACTCGCGCTGTGGTTCGCCAGCGGCGTTTACCGCGTGCAGCCCGACGAACTCGGTGTCGTGCTGCGCTTCGGCGCTTATCACGCCCGCACATACCCCGGCCTGAACTGGCACTGGCCCTGGCCGATCGAGCGTGTCGAAACGCCGGCCGTCACCCGGATCAACCGCATCGAGATCGGCTACCGCTCCGCCGGCGACCAGACCGGCGCCCACAACGTGCTGGAAGAGAGCCTGATGCTCACCGGCGACGAGAACATCATCGACATAAATTTCGCCCTGTTCTGGAAGATCAGCGATCCCGTCGCCTACCTGTTCAACACCCGCAACCCGGACGTCCTGATCAAGGCCGTGGCGGAAAGCTCGATGCGCGAAGTGATCGGCCGGACCCCGATCCAGCCGGCGCTGACCGAACTGCGCGCCCAGATCGAGACCGATGTGCTGCATCAGACCCAGCAGATCATGAACAACTACAAGGCGGGGGTCGAGATCACCCAGGTGCAGTTGCAGCGGGTCGATCCGCCGGCGGAGGTGGTCGAAAGCTTCCTCGACGTGCAGCGCGCCAACACCGATGCCGAACGCATGCGCAACGAAGCCGAGGCCTACCACAACGACATCGTGCCACGCGCCCGTGGCGATGCCGCGCGCGTCGTTGCCGAAGGGCAGGGCGCCAAGCAGGCCTCGATCGCCCGGGCGACCGGCGAGACGAAACGCTTCCTGTCGGTGCTGGCAGCCTATCAACAGGCGAAGGCGGTGACCCTGCGGCGCATGTATCTCGAGACGATGCAGGACATCATGTCCCACTCGTCTTCGCTCGTGGTGGATGACAAGCTGAAGGGGCTGGTGCCGTTCCTGCCGCTCAACCTGCCCAATCCCACGGCGCCCAAGTCCGCCGCGTCGACCAACGGGCCGACATCGACCGCGGCTTCCCCAGGCGCATCGCAGGCAGCGCCGGGAGCAACACCATGAGCCGCGTCTCAATCGCCATCATCGCCGCGTTGGTGGTGCTGCTGGTGCTGGCGGATGCATCGCTGTTTACGGTCAATCAGACCGACCAGGTGCTGATCACCCAGTTCGGCCAGCCGGTCCGCGTGATCTCCGATCCGGGGCTGCACAGCAAAACACCGTTCGTCCAGACCGTGATCGAATTCGACAAGCGGCTGCTCAATCTGGAATTGCCTGGGGAGCAGGTGATCCTGGGTGACCAGCGCCGGCTGGTGGTGGACAGCTTCACGCTGTACCGGATCACCGATCCGCTGCTCTACTACCAATCGGTCGGCACGCTGGAGGACGGCATCCGCGGCCGGCTCAATTCCATCGTTTCCGCGTCGCTGCGCCGGGTACTCGCCAACAACAAGCTGCTCGACGTGCTGTCGGCCAAGCGCGATGAGATCATGGCGACCATCCGCGATCAGGTGAACGTGGAGATGAAGGGCTTCGGCGTTGCGATCGTCGATGTCCGCATCCGCCGCGCCGATCTGCCAGACGAGAACACCAAGGCAATCCTGGCGCGCATGCAGTCGGAACGCCAGCGCGTGGCGGCCCAGGCCCGCGCGGAAGGTGCGGAGGCATCGGCCAAGATCCGCGCCAATGCCGAGCGCGAACGCACCGTCCTGCTGGCCGAGGCACGCGCCACGGCGGACCAGCTGCGCGGTGAGGGTGAGGAGGAGGCCAGCCGCACCTACGCGAAGGCATACACCCAGGATCCCGGATTTTTCTCTGTCTGGCGGACCCTTCAAGCCTATAGGGACACGTTCGACTCCGGTAATTCTCGCTTGGTTCTGACCCCGGACAATGATTTTCTGCGCTATCTTGAGGCGTTGCCCGCACCGTCGGGGCAACCGTCGGGGCAATAGGGAATATTCTTGTCGCGCGGGCAGCATCGACGTTGCTACCTTACGATCGGGGCTACCGTCCGATCGGGCGTCCGATCTGGCGAAGGTCGCGCCGGGACGGCGACGGTCCGGCGGGCATTTGTAAGAATCCCGGTCCCGCCGAAAGTCCTTTAGTGTGTTGCCAGCCGCCGCTGGCCGGACCATATCCGGCCAATCCTCGAGGGAATGCCCGACCATGCCTCTGATCCGTTGTCGTTCCGCCCGCGCTGCCTCGATAGCCCTGGCCGTAGTCCTTGCCGTGCCGCTCGCCAGCAGTGTCCCGACCTTGCCGGCATACGCTCGCCCGGCGCCGGACAGTTTCGCGGATCTGGCAGCGAAACTTCTGCCGGCGGTGGTGAACATCTCCTCCACGCAGTCCGTGCAGGCACGCGCCGGCACACCTGGCGTCGGGCCCGAGGTTCCGCTGTTTCCGCCCGGCTCGCCGTTCGAGCAGTTCTTCAAGGACTTCCTGAACCGCAATCGTCCCGGCGGGAAGGGCGGCGGTGGCGGCGACGCCGAACCGCAGCAGCCGGAGCAGCGCATGCAGAGCCTCGGCTCCGGATTCATTATCGACCCGTCCGGTCTGGTGGTGACCAACAATCACGTCATCGATGGTGCAGACGAGATCACCGTGACCTTGCAGGACAACACCTCCCTGAAGGCGAAGGTGCTCGGGCGCGACGAGACCGGTGACATCGCCCTGTTGCAGGTGAAATCGGACAAGCCGCTGCCTGCCGTGAATTTTGGCGATTCGGATGCCGAACGCGTCGGCGATTGGGTGCTGGCGATCGGCAACCCGTTCGGCCTGGGCGGCACGGTGACCGCCGGCATCGTCTCGGCGCGCGGTCGCGACATCCGCCAGGGACCGTATGATGACTTCATCCAGACCGACGCCGCCATCAACCGCGGCAATTCGGGCGGCCCGCTGTTCAATATGGACGGTAATGTGATCGGCATGAACACGGCGATCTATTCGCCGTCCGGTGGCTCGATCGGCATCGGGTTCTCGATCCCCGCCAACATGGTGAAGGCCGTCGTGGAGCAGTTGAAGGACTTCGGTCATCCGCGCCGCGGCTGGCTCGGCGTCCGCATTCAGCAGGTGACGCCGGATATCGCCGAGAGCCTCGGTCTGAAGGACGCCACCGGAGCGATGGTGGCCGGCGTCAACGACAACGGTCCCGCCGACCAGGCAAAGATCCATAACGGTGACATCATCCTGAAGTTCAACGGCCAGGACGTGAAGGACATGCGTTCGCTGCCACGCATCGTAGCGGATTCCGAGGTGGGCAAATCGGTGCCGGTGGTGCTGTGGCGGGACGGCAAGGACGTCACGGTACAGGCCACGCTGGCAGAAAAGCCGGACGACACCCAGGTTGCGTCCGCCACCAGTGCAGACAAGCCGCCGGTGCAGAAGACGACGGAGATTTCCGGCCTGGGCCTGACGCTGGCGCCGATCACCCAGGACATGAAGGATAAATTCTCGCTGGGGGCGGAACAGAAGGGCGTCGTGATCACTGACGTCTCGCCCAACAGCTCCGCCGCCGAACGCGGCCTGAAGGCCGGTGACGTGATCGTGGAGGTGCAGCAGGGCGAAGTTACCACCCCTGCCGATGTGCAGCAGAAGGTGGACAGCGTCCGCAAGGAAAGCCGCAAATCGGTGCTGATGCTGATCCAGCGCCAGGACGGGCTGCAATGGGTGCCGCTGTCGCTGACCGGCGACAAGGACAAGCAGCCGGGGTAGCTGTGCGAAGGCGCGCCGGGTAGCTGCGGCAACCCGCGGCGCCTTGCCGCCTTACGTTCCGCCCTACGTATTGCGTGCCGGCCCTACGTACTGCGTACCGGATTGTGGCTGAGATCGTAGGGCGGCAGGGCGCTGCGCATTGCATCGCCCGCCTCCGCCTCCCACTCCTTGACCCAGGCACGCAGGCGCTGTCCACCGTCCTTCGGCGGCGCGGTAACCGCATGCCACGCCAGATACGCCGCACCCTCCGCGCCGATCAGCAGGACGCCGTCCATCGCTTTCGAACGACGCAGCGCTTCCAGTGCCTGTTGCGGCGTCTGCACGATCGGTCCGGCGACATTCAGCGACGTGTTCACCGACACCTCGACACCGCAGCGCCGTCCCATCGCCTTTAGATAGGCGTGGGTGAAAGGATCGGTGTCCTCGCGCACGATCTGGATGCGGCTGGTGCCGTCGCGATGCACCACCGCCGGGATATGCCGCGCGGTATTCGCCCGAGCCCGCACCGTCAGCACCATGTAGTTGTAGGCGTTGTACTCATCGTCTGATGCTCCGTCCTGCAGCTCGTACCAGCGATGCGCCGCCTCCAGCGTCAGCATCGGCGCCAGCGGACGGAACGGTTCGCGGAATTTCACGAGTCGATTAATGGTTTCCAGCGACCGCGGATTGCACGGGTTGGCCAGGATCGACCGATGGCCCAGCGCGCGCGGCCCGGTTTCGGCGACGCCCTGGAACAGGCCGAGTACGCCGTCGCGCGCGATGCACGATGCGAGCAGATCGGCGATGCGCTCACGTCCGGCGCGGACCGATACGTCGCCCAATTTCTGCCAACCGATCTCCTCGGTCATGCGCAATGCCGCTTCGATCTCGCGGTTTGCCGGGGCCACGCCGCAATAGAACGTGTGACGCAGCTTCAAGCCGAGTGGCGCACCGTTCGCCATGGCGAAGTGATAGGCCGCACCGACCGGCACTCCGGGATCGCTTGGTACCGGTGGTACCCAGACATGCAGGCCGGGAAAATGCTCCATCAGCCGCATGTTGGCGATCGCATTCAGCGCGGTGCCGCCGGTCAGCACCAGCTTTTTGCTGCCGGTGGTACGGATCAGGTGGCCGATGATGTGGAACAGCGCATCCTCGAACACCAGTTGCGTTGCCGCCGCCTTGTCGAAGCGTTCCTGCGCATCGACCGTTTCCCCCCCGACATCCACGCGCATCACGGCGTCGGGATTCCACATCGCCGCCAGCGGGATCGGCGGTCCCAGGATGTCCTGCAGGGCCGGCTTGTAGGGCTGGACCTGAAGGCTGCGCGGCCAGTTGGCCAATGCGCGGTTGAGCCGCACGCCGCCGTCATTGGTGAAATGGAACAGCTCCCGGAGCTGGCGATAGAACGGATTGGTCAGCCGCTCGTTATCGCCCCAGGCGGCGGACCCCATGTAGCGGCCTTCGCTGCTGAGGATCGTCCAGCCGCCCTGTGTCGAGCTGATCATGCTGTAGAAGCCGCCCAGCGAATCGAAGATGTCGCGGTTGCGGTAGATCAGCGAAAGGCGCGTGCCTTGCGCCTGGTAAAGCGAGATCGCGCCGTCATCGCCGATGCCGTCGAGCACGCTGATCAGCACCGCTTCGTCGCCATCGGCGAACGGTGAGGTGGCGTAGGAGAAATACGCGTGGTTGTCGTGGTGACGCATGCCGATGATCGGCACCGCGTGGTCGAGCCCGAGCTGCCGTCCCAGGCGACGCGGTGCCTTGAACGCACGCGTGATATGGCTGGCGTTCATCGCGGGGAAATTCGCGGATTCTAAGAATACGCGGCTGGCCGGCAGTTCCTCGACGATACTGCGAAGCAGGGTGGCGGCGAGCGTGATGTAGTCCCAGCTTGCGACGAATGCGTGGATCTGGCCGCCGTCGATGCCGAGACCGGCCATTGTCGTCTGCATCGCGTGCAGGCTTTGTTCGGGATAGCTGGTGCAGTGCCTGACCGCGCTGTAGCGCTCCTCCTCGTTGTTGCAGATCAGCCGGATGCCGTCGTCGCGCGACACTTCCACAAGCGCGACGCCGCTGTTGTGTCCCGCGGGTCCGATGCCGGCGATGTAGATACGTTCGCCGCGGCGCAGCTTGTCGGCGAACGCCGCGCCACGTTCGCGCGCGTGGGCGCTGCCGGGTGCGTGGAAGCCGTGGCGCGCGGCGTATGCGGTCAGCAGCGGACGCGCGATGCGTTCGGCGGCAGCGCCGAGATGCGGGTGAGTGGCACCATAGCGGCCGAAACTGGTCGACATCAGCCGACGATGTCCTCGCGCCGGTAGCCCTGCGCGAACAGCAGCGCGCGCAGATCGGCGTGGTCCACGCGGGCGCGCGCCTGCGCCGCGACGATCGGCTTGGCGCGGAACGCCACGCCCAGCCCGGCGGCGAGCAGCATGTCGAGGTCGTTGGCACCATCGCCCACCGCCAGAGCGGCCGACATCGGCAGCCCGCGCTCTGCCGCGAGCCGTTTCAGCGTTTCCAGCTTGGTGTCGCGATCCAGGATCGGTTCGCCGACGCAGCCGGTGAGGGTCGCGCCATCGTCCAGCAGTTCGTTGGAACGGTGCATGTCGAAGCCGACCAGCGCGGCGACACGACTGGTGAAGAAGCTGAAGCCACCCGATACCAATGCCGTGTAAGCACCATGCGCGCGCATTGTGGCGACCAGTTCTCGCGCGCCCGGCGTCAGCCGCACACGCTGCCAGGTTTTCTCCAGTGCATCGACCGGCAGACCGCGCAGCATCGCCACGCGTTCGCGCAATGCGGCCTTGAAGTCCAGCTCGCCGTTCATCGCGCGCGCCGTGATAGCCGCGATGCGTGCTTTCAGGCCGGCGAAGTCGGCGAGTTCGTCCAGCGTTTCGCCGGTGACGATGGTGCTGTCCATGTCAGCGACCAGCAGCGCCTTGCGTCGGCCTGCCGCGGCGGTGACGAGGGCATCGATCGGCGCGCCATCCAACGCCGCACGCACCGCATCCATGTCGGGGGCAGCGACCACCGGTATGTCAACAGATTCGTTCTCTGACAGAACCACCGGTGTGTCGCCCGCAACCGCATCGCGAGCGCGCGCAATGACGGAGGGTGACAGCGACATGGCGGAGCGGTTGGCGACAAGGGTAAGGACGTGGTTCATCGCCGATGCAATGTCAGCCCGACCGGAATCATGACGGCAGGCCACCGTTCCTTCACTGTCATGGCCGGCGCAGGCCGGCCATCCACGTCTTTGCTGCCAGCAGCAAGACCAGCATCAAGACCAGGATCAAGAAACGACATGGACGGAGGGCGCGCGCCGGTCAAGACGGTCACAAGGCGATGCCCACCAACCGTCACGACGGTAGTTCGTCCGGCCCGTAGTCCATGATCTCGTCGCTGCTGCGCGCGTCCAGTGCCGGCATCCGCGCTGCGCGATTAAGAGATTCCTGCAGCGCTTCACGCCTGTCGTTCTCGCTCGGGACCCCGACGCGGCACAGCCGTTCCTCGATTACTCGTGCCACCGTGGTCTCCACTTCCTTGCCGGTCAGGTGTGCGAGACGATCGGCGAGTCTGTCGATCCCGGTGGAGGCGATGTTCATGACCGATGATCCGGTTGTGCGGACACGGCGCCATCATAGCGGACGCCGGCATGGGAGACGAGATTCCCTTACCGTCTCCGACACGCAGGTCACTGCCTCTCACCTGCGCGGCATATCAGCATCGCCGACATCGCTGAACAGCGTGGGTCTGGGCGATCGGCGCTGGCGCTTTCTGTCCTTGTCGCTGTCGATGACCCGAATGGGCTGATGGTGGCGGCACCCGGACTTGTTACGCCGCGTCGTTGTCACCATTGAACGTCCAATGGTTGCGCCTTCCCCACGCTCGCCCCTGGTCACGCCAGGCTGGTTTCGCCGGCATCGCGCCGGCGCGCGGCGCCTGACGCAGACGGAGGTCCGACTGATTCACTACCGGCGAAGTTGCGGACCGCTCAGGGCCTTCCGGGCACCGGCCATCCGCCGCACCCCGGCGAGCCATGCGGTCCCGGCGTTCCCGCAGTGGCTCTCCGCGCTTCCTTCGAGTTGGAAATTTCCGTCACGGGCCACGGCTCTCGCCCCACGGCCTGCGAGACCCCATGCAACGTGGCAAATCCGGTCCTCATCATTCCGTCGCGCCGGCTTGCCCCGCCGCGGCGAAACGACGCAATGTGCCACCACGCGAGGCACCGGCTGCTCCCAGGCTGCTCCGATGCGTTTGGTGGCAGGTAAGACCCCATGCACCGTGAGAATGCATCGCCGTTGCCGGCTCCAATTCATGTCTGCCCGCATCGTGGCGGGCAAAACCCCATGCACCTGAACGCCCCGGCGCCGCCGGCCCAGGTCCGTGCCGATGTCCGGTGCGCTGTCCAGGTCCGCATGCGACGCCTGCCCCCAGGCACTGCACCCCGGGATGTGGAACGCTCGGGCAAAACCCCATGCACCTGAACGCCCCGGCGCCGCCGGCCCAGGTCCGTGCCGATCTCCGGTGCGCTGGCCAAGTCCGCATGCGATGCCTGCCCCGAGGCACTGCACCCCGGGATGCGGAACGCTCGGGCAAAACCCCATGCACCACGGCGAGCGTCTCGCACAGCGGCCGTAAGCATCATATCGGTGCGCAGATGCGGCAGGGGCCACCCTATCCAAGGCAGTACAGCGGGGGCGCAACGCTGGCCGCCCGATCGCACCCAGCCCCACCATGCGCCCGGTCGCTCCGCGCGACCAAAACCCCATGCACCTGCGCAGACCCAACGCACCTGTACCGCTGCGCACCGCTCCCGTCGTTGCACGCCGCGCGACCAGAACCCCATGCACCAGATCACCGCCGCACATCCTGCGCACAGCGGCGCACTGCCAGCCGGCACATCACCACCGGGGCCCGCACATGACCCCGCCTGCCTTGATCGTCGCCGGGCCCACCGCCAGCGGCAAGTCCGCCCTGGCGCTGGCCCTCGCCCCCCGCCTCAACGGCACCATAATCAATGCCGACGCCATGCAGGTGTATCGCGAACTCCGCGTCCTGACGGCGCGACCCACGCAGCAGGACGAAGCCCAAATCCCCCACCGCCTCTACGGCGTGCAATCCGCGACAGAGCCCAGCAGCGTCGCCTGGTGGCGCGAGGCGGCACTCGCGGAAATGGCGGCAGCGCACGCAGCCGGCCGGCTGCCCATCCTGACCGGTGGCAGCGGGATGTATTTCGCCTCCCTGACCGAAGGGTTGGCAGAAATCCCCGATTCCGGCCCGGCCGCCCGCGCCGAAGCACGCGCGCTCCTGAAGGAACTCGGTCCCACCACCCTGCACGGACGTCTCACCGAGGTGGACCCGGCAACCGCGGCTCGTCTTCGCCCAACCGACAGCCAGCGGATTGCCCGAGCCTGGGAGGTGTGGACTGGCACCGGCACTGGCCTCGCGGCCTGGCAGGCAGCGGCGAGACCCCATGCACCGTGGGAATTCACCGCCGTTCTGCTTGATCCGCCGCGCACTGAACTGCGCTCGGCGATCGCCACCCGCCTGACCATGATGCTCCGGCAGGGCGCGCTGGATGAGGTTCGTGCGCTGCTGGCGCGTGGCCTCGATCCGGCGCTGCCGGCGATGCGGGCGCACGGTGTGCCCGAACTGTCCGCCCATCTGCGCGGCGAGCTCACGCTGGAG
>DATKFJ010000129.1:0-6318 GCA_035511435.1 Acetobacteraceae bacterium | reverse complement strand
ATTGTGCCTGACATGAACTATTCCCCCATCGTGCCGCCGCCGGACTCGCCCGTCCCCACATCAACATCGCCGGTGCTCAGGCGGGGGCGACATCGATCGTGCTGGTCACGCTGACGCCGATTTGCGCCAACCTGGATCGTGCCCATTTCAGTGCTGAGACCGATGCATGCATCGTCTTGCCATGACATTGCGTTGACCTGGCCGAGTGATCCACGCCGATGCTGGACAGTTGCTTCGGCTGAACCACCGAGTAGTGGCAATTAAGCTAACAGATGGTGAAGATTGGCGGCGTCCATGCTGATAGACGCCATCGTGCGCGCGCCCCAGTCCTGCACCGGACCCGCCGTGGAACCGGCAGACGGTCCAGCCGGTGACTGCCGGCTGGTGAACGGGTTGACCACCGCTGGTGCAGCAAGCGCCGCGGGCGTTCACGGGCACAGCGGACAAGACGCAACGCAGCAACAGGTCAGAAGGCAAACCTGCTCAGGTCTTCAAGCGCGCTTGATCGAGGGCAACCTTCACCGCGGTGTGGTGACCGGATCTGTTTGAAAGATGTGCCAGCGCCATTTGAATCGGCATATGCCGTTGAGCCTGAATCCGGCAGTGGACCAACCGGTTCGAGAGCAACTTTCGATAATACTGTGCCAACCTTGAAACCGGCGCGGTTGAAAACACTCACGCGCCGGTAGATGACCGCGGGCGTCGGGGGCTAGTACGGGCGCCGGTCGAGCGGCGCGTAGGGCTGCTCCAGGCCGTCGACCGGAATGTTCCGACCGTTGATCCAATGCGCACGGGGCGAGGCCGTGAACACAATGACGTCGGCCACCTCCTCCGCACTGCCCAAGCGTCCCATCGGGAAGCCGTGCCGGACATAATCGTCGAAGAGGCCTTGATTGGAGACGCGATAGCGATCCCAGCCGTTGCCCTCGATCAGGATCGAGCCGGGCGATACCGTGTTGACCCGGACGCCATGGGGCACGAATTCCAACGCCCAGCGTTCCGCATCGAAGATCAACGCTGACTTGGCCGCGCCATATTGGCCGGACATCGCAAGCTGTGCCGACCAGCCCGAGATCGACGACACGTTGACCACAGCCGCCTCTGCACGGCCGCTCATGTGCGGCAACGCAAGCCGCATCATGCGTACGGTCTGCAACAGGTTCATCTCCAGCGTGGTGCGCCAGTCCTCGTCCGTGCTGTCGGCGATCAGCCGGCCGCCGACACTGCCGCCGACGTTGTTCACCAGAATATCGATGCCACCGAATGCGGTGACGGCAGCCTGCACAAGGCGCGCTGCGTCATCCGGCTTCGTCACATCGGCGACCTCACCCGCGACCATGGCGCCGCTGGCGCGCAACTCGGCCTCGGCCTGTCGCAGCGCATCGGCCGAGCGCGCCGACAGCACCAGCCGGCAACCCTCCGCGGCGAAGGCTTTGGCAGTGGCAAGGCCAATACCCCGGCTGGAGCCGGTGACCAGCACAACCTTATCTTTGAGACGCAGGTCCATCGCACATCACTCCGCCACGGCAAGAGCGGGTGTCGGTCGGCTCACCCGCAACACGAGCATCGACGCCAGCAGGCAGGCCATTCCGCTGGCTACGAAGGCTAGCAGATAGCTGCCCTCCACACTGCGTACCGCGCCGGCGCCGAACGCGGCGAGCGCGCCGCCCACCTGATGCGCGGCGAAGATCCACGCGACGATCACCGGCGTGTCGCGACGGCCGAAGATCTCGTTGGTCAGCGCGAAGGTGGCGGGCCCGGTCGCCACCCAATCCAGCCCATAGAACACCGCGAACACCGACAGGCTGACCGAATCGAACGAGGTGAATGGAACCAACACCAGTGAGAGGCCGCGCAGTCCGTAGTACCAGAACAACAGCACGCGTGGATTGAACCGGTCGCACATCCAGCCCGACAGCGCGGACCCGATCAGGCTGAACACGCCTATGACCGCCAGGATGGATGCGCCGTTGACCTCCGCTATGCCGTGGTCGGCGCAGTAGGCGATAAGGTGGGTGTTGATCAGGCCGTTGGTGGAGAAGCCGCAAATGCCGAACGTCAGGCATAGCAACCAGAAATCCACGGACCGGCTGCCGCGAACCAGCGCGTTGATGGCTACTGAGAACGGATTGTTGCCTGCGGCATGGTCCATCCCCGGCGGCTGCATCGCCGTGGCGCCGTAGGGGGCGAGACCAATCGCGGCGGGGGACTCCGGCAAAGCGAGCGCCACAATCGGCCACACGACGGCGATTCCCAGGGTGACGCAGATGGCCACGGCGCGCCAACCGTAGTGCTCGGCCAGCATGGCGAGCAACGGCAGGAAGATCAGTTGCCCGGCCGCATTGGCGGCGGTCAGCAGGCCCATGGCAAAGCTGGTGCGGCGCGCAAACCAGCGATTGGCGATCGCCGCGGCCATGCCGACTGCGCCGGCGCCGGCGCCGATGCCGACCATCAGGCCCCAGGTGAGGAACAACTGCCAGGGCGCGGTCATGAAAGTGGACAGGCCCGTGCCCGTCATCAGAAGTGCCAGGCACAGCAGGATGGTGCGCTTCAGGCCGATGACCTGCATCAGGCCGGTCATGAACGGGCCGGTGGCGCCGAGCAGGATGATGTTGAGCGAGATGGCACCGGAGATGGTGCTGACGTCCCAGCCGAAGGCATGCTCCAGCGGCACGATCATCACGCCCGGCGCGGCACGCACACCGACGCCTGCCAGGGTGGCGGTGAACATCACGGCCAGAACGACCCAGGCGTAGTGCACGCGGCCAGAGCGAAGTCTTGCTAGCCGTGTCGACATCATGCCTCGGTCCTTCGCGCGCTGGGCGGCGTTACAGGATAACCGCCTTGTGCGTCAGCGGGCAAAGGGCTGCGTTGGGCTTGCCCCTCTCGTCGTGGGGATGAGGCGTCGCATTTGATAGCGTGCAGTTTCACCCGTCCCCCAACACGCTTTCGCTGCAACCCTCCCACAAGCGGAGGGGGGAGATGGTGCGCGGTCAGCATTGCTATTGCGTGGTGGCGGACACCGCACAGGAGCCTGCGCTTGCACTGTCGATCAAATCACCGCCTCGCGGCGCAGCGCGGCGACTTCGTCCGAAGTATAGCCTATCTCCCGCAGCACCTCGTCGGTATGCGCGCCGAGTGGCGGCGGGGCCTGCTCAAGCTTGCCGCCGCCGTGTTCCATCTGAAAGCCGGAGCCCATCAGGCGCAGCGGGCCATATTCGGTGTTTACCGTCTGCATCACGTTCCGTGCGACGATTTGCGGATGTTCGATGATTTCCTCGATCTTCCAAATGCTGGCGCACGGCGCGCCGGCGTCGTTCAGCCGCTTCTCCCAGGTCTTTGCGTCGTCGCGCGCCAAGGCTGCTTCGATGATCGCGCGCAGCGCGGGTTCGTGCTCTGCGCGCTGGAACCAGTCGGCGAAGCGGGGATCGTCGAGCACATCGGATCGACCCAGCGCCGTCAGCAGTGCCTCGTACTGGCGATCGCTGTTCACCGCGAGCAGCAGATAGCTATCCTTTGCGCGGAACAGATTGGCGGTGACCTTGCGGCTGATCGCCTGGTTGCCGAACTGCTCCTGCCGATGGCCTGCCACGGTGTAGTCGGCTACCTGCGTCGAGAGGAAGCTCAGGCTCGCCTCCAGCATCGAGACGTCGATGAACTGGCCCTGACCGGTGTGCGTGCGCTGGTAGAGGGCGGAGGAAACGGCGAAGGCGGCGGTCATGCCGGACAGCACGTCGCACACCGCGAAGCCGGCGCGCGTCGGCCCCATTTCCTTGTGCCCGGTCAGCGACATGACGCCGGACAGCGCCTGGATCTTGCCGTCGTAGCCCGCTTCGTTGCGATAGGGACCGGTGGCACCGAAGCCGGACACCGTGCAGTAGATCAGGCGCGGGTTGATCGCCCGCAGCGCGGCGTAGCCGATGCCGAGGCGATCCATCACGCCGGGGCGGAAGTTCTCCATGACGACATCGGCTTTGGCGACGAGCCTGTTGACGATGTCGGCCGCGGCCGGTTTCTGAAGATCGAGCGTCAGGCTGCGCTTGTTGCCGTTGATCGCGAGCCACGACGGGGCCATGCCGCGGTCGGCCCATTCGCGCGATAGCGGTGTGCGGCGCATGTCTTCACCCTCGCGCCGTTCAACCTTGATCACGTCGGCGCCGAGCAGCGCGAGCTGGTAGCTGCCGTAGGGGCCGGCGAGCACCTGGGTGAAGTCCATAACTCGGACGTTGGCGAAGGGACGGGTCATCGTGGGGTCGCCTCCCCCCAATGCCCTTCCACCAGTGGAGCAGGAAGAAACTTGGCATGTTCGCCCATCATGCCGCCACGCCCTCGCGGATGTTGCGTGCGGCGGCCTTCTGTTCGTCGAACTCGCGCCGTCGCCGCGCGAGTTCCTCGGGCGGCATGCGGTCCAGGTTCAGAAAGTCCAGCTTCCACGACGCATCCTCGCTCCAGCGCAGCGGCGACTGCATCGTGGTGCGTGGCCCGGGCGCGGACTCCAGCACGCGCAGTGCGAGTTCCAGCGTCTGCGCCTGCGACGCGGCGTCGTGCGGCTTGCCGGCGCTGTTGCCGAGAGGGAAGTCGCTGAACAGGAAGCGCGGCACCGCGGCGTGCTCGACGATGTCCTTGGCGCAGCCCATCATCACCGTGGCGATGCCGTTGGCCTCCAGATGGCGCGCGACGAGGCTGCATGTCTGGTGGCAGACGGGACAGTTCGGCACCAGGACCGCGACGTCGGTGTCGTCTTCGCGGCAACGTCGTAGAATCTCCGGCGCATCGGTTTCTATCGTGACGCGATGGCTGCGGTTGGTTGGCGCACCGTGGAAAAGCTGCGTCACGGCGCCGATGCGATGTGCGTCGCGCAGCCGGAGAAGCTGCGGCAGCGGGAACCATGTGCCGCTGTCCTCGGCGCTGGTGTGCACCCGGTCGTAGCCGATGTGCGAGATGCGGAGGTCGTGTTGTTGCGACGTGTCGCCGGAGTAGACCTGGTAGAACTTCGCGCCACCATTGTACGCCGCGCCGGGCCCTTGGTCGCCCTTGTCCGGACGATACGGCGCAGCGGTGGTGACGATGGTGACGCGCGATTGGGCGAGCGGCTTTTTCAGCGGCTGGAACGGTGCGCCGATATGGTGCGCCCAACGATACGGCGTGGTGTAGCCGATCGCCCGATAGTAGTCGCGCGTGCGCTGCATATAGGGGATCGGCGCATCGTAATCCGGCGCGAAGCCGAGCAGGGCATCGAGGTCGCGTTCCATGTGGTGCCTCCGTTGCGCGACGCAGCGTATGGGAGGCGGACGTAGTGAGCAAATGTGGCGCGGTCGGATTGGTGCCGGTCGTCAATGATGCCAGGCGGATATGCCGCTGCCCAGCTCCTCGTTGGTGTGGATCGTCACGGTTCCTGGCGCCCGCGTGGCACCGCTCGGCGGCTCACTGGCTGGCGGAGCGCTCGCGCACCCGGCTACCGATGAAGCCAGCAGCAGCAACGTCAGGATGCCGGTGAAGCGGCGGGTTTGGCACCGCGGGGGTGTCCGGCAAGGTCGCGACAGGATTATCATCAGCCCACTGGCGTTGGCTGGCGGCCTAGGTGGTCGCGGCGGCGACTGCTCCCGCATGATTGCCGTGACGCTCGCCGATATGATTGTAGGCCACGATGCCGGCGTTCATCCGGGCGAGCACGTCGTACTGGGTGCTATGGAGCGCCAAGACGCTTGGGGCGGACGGTGCGGCACTGCTGGCTACGGCGGCGACGTTGGCGCTGGCCGGCAGGGTCTGCCCGGCAGCTTGTGCCGCCAGTGCCGCCGCGAAGGGCGTGGCCGCCGCGTCCGCCTGCGACGTCACCCCGCCCTTGCCGCCGACCGAAGCGCCTGATCCGGAGCCGCCGATCTGGCCGGCGAGCCAGGAACTTCCCTTGATGGCCGAGACCACCGCGCCGATCGCGCCAATTGCGCCAATGAGGAGTGGGAACATGGAACGCCTCTCGCAGTTCGGGTGTGAGACTATGGGACGTTCAGCATAAAGCGTGCCAGATGCGTCCACTGATGCCGATGACCCGGTGAGCTGACCCGTCCATGAGCTGGATCTGCTCGTAGCGGTGTGGTTCGCCGTCGTCGTCATGGGGATACGGCACTATCCATGCAGATGGGGTGCCATGCAGATGGGGTGAACGTCGGCGCAATGAACCGCTACATCACGTCACCACCGTTGACGTGCAGCACCTGCCCGGTGACGAAGCCGGCGGCGTCGCTTGCCAGGTAGGCGCAGGCCGCCGCGATCTCGTCGACATGGCCGACACGCTGCACCGGGATTTCCTTCACCCGCTCG
>DATKFJ010000128.1:0-2521 GCA_035511435.1 Acetobacteraceae bacterium | reverse complement strand
GTCGCGTCCCACGCCGCCTCCATGCAACTGTCGCATACCGTACCGGCCCATAGCCGGCTGGTGCCCATCGCGTGAAACAGCCCGTTCGGCAGGCCGCGATTCATCAATCCCTGATGGGAACTGTAGCAGTAGCCGAGAAGCGCAAGGGGGCCGGATTCGGCAATGATCGACTTCCAGCGCGCGGTGATCTCGTCCAGTGCTGCGTCCCAGGTGATCGGCGCGAACCTGCCTTCACCCTTGGCACCGATACGGCGCAGCGGCGTGGCGATGCGTTCAGGCGAATGCACCAGTTCGGCATCTCGATTCACCTTTGCGCAGGCAAATCCGGCAGTGAACGGCTGATCCGGATCGCCCTGGATACGAAGCACCCGGCCATTCTCCACATGCGCCAGCAAGGAGCACATGTCAGGACAGTCGTGTGCACAGACAACCCGGATGGTTTCCACCTATCGTCTCCAGAATGAGCCGATGGGACCGTACGTCGGATGGCACCCGGGCGATAGGCCATCTGACGGCAAGAGGGCAAGACCATTCCAAGCCACCTTGCGGCATGGCTGTGATTCGCGAGACCATTAGGGGCGACATAATGAAAATGGGGCGACGCAATGAAAATGGGGGCGGATGTGGCAACGCGAAGCTGGCTGTGTGCGATGGCGGCCTGCATGACGCTGTGCTGGGGGGCGTCGGCGGCCGAACTGAAGATCGGCGTTGCCTCAGAGGTCACCACGCTCGATCCGCACTTCTTCCATCTAACTCCCAATACCGAGATCGACAAGTTGATCTATAGCGGCCTGGTGACCCAGGACGCCAACCTGAAGGTGATTCCCGATCTGGCGGTAAGCTGGCGCTCGCTGGACCCGACACATTGGGAGTTCAAGTTGCGCCAGGGCGTGAACTGGCAAGACGGCTCGCCGTTTACCGCGGACGACGTCGTGTTCACCTACCAGCGCGCACGCAACGTGCCGAACAGTCCGGGAAGCTTCCTGCAATTCCTCAAGCACGTGAAGACCACCACAGCGGTGGACGACCACACGGTGCTGATAGAGACCGATCAGCCGGACCCCATCCTGCTGAACGAAATCCTCAATGTCTGGATCGTGTCGCGGAAGAACGGCGCCAACGCCACCACGGCCGACTACAACGCCGGCAAGGCGGCGATCGGCACCGGACCGTATCGTGAGGTCGAATGGGTGCCCGGCGATCACATCTCGCTGGAACGCTACGACGGCTATTTCGGCGCCAAGCCCGATTGGCAGCGCGTCATCTACAAACCGATCACCAATGATGCGGCACGGGTCGCCGCGCTGCTCAGCGGCGACGTCGATCTGATCGCCAATGTGCCCGGCAATGACGTCGCCGCGCTGAAGCAGAATCCGAAGATCACTCTCGGCACGATGGAGAGCAATCGCTGCTACTTCTGGACGCTGGATGTGGACCGCGACGCCTCACCGCAACTTACCGATGAGGACGGCAAGCCGCTGACCAAGAATCCGCTGAAGGATGTGCGGGTGCGGCGTGCGATGTCGATGGCGATCGACCGTGCGGCACTTGTCAGCAAGGTGATGCAGGGACAGGCGGTAGAGGCGGCGCAGTTCAACCCACAGGGCACGCCGGGGACCAGCGCGAAGCTGAAGCCGGTGGCGTACGATCTGGCGGGGGCGAAGAAGCTGTTGGCCGAGGCTGGTTATCCGCACGGCTTCGGGCTGGTGGTGAATTCCAGCAATGACCGCTATCCGAACGACGCGGCGGTCAACCAGGCGGTCGCGCAGATGTGGACGCGGCTTGGCCTGAGGGCAACCGTGAATGCAATGCCGAAGGCGATCTATTTTCCGCGCGCCACCAAACTGGATTTCAGCGTGCTGCTGAGTGGCAATTCCACGGATACCGGTGAGCCATTGTCGCAGTTGCAATATCTGCTGGGCTCCTATAACGCGGCAAAGGGGATTGGTGCCGGCAATGTCGGGCGCTATTCCAGCCCGAAGCTCGACGCGATCCTCAACGAGGCGGCGATGACACTGGACGACGGCAAGCGCGATGCGTTGCTGGCACAGGCCTATGAATATGCCATCGGTGAGCAGGTCGCCGTGATACCCATGCTGTTCCCCGTCACCACCTGGGCGATGCGCAAAGGCATCACCTATGGCGGCTTCCCGCAGGAGACGACCGTGGCATCTCTGGTTCACATGGCAAAGTGATGGACGATTCTCTCCTGAACGCGCAGTGCGCTTCGGTGAACGGCGCGGCGCTGATGCGCCACATCGGCGCATTTGCACAATGGATCAAACTGTCCGGCTCGGCGGGTGAGGCGGACAGCCTGCGTTATGTCCGTGCGCAGCTCGATGGGATCGGCTTCCGCACCCGAGTGCTGTCGCACGATGCCTATATCAGCTTGCCCGGCACGTCACGCGTGCAGGTCGATAACCGGGTGCTGGCCAGCATCACCCATTCGTTCTCGCGCGCTGCCGACGTGACCGGAGAACTGGTGCATGTCGGCGCCGGCAACGAGGCGGA
This sequence comes from Acetobacteraceae bacterium, assembly GCA_035511435.1. Lineage (GTDB taxonomy): Bacteria > Pseudomonadota > Alphaproteobacteria > Acetobacterales > Acetobacteraceae > JAMXLO01. Next base: position 10 of record DATKFJ010000128.1, on the reverse strand, counting down.
TTTCGCCGGA
>DATKFJ010000127.1:0-42435 GCA_035511435.1 Acetobacteraceae bacterium | reverse complement strand
CCGCACCTTGTAGACATTGCCCGAGCGCATGAAGCCATACAGCGTCAGCATGACGGAACCCGTAGCCAGCACGGGGTAGGCGGTCAATGTTTTTGGGAGCGGGGAACAGCATATTGGAGGAGCAAAATCTGCGGCCCTCATACTGTCTCGGAAGGTAGCCGCTAAGGCCACGACCTTCTGATTCCCGTGCCTTATACAAGGCCGCCTTTTACGCAGCCGCCATCGTCAGCTCGACCTCAGTAGTATCCTCGTCAGCCTCTGCATCCTCACCCTCTTCCGCTACGCTGCCAGTGTAAGCCGCTTTTCCCATGGCCTGTTCGATCAGATTTAGAAGCTGCTTCTGTCTGTCGTCCATGAACGTTTCGAATTTGTCGGCGCGCAAAATCACCGGATCGACCAGGTGCGACTTGAGATAGGCGTCGAGCTTCTGGCTGGCGATCGGCGGCGTGGTGTCGGTGCCCTTTTCCAACTTCGTGATGTACTGGGATGGCGCAACACCGCCAATGATCCTGTTCGTACGGTAGGAAAGCGGCGTCTTGTTGATGATGGAATCGAAAACCGCAGGCTTAATGCTATGCGCCTTGCACCAGTCTTGTGGGAAGATGTGGTGTATATCAACGTTTTCCCCGAAGAAAACGGTGTGGTCGAATTTCTGGCCGGATCGAAAGTCCTGCGCGCCCTCTTTCATCAAGAGCGCGTTCATACCCTTGTAGGCCGCGGACAGACGCATCCGCATAGTCTTTAGTCGGTCTGCGCGGAAGATCGTCTCGCTTACTGTCGAAGGCTCCGGGCCTCCCTTGAGCCAAGCGGGCACCTCCATAAAATCTCGTGCGATACGGGACTCGACGGCGGAGCCGTAGAGCTCACCAAAGACGCCGTTCCAATACCATCGCACTAATTTCGCCCGAGTTCCCTCGTGCTCCCAGGCGTCGCCGACGTCGGCGAGGATCGCAGCCAACGGGACGATCTGCGACTGATAGGGCAGATCGAAAACGCGGTAGATGTGCAGCATGTGCAAAAACTTGGCGGATTGGATGAACCCCTGCTCCACCTTGGTTTCGAACTGCTTGTAGGCGTCGAGCGGAAGGTCCAGGAGAGCCTGGCGATTGCCCGATACGGCCGGCAACTCCTTACCCTGCTTCCCGGCCTGTTCGACGGCGCGTCGTCGTTCCCGCGTGTAGAAGAGCGATACCGCCTGCAGGAAGTCGGTGTTGCTAACGCTCGCGAGAATACCGCCGTCGGCATCGGCGGGCCGTAGCGCATCTGCCAGGCGGCGGCGACGCCCCTTAATGCTGTCGTCGCCATACCAGTCCTTGCGGAGCTCGTGCCCGGACGCGGCGTACATCGCGGTGACAAGCTCGAACGCGTCAAGAGGTTTGCCACCGGTGTTCACCTTCTCGAATACGACACACACTGCCTCTTTTGAGGTTGAGCGGTCCAAGGCGATTACCGGAACGCGGTAGTATTTGAAGTTTTCGAGAACCTCGCGCTTGAAGATCCGGAAATCTTCGCGGATCCTCTTGTTCTGATCCCCGGACCAGAATTCATCGAAGCCGTCTTGCCACTTGTCCCAATCGAACACTTGGGACACGGGGTACATCAGGGCTGCGTATTCCTTCTTAGATGTTGAAAGGTCGCGCGTGATCTCTCTGCCGAAATCCGTCCGCTCGATCTTGTCGGCCGGCACACCGACGATCGCCTCCTCGCGGTCGATGCTTTCGTCTAGCGCCTTTTGGATATCGATGTAGAACCAGCGGCGGACCTTTTTCTTATTGGGAGTGACTGTTTCGACAACCTTGCCGCGCAAGCTGACCTGGTAGAGCGAGGTCATACGCTGCTGGCCGTCGAGGAGGAGCGATTGCGGTGCTGTCTGGCGCGCGGAAGCGGGCGCGCCTTCAACAGGACGCGGTTTGAAGTTCACCGGACCGCCAGTGTCGAGAGACATCAGCGCGCCCACTGGAAAAGCTCGGGAGACCGACGCGATCAGGCTCTTGATGCGGTCCTCGTCCCAGACCCAGCTGCGTTGAAAATCAGGAAGCTGGATGACCCCCCGGTGACACTCGTCGAGGAGCCTGTTGAGGTCAATCGGGTTCGTCTGAAATGTCGAGCCTGCCATCTCACTGCCTTCCGCTATTGATGGGGCACCCCGTCCGTCCGCAGGCTGCAATCGCCAACAGCACCAGAAAGCCCACGAAATCACCGCCCACCAAGAATCTTCGCTCTGCCGGAAATCTCGCGCATGATCCTACCCATTTCATTGTTGAGATGCTGTGGCCCACGCAGTTTCGCTGACGCACCTTCATCGTAAGTTAATTTCATTAGTGCCTCGCGGCCTACTGCCAACATCCCCACCCCCACGGAAACATTTGTCCCCCCACCACCGCCCATGCGATGAAGCCCCAACCACAGCGAATCGCATGGACCAGGTCCGCACACGCCACAGGCCGGCGCCGGTTGCATCCGCGGAGGCAATCGCCGAACTGATCGCGGTGATCGTCGCCGTCACCGCCGGCGAACCGCGCGTGCTGACCATCGACGTCGGCACCGCCCTGCCATCCGGCCCGTTCGAGCTTACCCACCGCTCGCTGCAAGCCGGCACACGATCGTGGGTGGAACAGCAGACCCACCACCCCCTCGGCTACGTCGAGCAGCTCTACACCTTCGCCGATCGCGACCGCACCGCGGCTGGCCAGCGCACGGTATCCATCAGCTACCTCGGCCTTACCCGGGAAGTCCGCGTCGCCGGCGACCCGGGCGTCGGCTGGCAGAGCTGGTATCGCTATTTCCCCTGGGAAGACCGCCGCGCGACCAGCACCCCGGCGCTGGCAGACACCATCGACACCAGCCTGCGCGCCTGGGCGGATACCGCGGACGACGCCGCTACGCGCCGCGACCGGCTGCGGCGGATCAGCATCACGTTCGGCCACGACGGACGAACCTGGAACGAGGAGCTTATCCTGCAGCGCTACGAACTGCTGTGGGAGGCCGGCCTGGTCGCCGAAGCCCCACAGGCGACAGACCCGGTCGAAGGCGACCCGATGACCCACGACCACCGCCGCATCCTCGCCACCGGGATCGCCAGGCTACGCGCCAAGATTAAATACCGCCCGGTGGTGTTCGAGCTGATGCCGCCGCGCTTCACCCTGTTACAACTGCAGCGCACGGTGGAGGCGCTCGCCGGCCGCCTGCTGCACAAGCAGAATTTTCGACGTTTGGTCGAACAGCAGGACCTGGTGGAGGAAACCGGCGACGTCGCCACCGAAACCGGCGGCCGGCCGGCAAAACTGTTCCGCTTCCGCCGCGATGTGGTGGCCGAACGCGCGGTGACCGGCAGCAAGCTCCCCCTGGCGCGGTAGGGCTCGCGGAAGGACTCCGTCCGTCACCCCTTGACATCCTTATGCTCAGCACTAGCATAAGCACATGAAATGCTCATGCGGAGCATAAGGGAGAAGTCCGAATGTCGTTCGCCCAAACCCTGGCGCGCACCGCCCCGCTGTATGACCGTGTAAAGTCGGTCATCCCAGCCATCGAATGGCCAGCCTTCGCCGACGATATCGACGCGATCCTGGCGCTCAAGCGCCGCCGCAACGCGGTTATCCTGGCGCACAACTACCAGACCCCGGAAATCTACCACTGCGTCGCCGACATCGTCGGCGACAGCCTGGCCCTGGCGCGCGAGGCCATGAAGGTGGATGCCGCGGTGATCGTGCTGGCCGGCGTGCACTTCATGGCGGAAACCGCCAAGCTGCTGAACCCGGCAAAGACCGTGCTGATCCCCGATACCCGCGCCGGCTGCTCGCTGGCGGAATCCATCACCGCCGCGGATGTGCGCCTGCTGCGCCAGCGCTACCCCGGCGTACCCGTCGTTACATACGTCAATACATCAGCCGCGGTGAAGGCGGAGTCCGACATCTGCTGCACCTCCGGCAATGCCCGGAAGATCATCGAATCACTCGGCGTGGACCGCGTGATCATGCTGCCCGATGAATACCTGGCGCAGAATATCGCCGCGCAGACCGGCGTGAAGATCATCACGTGGGCGGGCCATTGCGAGGTGCACGAACGCTTCACCGCCGCGCAAATTCGCGAGGCGCGCGCCGACCACCCTGGGGTCGTCGTGCTGGCGCATCCCGAATGCCCGCCGGAAGTGGTGGCGGAGGCGGACTTCGCCGGCTCCACCGCCGATATGGCGGCCTATGTCGGCAAGCACAAACCCGCGCGCGTAGTGCTGATCACCGAATGTTCGATGGCCGACAACGTGTCGGTGCATCATCCGGACGTCGAGTTCGTCCGTCCATGCAATCTCTGCCCGCACATGAAGCGCATCACGCTGCCCAACATCCGCACCGCGCTGGAGGAGATGCGCTACGAGGTGACCATCGATCCCGCCGTCGCAACGCGCGCCCGCCAGGCGGTCGAGCGCATGCTGGCGGTATAGGGCACCCGGTCGTTGCCATTCCCGGGCATCCTTTGTCACACCGCGAACGCGCCGACCCGGAAGTATCAGCATCGGCGCCCGTATCGCTGCCTGCATCTCTGGCTTCGCGCTGTTGCGGGGCAGACGCGCAGAGCCTGCACAAGGACCATGCGATGATCCCTCCCCTCCCCGCCATCATGATCGAGCCATCAGTGCGCGCAGCACTCCTGGAGGACCTCGGTCGCGCCGGCGATCTGACAACCGACGCGATCGTTCCTGCCGCCGCGCGCACCGAGACGGCACTGATGGCGCGCCAATCGGGCGTGGTGGCAGGCCTGGATTATGCAACCACCGCCTTCCACCTCATCGACCCCACGATCGAGGTGCATGTCGAACGGACGGACGGCACTCGCCTGGCACCTGGTGACCTGATTGCGATCATCCGTGGCCCTGCGCGTGGCATTCTTACCGCCGAGCGCACCGCGCTGAACTTCCTGTGCCATCTCTCAGGCATCGCGTCCGCCACGCGCGGCATCGTCGATGCGATCAGCGGCTACAAGGCGCAGGTGGTGTGCACGCGCAAAACCATGCCCGGACTGCGAGCGGCCCAGAAATATGCGGTGCGGGTCGGCGGCGGATCGAATCACCGGTTCGGCCTGGATGACGCGGTGCTGATCAAGGACAACCACGTCGCGATCGCCGGCGGTGTGCGAGCGGCGGTGGAGCGCGCGCGCGCCGGCGTCGGCCATCTGGTGAAAATCGAACTGGAAGTGGACACGCTGGCACAGCTTCAGGAAGCACTGACCCTCGGCGTGGACGCGGTGCTGCTGGACAACATGGGACCCGACATGCTGCGCCAGGCGGTCGAGATGGTGGGTGGTCGAGTGATCACCGAAGCCTCGGGCCGCATCCGGCCTGATACCGCGCCGGCAATTGCGGCCGCCGGGGTGGATCTGCTGTCGGTCGGCTGGCTGACGCACAGCGTGGCTGTGCTGGATATCGGGCTGGATCACCGGGGGTGAGCAGGTGCGCGGCTAGCAAGGCAGCCGCGCAGGACTATTGCTGACGGACGACACTTCTTTTGAGCTGGACACTGGTGGGTTCGTGTCATTGAAATCGTTGCAAGGAAATCCCACCGAGGCCATGGTCCCACCACGCGCTACAGTGGGCGCAATTCAAACACCTCGAGACGTAACCGAGACGTGGAACCACCTCGATTGCCAATCGCCGTCCAATATCGTTGCATCGCGACGGACCACACGAAAGCAACCACCATGAGCGACAGAGCACGTTGGGACCCGGAAATGCGCGCCTACCAGGCAGCGGCCGAGGCCATCGCCACAAACTATCCACCGATAAAGCTGGAGCTGCCGCTTGAACCACATCGCCGAGTGAACGATGCAATCAGCCTCGCGCGCGGCGCACTCGGCCCCGACATGGCGGAAACCACCGAACGCTGGGTCGCCGCTCGCGGGCGGCGCATCTATTGCCGCGTGCATCGGCCGCGCACCGACCGTGCGCTGCCGGCGCTGGTGTATTTCCATGGCGGCGGCTGGGTGTGGGGCTCCGTCGACACACATGATTCAGCAGCGCGCGAACTGGCCGCCGCCGGTGAGGTCGCGACGATAAGCGTGGACTACGCGCTGTCGCCGGAAGCCAAATTCCCTCAGGCGCTGGAAGAATGTGCCGCCGTGGTGCGCCATATTGCGGAACATGGAGCGGACTGGGGCCTTGACCCAACCCGCATCCTGCTCGGGGGCGATTCCGCCGGCGGCAACCTGGCGCTGGCCACCGCGCTGAGTTTGCGTGACACCGGCGGGCCAAAGCTGTCGGGTATCGTCGTGGGCTATCCGGTGTGCGACAGCCGCTTCGACACGCCAAGCTACCAGGAGTTCGCCACCTGCCACGTGCTGACGCGCGAGAAGATGGCGTTCTATTGGAGCGTCTATGTGCCGCACGAAGCCGACCGCACGCACCCGTTGGCAGCGCCGTTGCGCGCCGATCTGACGGGACTGCCGCCGGTGCTGATACTGCTGGCCGAACTCGACGTGCTGCGCTCGGAAGGCGAGGCGTTGGCGGCGCGGCTGCGTGAGGCTGCGGTGCCGGTGGAACTGGAGACGTACACCGGCATGCTGCACGGCTTCCTCCGCGCGACAGACGCGGTGCAGAAATCGCGCGACGCGGTGGCCAGGGCAGGCGCGTGGATCAGGCGGTGCTAGCTGGCTTTACAACGCCAGCCGCAACGCGCCACCGATCTCGCCGATGACGCCGCGGCGGAACGCCAGGACGCAGACCACGAAGATTAAGCCCTGGGTCACCGTCACCCATTGGCCGAACTGCGCCAGGTAGTTCTCCATTGCGGTCACCAGCACCGCGCCCATCACCGGCCCGAACACGGTGCCCAATCCACCGAGCAGCGTCATCAGCACCACCTCGCCGGACGTCGAATAATGCACGTCGGTCAGGGTTGCGATGCCGAACACAATTGCCTTGGTGCCGCCGGCCACGCCGGCCAGCATGCAGGACAGCACGAACGCGATCAGCTTGTAATCGTTCGTGCGATAGCCGAGAGATGTTGCGCGTGGCTCGTTCTCGCGGATTGCCTTCAATACCTGGCCGAACGGCGAATGGATGATGCGGTGGATCAACAGGAACCCCGCCACGAACACCACCGCCACGAGCCAGTACATCGTCATGTCGTTATTGAGGTTGATCACACCGAGCAGGTGGCCGCGCGGCACCTGCTGGATGCCGTCCTCACCCCCGGTGAACGGCACCTCGACGCAGAAGAAATACACCATCTGCGCCAATGCCAGCGTGATCATCGCGAAGTAGATGCCGGAGCGCCGGATCGCCAGGTAGCCGAGACAAAGTCCCAGTACCGCGCCCGTCACGCCGCCGAGAAAGATCGCCACCACCGCATCGACATGCCAGGCCTTCATCGTCCATGCGGAGACGTAGCTGCCCATGCCGAAGAATGCCGCCTGGCCGAACGACAGCAGCCCGACATAGCCGATCATCAGGTTGAACGCGCAGGCGAACAGCGCCATGCACAGCACCCGCATCAGGAATACGGGATACAGCACGTAGGGCGATACGATGATCACGGCCAGCATCACCATGAAGGCGATCTTCTGCGAATGCGAAAATCCGAACATGTCAGGCACGCCTTCCAAACAAGCCATGCGGCAGGGTCAGCAGCACGATCACCATCACGACGAATACCACGGTGGCGGAAGCCTCTGGGTAGAACACCTTGGTCAGGCCCTCGATGACGCCCAGCCCGAAGCCGCTGATGATCGCACCCAGGATCGAGCCCATGCCACCAATCACCACCACGGCGAACACCGTGTTGATGAAGTTGTCGCCCATGTTCGGATTGACCGAGTAGATCGGCGCGGCCAGCACGCCGGCAAAAGCCGCCAACGCCACGCCGCCGCCGTAGGTCAGCGTGATCACCCGCGGCACGTTGACCCCGAAGGCCTGCACCAGCGGTGCATTCTCGGTGGCCGCACGCAAGGTCGCGCCGAGTGAGGTCTTTTCGATGATCACCCAGGTCGCAAGGCACACCACCATGGCGGCAACCACCACCCAGGCACGATAGATCGGCAGGAACATGAAGCCGAGATCTGTGGCGCCCTCCAACACGTCCGGAATGCGATACGGCAAGCCGGAACTGCCATAGTAATTGCGGAACAGCCCTTCGATCACCAGCGAAAGACCGAAGGTCAACAGCAGACCGTACAGATGGTCCAGCTTGTACAGCCGGCTGATGATGGTTTTCTCCAGCACGATGCCGAACGCACCGATGATCAGCGGTGCCAGGATCAGTGATGGGAAGTAGCCGATGCCGGCGTATTGCAGCAGCATCCAGGAAGCGAACGCGCCCATCATGAACAGCGCGCCGTGCGCGAAATTGATGATGTTCAGCATGCCGAAGATCACCGCGAGCCCGAGCGAGAGCATCGCGTAGAATGCGCCGTTGATCAGCCCGAGCAGAAGCTGGCCGAACAGCAGCGGAGCAGGGATGCCGAAGATCATGATCATGCCGCGTTCCCCGCTGTCGTGCTGTCCCGTCCGTCATGGTGGGCGAAGGTCGGCCATCCACGTCGTTTTGTTGCGCTTGCCGCAGAGACGTGGATGGCGGCCGTTCGCCCTGCGCGACGTTTGATGCAATGTCCTGCCATGCCGACCACTCGCTATCAGGCCTTGATGAACGGGCAATGCCCATCGACCAACGGTCGATACGCTTCCGCGCCGGGCGTGGTGGCGATCAGCTTGTAATAGTCCCACGGGCCTTCGCTCTCGGACGGTGTCTTCACCTCGAACAGATAGGCCGACGTGAGGTTGCGGCCGTCGTCGCGGATCGTGGTATTGCCGAAACAATCATCGTCCACCGGCATCTGCTTCATCCGCGCCACCGCTGCCGCGCCGTCCTTTTTGGCTTCGGCCGCACCCATGTCCGCGATCGTCTTCAAATAATGCAGCGTCGCAGAGTAGCATCCGGCATGCGCCATATTCGGCCAGTTGCCCGGCGTCTTCAGCCTTACCCGATTGGTGAAGGCGCGGGTGCGGTCGTTCAGGTCCCAATAGAAGCTCTCGGTCAGGTTCAGCCCCTGCGCCGTATCGAGCCCAAGCGCGTGCACGTCGTTCACGAACATCGGCAGCGCCGCAAACTTCATCGTCTGGCTGAGGCCGAACTCCCGTGCCTGGTTGATCGAGTTCACCGTATCGGCGCCGGCGTTGGCGAAGCCCAACACCTTGGCCTTGCTGGCCTGCGCCTGCACCAGGAACGAGGAAAAATCCGTGGTGCCTGGAAACGGATAGGCGGACGCCCCGAGCACCTTGCCACCCGCCGCCTGCACGAAACCTGTGGTATCGGCCTGCAACTGCTTGCCGAACGCGTAGTCGGCGGTGAGGAAGAACCAGCTATCGCCGCCGGCCTTCACCATGGCGCCGCCGGTCGATTTCGCCAGCATGTAGGTATCGTAGGTCCAGTGCACGAAGTTGGGTGAACAGGCGTTGCCGGTGAGGTCCGACGTGGCGGCACTGGAGCAGAGGAAGACCTTGTTCTTCTCGCGTGCCACCGCTTGCACGGCGAGCGCCACGGATGAGGTTGGCACGTCGAGCACCATGTCCACGCCGTCGCGATCGAACCATTGGCGTGTGATCGACGCAGCCAGGTCCGGTTTGTTCTGGTGATCGGCGTCGACCACTTCGACGTTAAGTCGCTTGGCGGATACACCGAAATCTTCCAATGCCTGCTTGCAGCAAACGATGGAGGTCGGGCCGCTGATATTCATGCGGGGGCCCGACATGTCGTTCAGCACGCCGATCTTCACGGTGGGCGCGTCTTGCGCACGGAGACGCATGATCGGCATGCCGGCCGCGCCGGTCGCGACAGCCAGAAGTGCGCGCCGTGACATGGTCATGACCGATAATCCTTCCAGTGGAGTCGGTCATTCCCGCGAAGGAGGTGACGCCGGCCTGGGTCGCCTCCTTCGCGAGGACGGCGAGGCAGGACAGTCAGAAGACACGAACATCATACCCCGAGATACTCATGCAGTTTGTCCATATTGGCCTCGAGCAGGTGGTTCGGGATCATGTCGATCACCTGACCATGTTCCATCACGTAGTGCCGGTCCGCCACTGTCTGCGCGAACCGAAAATTCTGCTCCACCAGCAACACCGTGAAGCCGCGCTGCTTGATCTCACGCACCGTGCGGCCGATCTGCTGCACGATTACAGGCGCCAACCCTTCGGTCGGCTCATCCAGCAGCAGCAGCTTCGCGCCGGTACGCAGGATGCGCGCGATCGCCAGCATCTGCTGTTCGCCACCGGACAGCCGTGTGCCATGCGCCGTGCGGGCACGCTCTTTCAGGTTTGGAAACAGAGCGTAGATCTCGTCGATGCCCAAACCACCAGGGGCGACGACCGGTGGCAGCAAAAGGTTCTCCGTCACGCTCAACGAGCCGAAGATGCCGCGCTCCTCCGGACAGAACGCGATGCCGGAACGCGCCACCTGATTGGGCATCAGCTTCACCAGTTCGGCGCCGCGGTAGGTAATACTGCCCTCGCGCCGCGGCACCAGCCCCATGATGGATTTTAGCGTGGTGGTCTTGCCCGCGCCGTTGCGCCCGAGAAGCGTCACCACCTCACCCTCGCGCACCTCGAAATCGACGCCGTGCAGGATGTGGCTCTCGCCGTACCAGGCGTTGAGACCTTTGACCTCAAGCATGCGGCGTCCCCAGGTAGGCGGCGATCACGTCGGGGTTCGCCGAGACCGCGGCATAGTCGCCTTCCGCCAGAACGCGCCCGCGCGTCAGTACGGTGATGATGTCGCACAGACCTTCCACCACCGACAGATTGTGCTCGACCATCAGGATGGTTCGCCCGATCCGCACCCGGCGGATCAGTTCGACGATGCGCGCGACATCGGCGTGCCCCATGCCGGCGGTGGGTTCGTCCAGCAGCATCACCTCGGGATCCAGCGCCAGGGTCGTGGCGATCTCCAGCGCGCGCTTCTGCCCGTAGGGCAGCTGCGTTACCACCGTGTCCACTTCGCTGGTCAATCCCACGTCGTACAGCAGTTCGCGCGCACGATCGTCGTAGACCTGCAGCACCCTCTCCGAGCGCCAGAAGTCGAAGCTGGCGCCGCGCGCACGTTGCAAGGCGAGCCGAACATTCTCCAGCGCGGTCAAATGCGGGAACACCGCGGATATCTGGAAGCTGCGCACCAAGCCGAGACGTGCCACCTGGGCCGGCTTCAACCCGGTGATATCATTGCCCTTGAAACGGATCGTGCCGCTGGTCGGCGGCAGGAAGGCGGTCAGCAGATTGAAGCAGGTGGTCTTGCCGGCGCCGTTCGGGCCGATCAGCGCATGGATCGTGCCGGTGCGCACAGTCAGCGACACATCGTCTACCGCGACGAAGCCGCCGAACTCGCGCGTCAAGTTCACGGTCTCCAGGATGGTGTCACTCACCCCCGGACGTCCCCTTGTTCATAAGGCCCCCTGTAGGCCGCTGATTGCATATCGTTGCCGGGGGCGCAAGATTGCCGCCCCTTTTCGTTGCACGAGGCCCCCTCATGCGGCTCCGCAGCCCGCTGTTCGCCCCCGGCGATTCCGAACGGAAGATGACCAAGGCCATTGCCTCCGCCGCTGATGCGGTGATTCTCGATCTGGAGGATTCGGTCGCCGCGCCGGCGAAACCCACCGCGCGCGCCATGGTGCCGCAGGTGGTGCGTTCGCACCCTGGCCGCGACCTGATCGTACGGGTCAATCCACGCGGCACGCCGTGGTATCTGGCCGATCTCGCCGCGGTCGTCCCGGCGCGGCCGACCGCCGTCATGCTGCCGAAATGCAGTGGGCCGGCGGACCTCGCGACGCTCGACCACCACCTGGAAGTATTGGAAACCGCCGCCGGCGCACCGGTCGGCAGCATCGGGGTAGTTGCCATTGTAACTGAGACAGCGGGCTCGGTTTTCACTCTTGGCGCCTACGCCGGCGTTGCGTCGCGGCTGCTGGCGATCTGCTTCGGCGCCGAGGACCTGTCGGCGGATCTGGGGATCAGCCCGCGGCATCCGGATGGATCGTACCCGGCGCCGGTGATTCTGGCGCGCGCCGAGGTGCTGATTGCGGCCGGAGCGCTAGGAGTACCTGCGATAGATACGCCTTATCCGGATCACAGCGACCCGATTGGGTTGCGCCGAGAAGCCGAAATCGCGGCCGCCGATGGCTTCGCCGGCAAGATCCTGATCCATCCGGCGCAGATCGACGTGGTGAACACGGCGTTCACGCCGTCGCCGGGACAAGTGCGCTGGGCCGAGAAGGTGCGCGACGCTTTTGCCACCAACCCGGATGCCGGCGTATTCGCGCTCGACGGCAAGATGATCGATCGCCCGCACTACAAGCTGGCACAGCGCATCCTGGCCGCGGCGGGAGGCGAACCGGAACGGGACCGCTGATCAGGCGGTCGATATCAGTCCTGTTCGTAGCCGTACACCTCCGGCAGGACGAAGATCGCCGCCAGCAATCCGATCAGCGGGAAGATCGCCGTGAACAGCGTCGCATTGGCCTGGCCGATCGCTTCGAACAGCACGGGAAACAGGAAGATCGACAGGAACGCTGGCAGCTTTACGAACATGTAGGCGAAGCCGCTCGCGGTGCCGCGATATTCGGGTTTGGCCACCATCGTCGGGATGGTCATGACATTCTCGGCGCTCCAATAATGGCCCCACAGCATCAGCGCGGCGGCGAACGGCAGTAACGCCACGTGGTCGCTGTACAGCGCCGCCGCGGCGATCAACAGCGCCACCAATACGATACCGAACCCGGCGATACTCAGGCCACGCTGGCCGATCTTCGGCGTGATCAGCGGCCCGACAAACCCAGAGATCGCGGCGATAATGAACAGTGCGAGTGTGACGAGGTCGGTGCCGAGGATGCTGGAGACACCGACCATGACGAAAAGCACGGGGATGTAGAATGCGAATGTCGAAAATTCGCAGCTCTGCGCAAAGCAGGCGATCCAGCCGAACAATGTGGCGCGCCAGCGGATCGGATCCTTGCGAATGTCGGCCAGGAATGCGCCGGGCCGCGGCTTGTCCATCGGAACGTCTTCGTTCGGCAGGAAGTCCAGGGGGTCGTCGTACATCTGTGCGGTGACTTTTTTCGCCTCGCGGAAGCGGCCACGGCGGATCAGCCAGATCGCGGTTTCGGGCAGGTTGTAGCGCATCACGAAAATGATTGCGGCGGGCACCGCGCCCAAGCCGAGTGTGAGGCGCCAGATGATGTCATGCGGCAACTCCAACACCAGGAGCACGGCGATGATGGCGATGGCGATCACTTCGCCGATGGCGAACATGAACTGCCAGCGGTTACCCATCACCTCGCGCTTGCCAGCGGGCAGATACTCCATGATGTAGGTGTATCCGTTAGAGATATCGCTGCCGAGTGGAATGCCGAGGATCAGTCGCACGACGACCAGCCAGAACATGTCGGGCACGAAAGCCTGAGCGACTGCGAAGACCACGAACATGACCATGGTGGACAGGAAAATCGCGCGCCGCCCGATGGTATCGGACAGCCAGCCGCCGATCATCGCGCCGATCAGGGCGCCGCCTTGGGTACCAGCCGCAGCCAGGCCGAGCATCGCTGGCGACGGATGAAAGATGTCGCGAATGAAGATCAGCACGAAGGCGATCGAGTAGAGATCCCAAGCCTCGATCAGGATCGAGGCGATCATCAACCAGCCAACACGCTGGCCTTTCGGACTGTGGTTCGCCAACAGGTGACGCACTGCGCGGTCCATGACCGCTTGCTGTGATTGCGTTACCATGGTTACGCCCCTCCCCAGAGCGATTCGGCTGGATTATTGCCGATGCGATTTGCAACCTAGGGTCAGGATACAGGGCGTGGCAACCAGCATGGTTCGCTTGGACCGTCATTGCAGCACACCGTCATCGCCGCACACCTTCATTGCGAGTTCACCGCGCTGAAACCGCGCACGACACAATCCCTGGCGGAGGCTGCGGTATCCCGCGGACGATCGCCGCCGACTCAAAAAGAGACGCGGTTGCGAACACGACAATGACAGCCTGCAACTGATCCACCGGCACACCGGGCCTTGCTGTTGCTGTCCCACAGCGCCCGGTCGATGTTCGCCGTGTCGATGTTCGCCGTTTTGACATTCGCCATACTGGGCAGTGAGTTTTGCAGGCACAAGCGGTCACGCGTGGCTCCGCCGAGCTTGAGCGGACCGACGCATCCGACCCACAATGCGCCGGGTTAAACCGGAGCACCGAGCATGAATAAAGTGGCATTGGCTGCTATTGCGATGTTGATCCTTGCGGCGCCGTCTTACGCACAAACGCGTATCGACTCGATCAACACAAACTTCCGTTGGCTAGGACCGGACGACAGGATTGTCGTTGAGCGCTACGACGATCCCAAGGTACAGAACGTGTCCTGCTACATGTCGCGTGCGGAGACAGGGGGCGTCAAAGGCGGGCTTGGGCTTGCCGAGGACCCGAGCCGCTTCTCGATCGCATGTCGCGCTGTCGGTCCGGTCGGCATGCCATCGAACCTGCCACGGTCGGAGGTGATTGGCTTCGCGTCCGCGTCGCTGTTCTTCAAGAGCTTTCAAATCCACCGCGCGCTCGATGCGGAAAAGCATGTGCTGATCTACACCGTGGTCAGCACCAAGCTGATCAACGGTTCGCCATTCAACAGCATCAGCGTCGTGCCGCTGGATATGCGGTAGAAGGTCTGCGGACTGACCGAGGAAGATCTGATAAGGGACGCGCACCGCCATTATGCGACGACACTTACGCCGACGTCATCCGCCTTTCGCAGTCCGCCGCCGTCAGCCGGTCCGGCTGCAACGCCGTTCCGAGCCCTGCCTTCTGCGACGGGTAGACGAAACCATCACGAATGTCGGGCAGGTCAGTCATGACCTCCTGATACCAGCCGCTGGTGAACGCGCGCACAGTCTCCTGCACCAACGTGTTCGGACAATTCAGCGAAACATGTACCGATGCGGCCAGCACCACAGGCCCGGTACAATCATGCGGCGCGACGGGACGATCCCACGCCTCGGCCAGTGTCGCGATCTTCTTCGCCTCACCGATGCCACCGCACCAGGACAGATCCAGCATCACCACATCCACCGCATCTGCCTGCAGGAACTCCCGAAAAGCTCGCCGCGTCGCGAGCGTTTCGCTGGCGCAGATCGGCACGCACGTGCGGGCACGCAGGCTGGCAAGCAGATCCGCATTGACCATCTTGATCGGGTCCTCGACCCAGAACGGATCGAACTCCGCCAGCGCCCGCAACACCCGTTCGGCCGCCATAGGAGTCCACAGCGAATGCAATTCGGCCATGATATCCATCTTGCCGCCGACGGCCTGCCGAATTTTGCGGAACGGCACCAGCGCCTGTTCCAGATCGGCGGCGGAGATCGATCGCCCATTCGTTGTCTCCGCCGCGAGATCGAACGGCCAGATCTTCATCGCCGTGATACCCTGTTCCAACAGCGACTCCGCAAGCTCATCGGCGCGATGCAGGAATGCATCGAGGTCCTCGTACGGTCCACTCGCCGTCGCGGGATCGACACCCCAGTTGTCGGTCTTCTGCCCGCTCGCAGCACGGATATAGCGATAGCCGGCGCAGGTGTTGTAGATACGAACCCGTTCATGCGAGAGACCGCCTAGGCATTGGTACACCGGCTGTCCGGTCGCCTGGCCAAACAGGTCCCATAGCGCGATGTCCACCGCCGATGCCGCGCGCATCTCCACGCCAGTGCCGGAGAAGCCGAGATACTGGTTCTGCAACGTCCGCGCGTGCCGATCCATCTGCAGCGCCGGCTTGCCAAGCAGCAGGGGGGCCACTGTCTCGTGGATATACGCCTCGATCGCGCGCGGGCCGAAGAATGCTTCTCCCAGTCCGACCAGTCCCTGATCGGTATGGATGTGCAGCCAGAGCAGATTCGGAAACTCGCCCAGCCGAATTGTCTCGATGCCCGTGATCTTCATGGCCTTTCTCCCGCCTGCGCCGCCGCGCACAGGGCGATCAGCGTAGTCGATCCATGTGTGGCGGCAACGGACATTCCTTTTATGGGACGCAGACACTCTGCGGGTAACGAACGTGGTACTTTGCTGGTCGAGCCGATGGCATCATACTGAAAGCCGCGAGCCGGCGTATATAGATCGAAGTGGAGACACCACTGGCCAAAATACTCGTCATTGAAGACGACGATGGGACTGCGGAGGAAATTGTAACGGCGCTCGACGAGCGCGGGTATGTGCTCGATCGCGCGGCCGATGGCAACCAAGGTCTCGAACGTGCCCGCACCGGCGCGTGGGATGTGCTGGTGATCGACCGGATGCTGCCCGGTTTGGATGGACTTGCAGTCATCGAGACGCTGCGTGGAGAAGGTATCAGGACACCTGTCCTGGTGTTGAGCGCGCTTAGCGCGGTGAATGATCGGGTCCGCGGGCTGCGCGCCGGTGGCGATGACTATCTCGCCAAGCCCTTTGCCCTGTCGGAGCTTGCGGCTCGGCTGGAGTCATTGTTGCGCCGGCCGGCGGACCCACGGGAAACCGTGCTGCGTGTCGGTCCCCTTGAATTGGACCTGTTGGCCAGGGCGGCGCGGCGTGGTCGGCGGGAACTTGAACTTCTGCCCCGTGAATTCCAGCTACTGGAATACATGATGCGACGCGAGGGTCAGGTTCTGACGCGGGCGATGCTGCTGGAAAATGTCTGGAACTATCGATTTGTGCCGCAGACCAATCTGGTGGACGTGCACATCGGTCGCCTTCGCCGCAAGGTGGATGGCTCTGACGAACCGCCAATGATCCTGAGTGTGCGCGGCGCGGGATTCGTGTTGCGTGCGCCCGCCTGAATTCATCCATTCGACAACCTTTCGCTGGGCACTGGGTGTCGCGGGCGCCTTTGGCATCTGTACCCTGCTGCTGTTCGGTTTTGTCTACTGGCAGACCGGCACGTATGTAACCGGTAACATCGATGCCACGATCGCCACAGACGTACATCTGGAACAAAACAAACCGCGCGAGCAGGTGGTGGCTGTCGTCAATGAACACAATCTTGAAGATCCACGGCGCGTCAAGCTGGCAGGACTGTTCGAGCCCGATGGACGCCCGATTGCGGGCAATGTAGCAGCATTGCCACCGGGGCTGCCGCTCGATGGTATGGCGCATCCCTGCAAGCTCATACGCGTTGATAACCGTGGCAGCGAATTGCAGAATGTTCGCGCGGTCGCGCTCCGGCTGGATTCTGGCGATGTTCTCATCATCGGCCGCGATGCGGACGAACTGGGCGAGATCGCCGACATTGTCGGCCGCGCATTGGCCTTGGGTCTGCTTCCGGCACTCTGCCTGGCACTGCTGACAGGAACCTTGCTCAGCAAGCGGGCGCAGTGGCGGATCGATGAGATGAACAGGCGGGTGCAGCGGGTTGTCGCCGGCGAGCTCAAGGAGCGGTTGCCGACTGGCGGCTATGACGATCCGCTGAACCGGCTGGCAACGATCGTCAATGAAATGCTGGATCAGATCGAGCGGCTGGTGAACGAACTCGCGAGCGTGGGTGACGATATCGCACATGACCTGCGAACGCCGCTGACCCGCGTCCGAGCAATTCTGGAACGCGGTCGCGATACCGCGGGATCGATGCAGGATCTGTACACAGCCACGGATCGCGCGATCGCCGGCCTGGACCAGTCATTGACGATCATCACCGCCCTGTTGCGGATTGCGGAAATCGACCACAGTCGCCGAATCGCAGGCATGGCCACGATTCAATTACCGGAGATTCTGCAAGCGGTGCACGAGCTTTATCAGCCGATTGCCGAGGACAAAGGAGTGACCTTGAAGGTTGAACTCGATGAAACGGCAACGGTTTCCGGCGATCATGACCTGTTGCTGGAGGCAGTCGCCAACCTTGTTGATAACGCCGTCAAGTTCACCCCGGCAGGGGGCTCGGTAACGCTGCGCCTGTTGCAGCGCGCGGACGGGCCGATTGTGCGCGTTGAAGATACCGGACCGGGAATTTGCGAAGCCGACCGGGACGCCGTGTTCACACGCTTCTACCGATCCGATAGAAGCCGTCACGCGACGGGGGTCGGGCTAGGCCTGAACCTGGTTGCTGCGATCGTAAAGCTGCATGGCTTCCGCCTGGCAATCATGGACGGTCCCGGATGTCGGATCGAAATTGCCTGTCCTGCGGCGTAAGACCTGTCCTGCGGCGTAAGATTCGGGTGGCGTCGGATTTTTCGCCCTGATGCGCATGCAGGCCGACAGCGACACGCGAACAGGGTCGGCCCCTGGCCGACCCCTCCGCGACGACATTCCAGTAACGAATTTTCAGCCGCCGTTGGTTGGGTGCGGCGTCGCTGAAGCTGTGTTGCTCTGGTCGGTCCCATAGGCCCCGTAGGCAGGCATCGGCGCGCCATACCGATCCTGGGCCGCCACATTGTTGGGCAGCGTCCCGGTGGGCGTGGGTTGTACCCCAGGAAGCTCGGAGAAGAAGGTGTCGGGAATTGTGCCGCCGTCTTCGCCGTCGCCGGCATAGGCGGCCCCGACCCCAATACCAAGAACCGCGACAGTGGCAAGAATGATGGTCCTCATCGATGTATCCCCTTAGTGCCGAAGGCAATCTGCCTTTGGAGCGATCCTCACTTATGAGGCGGCATGGGGGAATTCGATTAAACACGGATTTAGTTGTTTAAATTCGAAGTTAATGCGCGCCGGCAATTGTGAACCGGCGTCAGTTCGTGCCCTGCCAAGCTGTCGACGCCTTGCGTCCAAGCCCGTCGAACAGATCCAGCATGCGTTCCCGCCAGGCAGCAATCGGATCGTCCGTCGCCAACAACTCGAATCGGCTGGAACAGCGCGGCCATTGCAGGGTGCCAAAAATGATGTAGTCGGCGTAGCTTGCAGCGTCGCCACCCAGCCATGCCTGCTTTCCCAGCACGAGCCGCAGGGGCAACAGCGAAGCCCGGAAGGCCACCACCCTCGCCTCCCGGCCTTCCTGCACGGCCTCCAGCGTCATGCCGAAGCGCGCCTCGCGGGCTTCACGGAAATAGGCCTTGTCCTGGGGCGCCACCACGTCCAGCAGGTCGCGCAGAATCAACCGGGCGACGCCGCCCAGCATCACGTCATCGGCCCAGGTATTGATGAAACGGGCATGCGCGCGACCGCCGTCGCCGCGGAACAGACTGGGGCGGTCAGGATAGCTGTCCTCCAGGTACTCTGCGATCGACCAGCTATCGGACACCACGGTGTCGCCGTCGCGGATCACCGGCACTCGACCCTGGCCGGAGAACGCCAGAGCCGCCTTATCGGTGAAGCGCCAGGGAACCGTCTCCACCGCCAGGCCCTTGTGTGCCAACGCCATGCGGATGCGCCAGCAATAAGGACTGAAACGCAACGCCGGATCGGCGCCTGCCAGATCGTGCATCACGATGGCCATTGATCGGTTCCCCTGTTGCGCGGGCTGCGACGACCCGGCTGCGAATTTGATACATAGAAATCCCAGCGGGAGAAGAAGCCCAGGGGGAGAAGAAGCCCAGCGGGAGTAGAGGCCCGGCGGGAGTAAAGGCCCCGTGGGAGTCCGGCATTGGACGGCCAGTCTGCCGTAGACGGCTACGATCCGTTCGATGATGCCGCCTGCCCGCGGCTTTACCCGGCCTGTGTCACCCGCGGCCACCCGCAAGAGCATCATGACGCATGACTGCCCGAAGCACCTGCCGCCACGGTTTTCCGAGCACATGGCGGCCAGGATTGGGGGGCCCTGGCGGCCATTGCTGCACAACCAGTCACTATTAAAAGGACCGGTCGCCAGACCGCCGACTATGATAAAGGCGTGACAGCGGAACCATTGCGCGGCAGAATCGCGGCGTGAACATCCTCGCACCCCCGAAAGCCCGCCTTGGCATCGAGATCGTCCACGATCTGGTGTGCCCGTGGTGTTTCCTGGGCGTGCGCCGATTGATGCGGACATTGCGGCGCCGGCCGGACCTGCTGTTCGACCTGTCATGGCGGCCATTTCTCCTTAATCCGGACATGCCTCGGGTCGGGATGTCCCGACCGGATTACGTAATCCGCAAATTCGGCGGCGAGGATCGGGCGCGCCGGCTGTATGCCTCCATCGCCGAGATCGGCCGTACCGAGGGCATCCAGTTTCGCTTCGACCGCATCCGCCGCACGCCTTCCAGCGTGGACGCGCACCGGCTGGTACGTTTTGCGGCGCGGTTCGGCCGCGCCGACGCCATGGTGGAGGCGCTGTTCTCGGCGCATTTCACCGACGGACTCGACATCGGCGACCACGCGGTCCTGATGGCCATCGCCAATGCTTGTGGCCTGGACGGTACCGCGGTGCGCCGCTTCCTGACCGGAGACGGCGAGTCGGACGCGGTGCACGCCGACAACCTTCGCGCGCACCGGCTTGGCATCAACGGCGTGCCCTGCTTCGTCATCTCCGGCCGCCACGCCATCGCGGGGGCACAAGAGCCGGAGGTGATCGAACGCCTGCTGGACGTCGCGGCGGTCGAGGCCGCAGAGATCTGACGGCTTTGCCCAGGACGCGGTCCAAACTTTTTTCCGCCAATCTGTTGATCGTTCCCAATCTGTTAATCGTTCATCGGAGTTGTCGGCTCATAGTCCAGCAGAGAAATCCGGGATGTTGCCGTTGAAAGCAGTAGAAGGGTTGCGGCCAGGAGCCTTCATCTCGCATCGGGCCAGTGGCGCGCGCGTTCGCTTCGGGCTGGCCTCGATGACGACCACCGGCACTGTACTATTTGCGCTGGATGTCGCGTTCGTGGTGTTGGCCTGGCCGGTTGCACTATGGTGGGCCGGCGGCCCGTCCGGAGCCTCGCTGTCTGCTCCACCGTTCGACCTGCGCGTTGCCGGCTACCCGATTGCCGACCTGCTGGCGCTCTTTGCGATGGGGCTCTACCGACGCGACATGATCCTGGAAGCGCACAAGGCGCTTGTCCGCGTGCCGTTTGTGGTGGGCATGGGTGGGTTGCTTGCCCTCCTGGCCTCGGTTGTCTTGCCGGTGTTCGATGCGTCCCTGTTCCTGCGGCCGACTGTGCAGGAACAGGCGATGCTGTTTGCAGTCGCTACCATTTGCCTCAACTTCACCGCCTTCCTCTCCCGCATGGTACTGAGCGGACTGCTCGAACAGCGCGTGCTGCACCGGCGCCTTCTGGTAGTGGGCGCGGGAAAACGGGCGTGGGATCTGCTGCATATGCTCAGTAAGGAAGGCGGCAATCTGCAGTACGATATCGCCTTCCTGCACGACCCGGCGCTGGGTGAGATCGATGCCCGGCTTGACGCCGATCCGGCTGGACGGATCATATCCCGTGGGGGTTTCGCCGTGCTGCGGGCAGCACGCGATGTCGGCGCGGATGAAATCGTGATCGCGCCTGATGAACGTCGGGGAATGAATCTGGAGCGTCTGCTGGAGTGCAAGAAAGCCGGATATCCCGTGGTGCAATATCTGAGCTTCGTCGAGAAAGAGATCCGACGGGTTGATGTGAAGCGCATGGAAATCGGCTGGCTGCTGTATTCCGACGGCTTTTATTTCGGTGCGATCGATCGCTGGCTGAAACGGCTGTTCGATCTGGTGGCGAGCTCCGTAGTATTACTGCTGGCGACGCCGTTGCTGCTCGCGGCAATCATCGCGATCCGCTGGGAATCTTCGGGGCCGGTGTTCTATCGCCAGGAGCGCGTCACTCAGGGCGGCCGGCATTTCTGGATACTCAAGTTACGGACCATGCGCTCCGACGCAGAGCGGGGCGGCGCGGTGTGGGCGGCGATCCAGGACAGCCGTATAACGCGGGTCGGCGCATACTTGCGGCGTGCACGGATCGACGAACTGCCGCAATTGGTGAATGTCCTGAAGGGCGAGATGTCGTTCGTAGGACCTCGGCCGGAGCGGCCGGTTTTCGTCGCGGAACTCGTGCGGAAGATACCGTTGTATGACGAGAGGCATACCGTGAAAGCCGGGCTGACCGGCTGGGCGCAGATCAATTACCCCTATGGAGCGTCGATCGACGATGCACGCTCCAAATTGAGCTACGATCTGTACTATGTGAAGAATTTCTCGGTGCTGTTCGATTTCGTGATTCTGCTGCAGACGCTGCGAGTGGTGCTTTGGCCCAGCGGCGTGCGGTGAAGCGCTGATGCCTTCGCGCATTCAACCATATGGTGGGGCGGAAGAGCCCAGCGCCGTCCGCCCTATGCCGCGACGCCCTCGGTTAGACCCCCATCGCCTGCTCGAACACCCCTTGGTAACCGAATAGCCCCACTGCGCCGCCAGTATGCAGGAACACCACCTTTTCGCCCTTGCGGATTTCGCCCTTGCGGATCAGGTCGATCAGGCCCGCCATCGCCTTGCCGGAATACACCGGGTCGAGCAACACGCCCTCCAGCCGCGCCAGCATCAGCACCGCCTCGGTCATGCCTTCGGTCGGCTGGCCATATCCGGGACCGACATAGTCGCAATTCGCCACCACGGTGCTCCGGGCAATGCCGCCGCGCATGCCGACATAGTCCGCGGTGGCCTCCGCCAGCTTGTGCACATTGGCTTCCTGCCGGTCCTTCGGCAGCCGCACGCCAATCCCCAACACGGGGACAGCGGCGTTCATGCCCTCCAACCCGACCACCAAACCGGCCTGGGTGCCGGCACTGCCGGTCGCGGTCACCACGCGGTCGATCGTCAGCCCCATTTCGTCAGCCTGCTGCATCAGTTCCTGGGCGCAGGACACGTAGCCCAGCGCACCGACACGGTTGGAGCCGCCACCGGGGATGACGTACGGCTTCTCGCCGGCCGCACGTAGCGCTGCCCCTTTCGTCTCGGCTTCCGTGTTCATGTCCAGCCCGGCTGGCCGGTACTCGATCGCCGCGTCGAACAGCCGGTCCAGCAGCATGTTGCCGCTGTTCAGGTAGTCGCGGTCGTTGGTCTCTATCCGATGCTCCAGCAGGGCGGTGCACTTCATGCCGAACCGTCTCGCCACCGCGGCGGTCTGGCGCACGTGGTTGGACTGCACCGCGCCCTGTGTCACCAGGTGGTTGGCGCCCTGCGCCTTGGCCTCGCCCACAAGGAACTCCAGCTTTCTGATTTTGTTGCCGCCCGTCGCCACCACGGTGCAATCGTCGCGCTTGATCCAGATCTCCGGTCCGCCAAGATGGCGACTTAGATTCTCCAATGGCTCCAACGGTGTGGGAGTAGGAAACATGCGAACACGTGGGAAACGGGCGAGATGCATGAGTTCTCCTGCCAATGGCGCGGGCCGGCTGTAATGTTCCCCATCCTGAGGCGCCGGACAATGCAGAAGTGGTCGACGAGCCGCGTCACATCACGGTGACAAATGGCACGGCCACCCCAGATCTGGCTTAATCGGGTGATGGAGAGAACAATGCATATCAAGCGGCGCCGTGGCTGGGAATTGTCGGAGCGGCTGGCAACGCCGGAGGCTCTGGTGATGGGCCGCCGCACGGCCTTGACCGGAGCGGGGCTGCTGGCTGTGGGGCTGGCGGCAACCGGCTCGCTGGCCTTCGCCGCGCCCGCCATGGCGCAGGCCGCCCCCGAACTGACACCCAATCCAAAATACCCGCCGGGCCGCGCCATCACGCCGGAGAAATACGCGACGACCTACAACAACTATTACGAATTCAGCGATAGCAAGGACCTGTGGCGGGAGGCTCAGGTACTGAAGCAGCGACCCTGGTCGATACAGTTGGACGGCATGGTCAAGCAGCCGCGGACCATCGACATCGATGACCTGTTGAAGCAGCTGCAGATCGAGGAGCGGGTGTACCGCCATCGCTGCGTCGAGGCCTGGGCCATGACGGTGCCGTGGACCGGCTTCCCGCTCAGTCAGCTGCTGAAGATCGCCGAACCGCTGGGATCGGCGAAGTATGTCGTGTTCCAGACGCTACAGGACAAATCCATGCCCGGCCTGCAGACGCCGTTCTATCCGTGGCCGTATATTGAGGGTTTGGCGATCGACGAGGCGTCGAACGATATGGCGTTCATCTCGACGGGGATGTACGGCAAGCCGCTGCCGCCGCAGAACGGCGGGCCGATCCGGCTGACAACCCCTTGGAAATATGGCTTCAAGTCTGCCAAGGCGTTGGCCAAGATCAGCTTCACCGACAAGCGTCCGGTGAATTTCTGGCAGGCGATCCAGCCGTCGGAATACGGTTTCTGGGCCAACGTGAACCCTGCCGTTCCGCATCCGCGCTGGAGCCAGGCCCAGGAGCGTCTGCTGGGCAGCAATGAGATGGTGCCAACGCAGATTTACAACGGCTATGGTGCGTTCGTAGCATCGCTGTACACCGACCGGACGAACGAGAAGCTGTTCATGTGATTGCCCAACGAGTCTTTGCCGTGCTGGCTGCCATGCTGCTGGTCGGAGCGGTCGCGCTCGCGATGCTCGGTCCGCCATCGGTGCCGCTCGGCCAGGCGCTGTTCATGGTGGACCACGATCTGATGGATGCGCTGCACAGCGGCGTCGAGCGGCACCTGTCGTCGTGGCTGTGGGAATCGGCGGCCGTGCCGCTGATGCTGCGTCCCGCGTGGCTGCTGCCGGCCGCTCTGGGGCTGATATGCGCCGGGGTGTCGCTGACACTGTCTACGCGCAAGAAGTCAACGCATCGGTCGCACCGGCGGAGCTAAGTGCGGAGCGTCGGGCTGCACGGCCATCTCAATTCACCCGCCGCTCCTTGCCCTGCCAGAACGGCCGACGCAATTCCCTCTTCAGGATCTTCCCCGCCCCCGACATCGGCATTGGCGCGTCCCGCACTTCGACGCTGCGCGGGCATTTGTACCCCGCGATCCGGGCGTGGCAGAACGCGATCATCTCGTCGGCATCTACCGTTGCCCCAGGCTTTGGCACGATCACCGCGTGCACTGTTTCGCCCCAACGTTCGCTCGGGATACCGATCACCGCGCATTGCGCCACCGCGGGATACAGCGCCACGACGTTCTCGACTTCGGCGGAATATACGTTCTCACCGCCCGAGATGATCATGTCCTTCATGCGGTCCACGATGTAGACGAACCCGTCCGCGTCCATATAGCCGCCGTCGCCCGTGTGCATCCAGCCATCGACCAGGGCCTTCGCGGTTTCCTCCGGGCGCTCCCAGTAGCCCATCATCACCACGTCGCCGCTGACGCAGATCTCGCCCACCGTGCCATGCGGCACCGCGTTGTCGTCCGCATCGACGATGCGGACCAGTGCGCCCAGGGTTGCGCGACCGCCGGAACGATGCCGGCCGAGCTTGCGGCCTTCGCCGACCTGCTCGCGATGGTGCAAAACGGTCGCCGCCGGGGATAATTCCGTCATGCCGTAGAGCTGGACGAACTGCGCTCCGGGCAACGCGGCAATGGCTCGGTCCAGCAGCGCCTCGCTCATCGGCGAGGCGCCGAACACGATGCGCCGCAGTGACGACATATCGTGCGAGCGGATCGCCGGATGGTCCACCAGCATCTGGATCATGGTAGGCACCAGGAGGAGTTCATTGACGCGATAATGCTGCACCGCCTGCATCACCGCCTCGGGACTGAACGCGCGGATCACCACATTCATCCCGCCGCTCAGCATCAGCCCGTACATCGCCGCGCCGTTTGCCAGGTGGAACATCGGCGCGGCGTGCAGATACACCGCATCGCTGGGAAACAGCCCTTCGGCCAATAGATTGAACGCATTGGCCATCAGGTTGCCGTGGCTCAGCATCACGCCCTTGGATCGGCCGGTGGTACCGCCGGTGTAAAAGATGCCGGCCAGGTCGCCTGATGCGCGCGACGCGTCCGGAACTGGTGTTGCTGCTTCGATCAGCGCCTCGTAGTCCGCCATGCCGGCGGGCGTTGCGTCATCGTCCGCATGGATCAACCGCAGCGTGGCGATGCTCTTTGCGAGCTTGCCGCCTACTTCGGAAAATGCCGCATCGACGATAAGCACGTGCGGGCGGCAGTCGCGCAGCACATCCTCGTTCTCCGCGGCACTCCAGCGAATATTCAGCGGCACGACCACGGCGCCAGCCCAGGCGATGGCCAGATAGATCTCCAGATACCGGTCCTGGTTCAGCATCAGGACGGCGACCCGATCGCCGCCGCCGACGCCCATTGCGTGTAATGCGCCGGCAAAGCGTGCGACGCGATCGCCTACCTCTGTCCAGGTTCGCTGCCGGTCGCCGAATTTCATGGCGATGCCGCCTGCGTTGATCTGAAGCATGCGCCGAAGTCCGCGCGTGACGTTCATTTCTCGCGCTCCCATTGGGCGTGTTTTCCGCCCGGCGGGCGCGAGATTGCCGCGTTGCTACGGTTCTCGCAATGACAATGTAGACAGCCAACGGGATGGAAAGTGGGATGGACAGTGCTACGGAAGGTCGCGCGTCACTCCACCAGCCGGCGCGCGATGGCGATGACGCGGTGTGCCTCGCTCCACAGCCCATAGTCATCCAGCGTGTCCAGCTTTGCCCAGACTGCTTCGGTCACGTCCGTGTCGGCAACCGGTTCACCCGATACCCAGCGAGCGGCGAAGTCGATGATTGTGTAGTGGAAGCGCACCCGGCCGGTTTCATCGCGGCGGATATTATCGACCGTCGCGGCGAAATACATCGGACCCACCTCCAGGCCGGTTTCCTCCTGCAGTTCGCGCCGACCCGCGTCCTCCGCTGTCTCGCCGACCTCCTGCGCGCCGCCGGGCAGCGTCCATGCACCGATGTTGGGTGGCTTGCCGCGGCGGACCAGCAAGACGGAATCGCCCTTGATGACCACGATCCCGATCCCGACGATAGGCCGAGTGGGATACTCGCGGTCGCTCATTGTTTGGGTAAGGAGCTTGGTTTGGGTAAGGAGCTTGCGTCCGGGCTGGAGCCGGAGGCCGGAGCGGCAGACTTCTCAGGCGGTGGAGCCTTCAGGTCGTTCATCGTCGGCACCAGCGCCGTCTGTTTCCACGCGCCGAGCTGATAGGTCCAGCCGGCCAGCCGCGCATTCAGCTTGTCTGCTTCGGACTTGGTCTTGTCACTGCCCGTCACCGTGAAGCGCACCCAGATATCCTTGCCGCCGTTGAACACTGTCGCCGTTACCGCCATTCCGTCACTGGTCGTGTACACCGACTGGCCGATCTCGTCACCAACCGGGTCCTTGGCGGTCTGCACGTCCTGGAATGTCAACAGCTCCAGCCCGCGGTCGAGATCGTCCAGCTTGTAGTCGTCCAGCGGCGGATGATCCGCGGGCGCCTTCAGCACCAGCTTCTCGCCATCACGCGCGAATTCCAACCTGGCGTCCCCACGCGTCACCACCACGCCGGCAATACGCGTGTGGTCGATGTTCATGATGTCACGATCGAGCCAAAGTTGCGGATCGGCGTCCACCTGAAGACTACCCTCGGCCAGAAAGGTATGGTCGTCGTTCGGACGGCGCACGTAGACCTGCTCCGGCACGTTGCCCTGCGTTCGCACGCGGCGATGGCCGACGATCAGCGAGACCATTGGCTTGCCCGATGCATCGAGCACTCGCAGCAGGCTCGACGTGGCATTCTTCTGGTTCGGATCCTCCAGGCCAAGCCGGCTGAACTCTGTCGGATTGGTAGTGCGCGGCTCGACCAGGCGCAGTTCGGTCAGCGCGGTCAGCATGCCGCGCAGCTTTGATACCTGCACTACATAGCCGCCACGATCCTCGAGTCCCCATACATCGCCATGCTTGGCGATCACCAAAGTCTTGCCCTGGTGGGCTACCTCGATGCGCGTCGCGTCCTGCAGGCGGGCCGCAAGGTCGGGGAACATCAGCTTGCCGCCGTCGTATGCTTGCTGCTCGCTGGGCTGTTGCGCCGTGCCGAAGTACCAGCCACCAGCTACCGCGGCCACGCCGAGGACCAGCAGGATCAGCAGCGTGCGCTGTGTCATGCGCGTGCCCTTGCGCGGCGGCGGCTGCGCACAATGCCCAGTACGACAGCCGCGATGGCCAGCAATGCCGGTACCAGCACGATGTTGAAGATACGGAGTTCGGTTTCCAGGCGGGAGATGTCGCGGTTCAGATCGTACTGCACGACGCGCAGTTGCTGCCTGGTATCGACGATGTCCTTACGCGCTGCGTCGATCGCGGTGCGCTGTTCAGGCGTGATCACTGCCTGCTCATCGGCCTGATCGGTTTTGCCGCTGGGTCCTTGGCGCAGGGTGCGAAGCTGTTTTTCGGTGTCGTCCAGATGCTTCTGCAGCGCCTGCTCGGTCTGGCGGAACTTCGCTTCGGCCTCGCTCTGCATCTGGTTCACCAGAATGAATGGATGGCTGCTGTCACCGCGGGAGCGCAGCCCGATCAGCGCGTCGCCACCGGCAAGCGTTCCGATCACGTCGGCGACGAATGGGCCATTGTCGCTGAACGGCACGGCGGTCTGCTGGCCGAAGAAGTCTGAAGTGCGTACCCAGAACCGGTCGGCCAGGATGTCACTGTCAGCGACCACCACGAGATTGGCTGCACCCTCGGTTTGCGCCTGGTAGGCGGGGAAATCCGCTGGCCGCTTCTGGCCCTTTGCCAACTCCGGCGGGCCGGTGAACGCCGACTTCAGCACGCCGTGGATGCGTGCGGCGATCACGTGCGGGCCGCCTGACGGTCTGAAGTTCGCCAGGATCTTCGCGGGGTCGGGCATTTTCACCTGATCGACAGGGATCTCGCCGGATTGCGCGCTGCTGCTCAGCAACGGCGTGAACTCGATCGATGCATTCGGTGCTTTGCTGATCGCGCCAGCCGACGCCACGGTGACCTGCTGGAGGTCGGCGGTGGCGGGATCATCGTGATTGATGCCGTCGCGGATGTTGAACCAGGCGACGTAGTTCACCGCCTGTACCTGTTCATCCGAATTGGCCCGCACGCGCCACGCGCCGGTGAGATCGCCAACCACCTCGGTCGGGTCGAATACGATGCCCCAGGCATCGAACAGCTTCTTCAGGTTGGAACTGGTATCGGTCGGCGGCATGCCGGTGGGCGACGGGATCGCCGCCATCGCCTCGCTCCACGGGTCCACCATCACCATCAGCCGGCCGCCGCGCATGACAAACTGATCGATGGCGTACAGCGTTGCATCCGACAGATGCTGCGCCTCTGCCACCAGCAGCACCTGAATGTCGGGATCGATCACCTGTGCATCGGTAGCGACCGTCTTCACCTGGTTGGTCTGCCGCAGCAGCATCGTCGATGCATAGGGCTGGCCCTCGCCACCGCTTTGGTCGCGCATCATCATCATGCGCGGATCGCCATCGAGCGGCAGCGACGACATCACGCCGACCACCGGACGCTTGGGGTTGGACAGCTCGTACACCAGTTTGGTCAGGTCGTATTCCAGGAAGCGCTCGCGCTCCGGCTGGAAGAAGGCGATGGTGCGTTCGTCGTCTTCCAGGTCGCTGCCGGCCAGGCCGAAGTAGACCTCGACGCCGCCTTGATCGACCGGGACGCCTTGCAGACCGTACGCCATCGCGCGGTCCTCGGTATCGCTGAATGGCTCGGGGTCGTAGAATTCCAGCTTGATCTTGCCGTTGGATACCGCGGCGTATTCGTCCAGCATCTCGCGCACATGATCGGCGTAGGTGCCATAGAGCGGCACCGTACTGCCGAGCCGGCGGGAGTAGAACAGGCGCAGCGTGATTGGCTCCTTGAGGCCCGTAAGGATCTGCCGCGTGCCGGGTGACAGCGTGTAGATGTGGTTCTGCGTCAGGTCGACATGCTGGTTCGCCAGTCGCGCATCGGCGAACATGTTGATGCCGATGACGATGGCGGCAACCGCGATGACACCGATGACGGAGAACCAGATGCGCCTATGCATCGATTCAGTCCGCCTTGCGCTGGTCGACAAGGACCGTGTTCACGAACAGCCAGAAACCGATGAAGGTGACGAAGAAGATCACGTCGCGCAGGCTGACGATGCCACGGGTGAAATCCTGGAACCGGTCGATCACCGCGATGCGCCGTGCGATGTCGGCGAGCACCGGCAGGTTCTGCGACAGGAAGTCGGTAACGACGGGATAGGATGCCACGGCGAACACAAAGCAGACAGCAACGGCGAGCACGAAGGCGATCACCTGGTTCTTGGTCGCCGCCGACAGCGCGGCGCCCACCGACAGGAACGCGCCGGCGACCAGCAGCGAACCGACATAGCCCGACGCGATCACTCCGTTATCCGGCCTGCCGAGGATGTTGACGGTGATAACGACCGGGAAGGTCAGCAGCAGCGCGATGGCGCAGAACGCCCAGGCGGCGAGGAATTTTCCCAACACCGCCTGAGCCTGGGTGATCGGCAGCGTCAGCAGCAGCTCGATCGTGCCGAGCCGGCGTTCCTCGGCCCAGAGCCGCATGGTGATGGCCGGGACGAGCAACAGGAAGACCCAGGGAATGAAGGTGAAGAACGGATTGAGGTCGGCCTGACCGCGGTCGAAGAAACTGCCGAGGTTGAAGGTGAGTGAACCTTGCAGCACCAGGAAGATGATGATGAATACCGATGCGACGGGTGTGGCGAAGTAGCCGCCGAGTTCGCGGCCGGCGATGATGAAGATGTTGCGCATGGTCAGGCGGTTTCCATCGTCAGTTGCCGGAACACGTCATCCAGCTTCCCCGACGGATGCCGGCGTTGCAGTTCGGCTGGCGTTTCATCTGCTACGACGCGCCCTGATGCGATGATGATCGCGCGCGAACACACTGCCTCGACCTCTTCCAGGATATGCGTCGAGATCACGATTGCCTTCTCTGGCGCCATCTGCGCGATCAGCAGGCGCACCTCGTGCTTCTGGTTGGGATCGAGTCCGTCGGTCGGCTCATCCAGCACCAGCACCGGCGGATCGTGCAGCAACGCCTGCGCCAGACCGACGCGGCGCTTGAAGCCTTTCGACAGCGTCTCGACGGTCTGCAAAACCACACCCTGCAACCGGGTCAGCTCCATCGCATGTTCGACTCGTTGCGCCAGGTTTCGGCCAGTGTAACCGCGCACCCTGGCACAGAATGTCAGGAATCCGGTGACGGTCATCTCCGGGTACGTCGGCGCACCTTCCGGCAGGAAGCCGAGTACCCGCCGAGCCGCGACGCCGTCGGTCTGCACGTCATGGCCACAGATGCGCGCGGAACCGGTGGTTGGGATCATGAAGCCGGCCAGCATGCGCATCGTGGTGGACTTGCCTGCGCCGTTGGGTCCCAGAAAGCCGAGTACCTCGCCGCGTGCCACGTTGAACGTGACGTTATCCACCGCGGTGAAGCTGCCGAAGCGCTTGGTCAGTCCGGTGATTTCGATCAGCGCAGGTTTGTCGTCGGCCGCCGACACGCCGTGTTCCCCCAGGGTTTTCCGTCGGGCGGCGGGCATAGCGGAATTTCGGGGCAATGCAAGGCGCCGATGGCTGGATGGATAAGGCTTAACCTGGCGGATTGACCGCAGCCCGCAGCAATGCTGCACTGCGACAAACGCCCCCAGGAGAGTGCCCAATGCCTTTGGAATCCATCGAGCGGACCATCAATACCGACGCGACCGACGCGGCCCAGTGGCAGGCGCGGGTGGACCTCGCCGCGGCGCACCGGCTTGCCGTGATGCACGGTTTCCATGAGGGCATCTTCAACCATCTGACCTTGCGGGTTCCCGGCACGAACGACCGCTACTACCAGATCCCGTTCGGCCTGCACTGGTCGGAGGTGACGGCAAGCTGCTTCATGGAAGTGGGCTACGATGGCGCGCTGCTGGCCGGCAAGGGCGAGATCGAAAAGTCCTGCTACTGCATCCACGCGCCGATGCACCGGCTGCTGCCGGACGGAGCGGCCGTGCTGCACACGCACATGCCTTATGCCAGCGCGCTGTCCCGACTGGAGGACCCGCGGATCCTGCCGATCGGCCAGACCGAACTCGGCATCATGATGATCACAGGCTACGACATGACCTACACCGGGCCGGCGTTCGATCCGGCCGAGGGTGAACGGCTGGCCGGCGTCATCGGCGACAAGAAGGTGCTGATGATGGCGAACCATGGCGTTGCGGTGGTCGGCAAGTCGGTCGCCGAGGCTTACGACATTCTGTATTACGTGGAGCGCGTGGCGCAGGTGCAGTTGTACGCGATGTCGAGCGGGCGGCAGTTGAAGTTCCTGCCGCAGGAGGTGATCGACGCGACGTTCGCGGCGTACCGCAAGGGCGAGAAGTATGGCGGTCGGTCGCCGTACGAATGGCACTTCGATGCGTTGAAGCGGATGCTCGACAAGAGCGAGCCGGATTATAAGGACTGACGCGTCAGCGCTTGCGCCGTCATGGCGGGCGCGGGGCTGCTGCTGGCTCTGCGATGGGATCCGTCAACACTTCAGCAACCATGTGTCGGCAACGTCGCACAAGGCAGGCTTTGAACGCAGATAAACAGTAGATGCACGCAGAACACGCAGATGGTGACAGACTGAACGATGTATCGGGGCATGTGATCGGTTGTGCGTTTACTGTGTTCGACACGCTTGGCGCAGGATTCCTGGTGAGGTCTATGAGAATGTATTGACATACGAGCTGCGTGCCTCGGGCTTCGCGGTTGTAACTATCTCGAAGCAACCGGCCTGCGGCTCTGCCTGCCGTTGAATTTCGGCATTGTCGGAAATCAACTTCACTGCTCGCGTCATCCCGCTGCCAATGTCCCCATGGCCGCCCGCTTCTCAAATAGCCGCAGCAGCACGCGCACCGCACGTCCCCGCTCGCTCTCCAGATTCCGGTCCTTCGCCAGCAGCACCGCCGCATCGCGATGCGCCATGTGCAGCAGGCCCTCGTGCTCGATCGGATCGGCCAGCCGGAACCCCGGCAACCCGGATTGCTTCGTCCCAAGCACATCCCCACCGCCGCGCAGTCGGAAATCCTCGTCCGCGATTACGAAACCGTCGTCGGTATCGCGCAGCAACGTCAGCCGCCGCTTCGCCACGTCGTTCACCCACTCCTCGTGCAGCAGCAGACAGAAACTTGCCGCCGCGCCGCGCCCCACGCGGCCACGCAGCTGATGTAACTGCGCCAGCCCGAAGCGTTCGGCGTGCTCGATCACCATGACACTGGCGGTTGGCACATCGACGCCGACTTCGACAACCGTGGTCGCCACCAGCAGCCTGCATGCGCCTCCTGCAAACTCCGCCAGAGTACGGTCGCGCACTGCCGCATCCTGCTGTCCATGTGCCAATCCAACCAGGTCGCCGAATCGTTCGCGCAGTACGGCATGCCGTGCCTCCGCAGCAGCGATATCGAGCGCCTCGCTCTCCGCCACCATCGGGCAGATCCAGTATACCTGCGCGCCTTCGTCCAACTTGCGCGCCACCGCATCCACCAACTCCGTCAGCGTCCCCAGTGAATGCAGCGAAGTCCGTACTGGCTGCCGACCGGGCGGCTTCTCGGTCAGGCGCGACACATCCATCTCGCCCCACTGCGTCAGCAGCAGCGTCCGTGGTATTGGCGTCGCGGTCATCACCAGCACGTCGGTCAGCGCGCCCTTGCCGCCCATGAGCAACCGCTGATCGACGCCGAAGCGATGCTGTTCGTCGATCACCGCCAGCGCCAGGTCGTGATATTCGACGCTGTCCTGGAACAGCGCATGCGTGCCGACCACCATGCGCACGCCGCCGTCCTTCAGCCCGCGCAGCAACGCAGCACGCGCCCGCCCCTTCACGCCGCCGGTCAGGATCGCCACCGGTTCAGGCGACAGCCGCGACAGCGTGCGATGGTGCTGCTTCGCCAGCACTTCGGTGGGCGCCATGATCGCAGCCTGCTTGCCGGATTCCACCGCACGCAGCATCGCCAGCAGCGCCACGACCGTCTTGCCCGAGCCGACATCGCCTTGCAGCAGCCGCAGCATGCGTCGGTCGGAAGCCAGGTCGCCATCGATCTCCGCGAGCGCCTGATGCTGGGTCGCGGTCAGCGTGTAGCCGAACCGGGAAAGTGCCTTGGCGCGCAGGCTGCCATCGCCGATCAGCTTGCGGCCGAGCCTGGCACGTACCCGCCCACGTACTACCGCCAGCGCTACCTGATCCGCCAGCAACTCGTCGTAGGCCAGGCGAGACCGGACGATGTCGCCCGGTAGTTCCGCCGGCACTTGTGCAACGCGCAACGCCTCGATGAACCCAGGCCACTTCTCGCGCCGCAACAGCGCCGCGTCATGCCATTCCGGCAGCGCGGGGACCTGCGTCACGGCCTGCGCCATGGCGTTCGCCACCTGTCGAGGCCATAGCCCGCCGGTCAGCGGCCACACCGGCTGGATCGGCGGCAACAGCTCCGGCCGGTCGGCCGGCACCACATATTCGGGGTGCGACATGGTCCGCCTGCCGCCGAATTGCTCCACCTTGCCGGAAACCAGCAGCTTCGCACCCACCGGCATTTGCCGTTCGCGGCCGGATTTGAAGAACACCAACTCGGCGAAACCTGAGCCGTCGGTGACCACCACCCGCCAGGGCTGGCGCGGGTTGGCGGGTTCCTCGTGGCGCACCACCTCGACTGCCAGCGTCGCAATCTCGCCCGGCTTTGCCAGAGCTATGGTGGGACGGTGGCGTCGGTCCAGATACGCTTCGGGCAGGTGAAACAGCAGATCGATTATCCGATTGCCACCGGCCACCTTGGCGATCAGCGTCGCAACCGTCGGACCCACGCCTTTCAGCGTGGTCAGCGGTGCGAACAGAGGAGTGAGAGGATCGTGGTCCACGGGCTGACATGGGGTGATGACGCGGCTATATGACACCAGGCCGATGACTGAACCAGAACATGCCTCCCTCGATGCGAGGCGCCGCCGACTGCTGTTCCGGGCCACGCATCGTGGGACGTACGAGAACGACATCCTGCTCGGTGGCTTCGTGCAACGGCATTTAGCCGCATTCAGCGATTCGGAGATCGTCGCGCTGGAAGCGCTGATCGATCTGCCCGACAACGACCTGGCGGACTGGTTGACCGGCCGCAGTCCGATACCCTTGGACGGCGACACCGAAATGCTGCGGCGTATCAGGGACGCGGCCGGACGGTGATGAGCGGTCAGCACAAACCCGGCCATCGTGTTGCAATGGCGGGAGGGCGCATCGCCGGTAACCCCTCCCCCCAACCTCCTGCCACAAGCGGAGGGGGAGGAATGTGCGCGCCATGACAGCCACCCCGGTATTCGGTGCCCCCGAGGGTTGGGACGCTTACCTGCTCGCCCGTCGCCGCGGCGAATTCGCCGGCCCGGTTTTGCACGTCACCCGCGACGATTCGCGCATGGCACGGTTGGCGGAGGCGCTGGCGTTCGTCGCGCCGGAGGCGGAAGTGTTGCGGTTCCCGGCCTGGGACTGCCTGCCGTACGACCGTGTGTCGCCCAATCCGGCACTGGTCTCCGAGCGCATCGCCACGTTGGCGCGCCTGCTGGAGATGCCCACCCGGCCGCGCATCGTGCTGACCACAGTGAATGCCCTGGTGCAGCGCGTGCCGCCGCGTGCCGCGTTCGCCGGCGCCAGCCTGGAGCTCCGCACTGGCGGCACGGTGCAGCCGGAGAAGCTGGCCCGCTTCTTGGAGGCCACCGGGTATGGGCGTGCCGGCACTGTGATGGAACCCGGCGAATACGCCATGCGCGGCGGCATTATCGACGTTTTTCCGGCCGGCGAGACCGAGCCGGTTCGCCTCGACCTGTTCGGCGACACGATCGAATCGATCCGCATCTTCGATCCGGCGACCCAGCGCAGTGCGGATCGCCGGCAGCGGCTGACCCTTCGGCCAGTATCGGAAGTGCCGCTGGACCCGGATGCGATCAGCCGTTTTCGGTCCGGCTGGCGGGAGCTGTTTGGCCAGCCGGCGGCGACGGACCCGATTTATCTGTCGATCTCGGATGGGCGGCGCCATCCCGGCATGGAGCATTGGGTGCCGCTATTCCATGAACGCATGGAGACGCTGCTCGACTACCTGCCCAGCGCCTCGGTCAGCCTGGACCACCAGGCGGACGAGGTGCTGGCAGCCCGGCTTGAGATGATCGCCGATCACTTTGCCGCACGCCGCATGGTGCCGCGTGACGGCGAGGTGCCGTATCGCCCACTGCCACCGGAGCAACTGTATCTCAATCAAGCGGATTGGGATGCCATGCTGGCAGATGGCCCGCTGTTCAGCTTCTCGCCGTTTGCCAAGCCGGATGGCGCGGTTGGCATCGATGGCGGCGGCCGCCCTGGGCCGGTGTTCTTTCAGGCCGGCGGTGGTCCCGGCACGAACGTGTTCGATCAGCTGCGCGCGCAAGCCGAGCGCTGGAACGGAGAGGGGCGGCGGATCGTCGTCGCCGCCTGGACACGCGGCTCACGCGAACGGCTCGCCAACCTGCTGCGCGAGCACGGCTTCAAGGATGCCGCGCAGGAAGACGACTGGGCGGCGGTACGACGCAGGCCGGTCGGTTCGGTTTCGCTGGTCACCCTGGGCGTGGAGCGCGGCTTCGTCGCCGATCAGGTCGCGCTGGTGGGCGAGCAGGATCTGCTGGGCGAACGCATCAGCCGGCCACCGCGCCGGCGCAAACGGGCCGACCAGTTCATCGCCGAAGCGACCGAAATTGCCGATGGCGATCTGGTGGTGCACCAGGAATACGGCATCGGCCGCTACGACGGGTTGGAGGCGCTGACTGTCTCGGGCGCGCCACATGACTGCCTGCGGCTGATTTACGACGGCAACGAGAAGCTGTTCCTGCCGGTCGAGAACATCGAAGTGCTGTCGCGGTTTGGCAGCGAGACACATGGCGTCGCGCTGGACAAGCTTGGCGGCGTCGCCTGGCAGTCGCGCAAGGCGCGCATGAAGCAGCGCATTCGCGACATGGCGGATCAGCTCATTCGCATCGCCGCGGCGCGGCAGATTCGCGATGCCGCCATCATGGCGCCGGGCGAAGGCGCCTGGGACGAGTTCTGCGCGCGCTTCCCGTTTGCCGAAACCGAGGATCAGGCGCGCGCCATTGCCGATGTGCTGGAGGACCTTGCCTCGGGCCGGCCAATGGATCGGCTGATCTGCGGCGATGTCGGTTTCGGCAAGACGGAAGTGGCGTTGCGTGCCGCGTTCATCGCAGCGATGGCGGGTGCGCAGGTCGCCGTGGTGGTGCCGACAACGCTGTTGGCGCGGCAGCATTTTCGTACATTCTCGGAGCGCTTTGCCGGACTGCCGGTGAAGGTCGCGCAGCTTTCGCGCATGGTGCCGGCGAAGGAGGCCGCCGAGGTGCGCCGCGGCATCACTGATGGATCGCTCAATATCGTTATCGGTACGCACGCGTTGTTGGCGAAATCGGTGGAGTTTGCCGACCTCGGCTTGCTGGTGGTGGATGAGGAGCAGCATTTCGGTGTCGCGCACAAGGAACGGTTGAAGCAGCTCAAAGCCGATGTGCATGTGCTGACGCTCACCGCAACGCCGATTCCCCGCACGCTGCAGCTCGCGCTGACCGGCGTGCGCGAGATGAGCCTGATCTCGACGCCGCCGGTCGATCGGCTTGCTGTGCGCACCTTCATCATGCCGTTCGACGCAGTGGTGATTCGCGAGGCGCTTCAGCGCGAGCGGTTCCGCGGCGGCCAGGTCTTCTGCGTGGTGCCGCGCATCGAGGATCTTCCGCGTATGGCGGAGCGCCTGACGGAAATCGTGCCGGAGGCGCGCATCGCGCACGCACATGGCCGCCTGGCGCCGACGGAGCTGGAACGGGTGATGACCGAGTTCGGCGATGGCCGCTACGACATCCTGCTATCGACCAACATCGTAGAGAGCGGACTGGATATGCCGGCGGTGAACACGCTGGTGATTCATCGAGCCGACATGTTCGGGCTGGGGCAGCTTTACCAGTTGCGTGGCCGTGTCGGGCGCGGCAAGCAGCGTGGCTATGCGTATCTGACGTGGCCGCCGAACCTGCGACTTTCGCTGGCGGCGGAGAAGCGACTGACGGTGATGCAGACGTTGGACGCTCTTGGCGCAGGCTTCACGCTGGCCTCGCACGACCTGGATATTCGCGGCGCCGGCAATCTGCTCGGCGACGAGCAATCGGGGCATATTCGCGAGGTCGGCATCGAGCTGTATCAGCAGATGTTGGAAGACGCGGTCTCGGAGTTGCGCGCCGGCGAGGGTCGCCGCGGCGGCCAGGAACGCGATTGGACGCCAAACATCAGCCTCGGACTGCCGGTGCTGATCCCGGAGGACTATGTGCGCGACCTGCCGGTGCGGCTCGGCCTGTATCGCCGCATTGGTGGGCTGGCGTCGGATGCGGAAACCGAGGCGATGGCGGCTGAACTGGTCGATCGCTTCGGGCCGCTGCCGCAGGAGGTCGAGAACCTGTTGCAGGTCGTGGCGCTGAAACGCGCCTGCCGCGAGGCAGGGGTGGAGAAGCTGGAAGCTGGACCGAAAGGCATGGTGCTGAGCTTCCGCGGCAATGCGTTCTCCAATCCCGCCGGGTTGGTCGCATGGTTGGCGAGCAAGGGCGGGCTGGTGCGCCTGCGCCCGGACCACAAGCTGGCGATCT
The DNA here is from genome assembly GCA_035511435.1 of Acetobacteraceae bacterium. GTDB lineage: Bacteria > Pseudomonadota > Alphaproteobacteria > Acetobacterales > Acetobacteraceae > JAMXLO01. The sequence continues at coordinate 4,039 of DATKFJ010000127.1, read as the reverse complement.
CGCGCGAGATGGATGTTGCCACGAGGCTGCGCTTCGCACGCGATACGCTGGCGGCGCTTGGCGGGATCGTGGGGCAGGCCAAGGCGGCGTAGGGTGGAATATGCGCAGCCACTCCGCCATTGCCAAACCCGGTCGGCGGGATGCGCTGCACTCTTGCGCCCTACGGCACCTGGCATTGCGGGCGGAAGGCGAAGCAATCTTGCGGAGAACTCCCGATGCTCACCAGCGCGAACCGCATTCTGACCACACACACCGGCAGCCTGCCGCGGCCCGCCGAACTGACCACGCTGTACGTCCAGCGCTCGCGCGGCGAGGCAATCGATCCGGCCGCGCTCGATAGCGTCGGCAAGGCGGCGGTCCAAGACATTGTAGCGAAGCAGATCGCCGCCGGCGTTGATGTCGGCAACAACGGCGAGCAGCAGCGTGAGGCGTTCTTCCTTTACGTGCGCCATCGCATGAGCGGTTTCGGCGGCGGCTGGGCTCGCAGGGTATTCGCCGACGTCACGCACTACCCGGCGTTCAGCGCATGGAAAGCAGCGCACGACGCAGTAAACGAATCGATCAGCAACACCGGTGGCGTGCCAGAGGCGGTGGGCGAGGTGCGCTACCTCGACCGCGCGCTGGTCGAAGCCGAGTGCCAGGATTTTCGTGCCGCGCTGGATGCGGCGCAGGGCGGGTTCGCCGAACCGTTCATGACCGCCCCCTCCCCCGGCATCATCGCCGCGGCCATGCGCAATGTCTGGTACAACAGCGATGACGCCTACCTGGATGCACTGGGCAGCGCCTTGCAGGTGGAGTACGAGACGATCGTCGCGCACGGCTTCCTGCTGCAGATCGACGCGCCGGATTTGGCGATGGAACGCCACCTGTCCTACCAAGACCGGCCGCTAGGTGACTTCGTGGATTTCGTCGACCGCGTGGTTGCAACGATCAACCGCGCGCTGGTCAATATCCCGCGCGATCGTGTCCGGCTGCACGCGTGCTGGGGCAACTATGAAGGACCGCACGACTGCGACGTTGCGCTGCCGGAGATACTGCCGGCGCTCAAGCGGGCAAAGGTGGGCGGCTTCGTGTTGCCGTTCGCCAATCCGCGCCACGCGCACGAGTATCGCTGCCTGAAGGAACTGCCGCTGGATGATAACCAGGTCATTGTCGCCGGCGTGGTCGATCCGTTGACCAACTTCATCGAGCATCCCGAGGTGGTGGCGGACCGCATCGAACAGGTTGCCCGCGTGGTAGGCGATCCTCAACGAGTGCAGGCCGGCACTGATTGCGGTTTCGATACATCGGCGGGACGCGGGCGCGTGGCGGACGATGTGGTCTGGGCAAAGCTGGCTGCGATGGCGGAGGGTGCACGGATCGCGACGCAGCGGCTGTTCAAGTAAATTGCCGCGACTGGCCGCGCGAGGACATCGTGCCATTGCACGAGGCGAAGCGCCATCCTGTCATGGCGAGTTCTGCGCCCGGCCGCGCGTCAGTTCGCTTCGCGGCCGCAGAATGGATGCCGATCAGCCAGCAACACTCAGCCCGGCACACCGCGCAAAATCCGCGCCCCGCTCGATATAACTGCGATACACGCCATAGCTCGGCGCCGCCGGCGACAGCAGGATCACGCCGCCACGTGGCGTCATCTTGCGCGCAAGATCGACCGCATGGCTCATGGACTGCACGACATGAACACCAGCCAGTGGCGCAAGAGCGTCGAAAATCCGCCGACCGCTGACGTCGAGCAGAATGATCGCGTTAGGCGGTGTCGCCCGGAGCCGTTCCACCAGAACACCATATGCGATGCCGCGGTCGTAACCACCAATGATGATAGTGACCGCACGCTCGCGATAAACCTCCAGCGCAGCCACCGCGGACTCCGGCGTCGTCGAAATGCTGTCATCGACGTAGAGTACACCGTCGATCTCGCCGATCTCCTGCTGCCGGTGTGGCAACGGCCGAAAATCCTCGGCCGCGCGTATCGCCTCGACGCGATCGATACCGAGGTATTCCGCGACCGCCAACGCAGCCGACAGATTGGACAGATTATGCGGCCGCGCGAGATGATCGTTGGCCAGGTGCAAAACCGCGCGCGGATCGAAAAAAGTCGTGGCTGCCATGTCGGTCACGGCGCCGCGCGCATCTGAATTGACGATGACATGCCGGGCATGACGCAGCAGATTGAGCTTGTCCCGCTGATAGGCGGCAACCGAGCCGTGCCAGTCGAGATGCTCCTGAGCCAGCATGGTCAACACCGCCAGATCACACGTGCCATCGAAATCCGCGGCTTGGTAGCTGGAGACTTCGATGATCGCGTAGTCCAGTCCCTGGCGTGGCAGCTCCGTCACCGGCACCCCGATATTCCCGGCCAGCGCGGCATTCCTGCCGGTTCCGCGCAGGATGTGCGCAATCAAAGCGGCAGTTGTGCTCTTGCCCTTGGTGCCGGTGACACAGATCGTGCGTGCGGTCGGGTCATCGGCAAACCAGAGATTGAGCAGGGACGTGAAGCGCACTCCGGCCGCCTGCGCCTGGAGCACCAACGGATCGTACAAACTGATGCCTGGAGATTTCACCACCACATCGAAAGCCTCGATCGCCGTGGCGATCGAGGCGCGACCAGAGACGATCGGCACGTCACCGGCGCCAACCTGATCGGCGGCATCGTCGAGGACGGTCAAAGCGACATCGGGGATGCGTGCCCGGAGGAAGCGCAGAGCCGCCCTGCCCTCGCGCCCGAATCCCCAGATCGCAATGCGCTTGCCGCTCAGGTGGTGTGCAGCAACGGCGGGATCGACCAACGGCATGCAGACCTGTTTCCCCATCATGGTCGGCGACGGCAGGCAATCCACGTCTTGGCTGTAACGCTGGCAGAGAAAGCGTCGACGGCCGGTCTTCGACCATGACGGATGGATGCATCCCAAGCGACAACCGAAGCGGTCACGTGAGCATCGCCATAAAGCGGTCGGGCACCGCATGCGGTGTGCGCGGCGCGAACAATGTCGTGAAATCCGTGGCACAAACCTGCGGCGACACTGCTCGCACCACGGCGGCATCACGCCAATCCGCCAGCGCTCCGAGATGATGAAACAAGGCGGCGCTTTCCTCTATCTCGCCGACGCATTCGAACGGCTTGTGCCGCACCAGGCCGCACAATTCGGCAAAACCATCGATCTGAGCCGGTTCATCCAACAGGTCGCGCCCGAATGTGGCGATAAGCTCCGGCTTCGCGACAAACGGTGCCATCGCCAGATAGACAAAGCGACACTTCGGGCAGTCGCAACACCAGTTGGTCGATCGCTGCTCCGCCACCTGGCGGAAGGCGGTGTTACAACTGCGGAATATCGGCAGATAAGCCGGATATCGAGCAAACCGGCGCGCAATGGCTACTTCGGTAAGCGGGCGCAGCAGCGAGAAATACGCGATACCATCAACAACATTCCGCGCAACGTGGCGTTGCAACGCCTGCTCGAACGCGAACGACTTGCTCCATTGGTGGTTCACATCCAGGCCATCCGACGTGATATTCGGCGCGCTGGCGGAATGCTCGTTCGACATCGCGATGGTGTCGAAGCCACAGATGATCGCACAACCCATCACGATCATGCTCAAGATACCGGTGATCGGCACATGGCCATTCAGCGCGCCGGCGGCATTAAGCTCGAACAGCGTCGGATCAAGCCGCCGCGTCACGTGGATTGCCGGCACACCGGACTGCCGGATCGTTGCCTCGATCGGATCGGCGATGCCAAGCGAGAACAGCACCAGCGGCTCGCCACCCTGCTTCAGGCACTCCACCGTGACAATCGAATCCTTCCCGCCACCGACCGGCACGCAGGTGCGCCGCGGCAGCGTGAGGCCGATCGCAGACGGCGCGTCGATCGCATCGGCTGCGATGCGCAATCGCGACACGAGATCGATGCCGTTGCGATAGGCGAATTCGGCCAGGCCCTTGACGTAGAACTCGGTGAAGAACGCCACAGTCGCCGGGTCCAGCGGAAACGCCCGACAGGTGATGCGATCAGGTGCAAAGGCTTTGTAGTAGCTCACCCCGCAG
>DATKFJ010000126.1:0-4963 GCA_035511435.1 Acetobacteraceae bacterium | reverse complement strand
AGAACAACGGCGGCCCCATGTTCGAGCTGTACGCGCTGGGTCTGGAGCACAAGCACGTGCCGGAGACGCAGCTTTATTGCGGTCTGTCGCGTCGGCCGATTTTTGCGCCGGCCGTGGGCCACTATCGCCAGGGCATGCTGGTCTCGGTGCCGCTGCATCTCGACACGCTGCACGGCAAACCGACCGGTGCCGATCTGCATGCGATGTTGGCAGCACGCTACCGGGGCTGCGAGTTCGTGCATGTCGTGGTACCGTCGGCGGATGGCAAACTGGAACCGCAGGCGCTGAACCAGACGAACCTGCTGGAACTCTCCGTGTACGCCAACGAAAACCATCGCCAGGCGGTGCTGGTCGCGCGCCTCGACAACCTCGGCAAGGGCGCATCCGGCGCGGCAGTCCAGAACCTGTGCCTGATGCTGGGCCTTCCAGTCGGTAGCGCGGCAAATCAACCGGAATTGGTGACCGAACATGCCTGATCTGCGGATGGGCCAGGCGGTTGCGCTCACCGGCCAGGGGCCGATCTACACGTTGGATGGGATCACCCCGAAGATTGCACCCGATGCGTTCATCGCCCCCACCGCCGCGGTGATCGGCGACGTGGTGATCGGCTCGGAGACCGGCATCTGGTTCCACTGTCTGGTGCGGGGCGACCTGCAGTTCATCCACATCGGCGCGCGCACCAACATTCAGGACGGTGCGATCATCCACGTCGATTCCGGCGATTTCTCTACCACCATCGGCGACGATGTCACTGTCGGGCACAACGCGGTAATCCACGCCTGCACGCTGAAGAACCGCGCCTTCGTCGGGATTTCCGCCACCGTGCTGGACGGCGCGGTAATCGAGGAGGGCGGCATGCTCGGTGCTGGCGGCCTGCTTACTCCCGGCAAGGTGATCGGCACGAACGAGTTGTGGGTTGGCGCGCCGGCTCGACTGGTCCGCGTGATGAGTGATGAGGAACGTCACAAGTTCGACCGCAACGCGGTGGTGTATCGCGCGCTAGCAGCCCGCTTCCGCACGGGGCTCAGCAGCACGACGTAACGCGGCCGCTCTGGGAAAGCGATGATCCACACCATGCCTTTTGGCATGGACAACGGAGCGATCGGGCCATGATCAGCCGCCTTGGTGTCATGCTGTCCTGCCTGGCGATCGCGGCCTGCGCGGTGCAGCCACCGCCGGACACGGCATCGGTTCCGCCGGGCACGTTCGGATTCCTGGACAACGACGTGCCCGCGGCGAACCGGGCAGCATGGGCCTTCGCTGTTCCTGCACGCACCAAGGATGACCCGGCCACCGCTGCCAGGGCAGCATCCGCTGTCGACTACCTAACCGGCGAACTCAGCAGCAATCCGCGCTGGCTGATGGTGTCGCCATTGACCAAGCAGGAGATGCTGCAAGCACGCGTCGACGTGCGCCGGGTGCTGGGGATCAGGCCGGACGCGCCATCACAGCTCGTGGTGAATGCCCTGCTGGCGTTCGCCGGTTTCTGGAGCGTCGGCAACCAGCCCGCGGCGATGCAGGTTCTTGCTTCGCCGGTGTTCACGCTTCCACCGCAGCATACGCTGCAGATATTGAGCAATATGCCCTACATTCAATCGGCCAACATCGCGACCATGGATGCGGCGAGACAGATGAATGGCGGCGCCGCGTGGATGCCATGATGGCTCTATGCACCGCCCGGCGTGCGCACCGGCACCAACATCGCGCTGCACCGATAAGCTACCGACTCGTAAGTCGCGACCCGGCTACCGATGGGCGATCGAGACTGGCTCGCCCACCGGGTCGGCGGTGAGGAAACCCAACGTTTCGCCTTCCAGCACCACGCACGTCATTTTTCCGCCAAATACCGCGCCGGTGTCGATCGCGATGCGATTGTGCCGCACCACCGGGTCCTTCACCGGTGTATGGCCGTGCACCACCACGGCACCGAACATCGCTTCCGAGTACAGAAAAGGCTGGCGCATCCGCAGCAAATCCTCGCGTGCCTGACGGTCCAGCGGCACACCAGGACGAATTCCGGCATGCACAAAGAAATAACCGCCCGCGCGATGCGCCAACGTCAGATTGCGCAGGAAATCGAGATGTTCGGCCGGCACAGTCTCCGACCACGACTCGCGCGGCGAATCCGGATCGACGCCATAGCTCTCCAGTGCGGGCCGGCCACCGGCGAACAACCAGTCGGTCGCCGCCGGTCGGTCGCCGGACAGAGCATTCAACATTGTCTCGTCATGGTTGCCGAGCAAATTGACGACCGGCATGCCTTGAATCGGCGGTCCACCCAACAACCGCCTTAACACCCCCGCCGTGTTCGCACCGCGATCAACATAATCGCCGATATGCAGCAGCACCGGCTGATCGACCGGCCGGCGTGCCAGATCCTCGGCGATAATCTCGTGCAGGTTCGCAAGCTGCGCATCGCAACCATGGATGTCACCGATGGCATAGACGCGCTGTCCCGGCGGCAACGTCGCAGGAGCCCGCACAAGCGTGATCATCGCGACCCGGTCAACCCGGCTAACGCCGATCGTGACGCGGCACGCGACGGCGACCACGCTCGAACACCACCACGCTGTCGAAAAAGCTGATGGCCTTGGTTGACCGGCAAAACTCCGAGACGGTACTCGCCAGCGATTCGTTCTGGTCGGTCCCGAGCACCTGGAAGTTCTCCACCTTCCCGGTCCACTCCATCAATTGCGCACAGCGCGCGAACGCGAACTGCAGAAAGCTCTGCTGGTCCTCCCGGTCCATGAACCGGCCGCGCCACAAGGAGGTATGCGTGTCCTCGACAATGTAGACACCGTTCTCGCTGAGCGCCGGATAGAGCTCCTCGAACGCCGTGATCTGTTGATTAGCGGTGTGCCCGCCATCATCGATGACCACATCGGGATGACCGATCTCCTGCACCACCGATCGTAGAAACCCGCGGTCCTGCTGGTCACCGATAAACACCTTGGTCGCGACATCCTGATGCTCTACCGCAGTGGGATTGACGTCGATACCGTAGATGCGCGCTGCAGAACCGAAGTACTCGCGCCACATCTGCACGGAGCCGCCGAGCTGAACGCCGATTTCCACAACGGTGGGGCTGTTGCGGCGGATGCCAGACAAGTACCGTTCGTACACCTCGAAATAATGGCTCCACTTGTGCATCACCCTGGTGTTGCGGTGCTGCGCATAGAATGAATACAGGTCGTTCGTCATCATCCCCTCGCTGGCCTCGTCGCCACGCAAGCGGGCACCATGCGGCACCGGTGCGGCAATGACATTGGTATCACAGCCCTAGCAACGGCAACACCACCCGGCTCGGCCGGTCGGCATCGACGAACACCGTGTTCACCGCAACACGCTTGCGCCTGGCGTTGCCGTCCGGTTCGCCGGTATTTGGGTTGACATCGAATTTCGGAAAATTGCTCGACGATATGTCCAGGCGGATGCGATGACCCGGCACGAACAGGTTAGCGGTCGGAAACAGTGTGATGCTGATCCGCACTACCTCGCCGGATCGACGAAGACGCGGGCGCGCGGGGTCTTCGGCATAGCGCAGCCGCAAAATCCCGTCGGTCAGGATCATCGCATAACCTTTGGGATAATCCGCCGATGGCGGATACACGTCGATCAGCTTGGCGGTGAAATCCGTATCCGGGCCGTCCGTCGCCACCCAGAACTCGGCTTCGATCGGTCCCACCACCTGCAACGGCGCGTCGAGCGGCAGCGTCTGAAACACCAGCACATCCCGACGCGAAGCAAGCGGCAGGTAAGGTGGCGTGCAACCGAAAAATTCCGGGCCTTCCGTTTGGTCCCAGGCACCGGCATGCGCCACCGGATCGAGGCTGCTCATCGCACCACCAATGGTCGGCACCGGATGTGACGGATCGAAGTCGTACGATACCGGCGCGGCACCCGACGCCGGAGCGGCGCGCGCCAAAGTGCCGTCGCCATGCAGATGGAACGCTGCGAACTCCGTGCCAGGCGGCGGCCAGTCGGCGGCGGTGATCCAGCGCCCACCGTGTTCCAGCTTGCCCGCGGCATTACGCTGCCCGCTGCCGCCCCCCATGACGAATATGCGCACCGCTGGTTCGTCGAATTTCGCACCCTTCACCACATGGTCGAAGAAATGCAGCCGATAGGCACGCCAGTCGCCAGCCCACGAGTCCAGCGCAGCATCGGGGCCGAATTCCACATCGCCGAAATATGTGTCGCTGCGATCGCCATGCGTCCACGGCCCCAGGATCAGCCGCTGTCCGCCACGCCCCGCGCGCTTCAAACCAGTGTAATTGCCAGTCGCGGTCAGCGGATACGGATCCCACCACGACGACATGTGCACGCACTCGGCGCGGCTGTAGCGCTGGTGGAAACCCTCGGTCCAGATGCCGAGCTGCTGCCAGAATTCATCGAACGCACCATGTGACCATTGATCGAACAGATAGGCCTCGTAGTCGGGATGATGCCGCAGCGGCGAATGGCCAGGCTTCCACGGCATGCGAGTGAACCACTCGCGAATATCCTCCGCCGCCAATGCCGCGTGCATCACCGGATCGGCCAGCGCCTCCGGCGAGACGAGTGCGTTCTTGAACGCCCAGGTCGCCTGCTTCAGTTCGAACGCACCGGACTGGCGGATGCCGGACCGCCACGAATTGACGAACCCCCCACAGTCGAGCACTTGCGCGACCAGTCCAGGCGGGTCGAGGCAGCCCAGCGCGGCCTGCGTGTGCGCCGAATAGGACAGGCCCATCGTACAGATGCGTCCGTCGCACCACGTCTGGTCACGCAGCCACGCACAGGCATCGAACCCGTCCTCACCATCGGACAGATATTTGACGAAGCGGCCTTCCGACCCGTAGCGGCCGCGCGTGTCCTGATACCCGACGGCATAGCCATGCGCCGTGAAATATGCCGCGATTTCGGCGCGCGTCGCTGGCGTTCGGTTCGCGGCCGTGATCTCGCTCCGGCTGGTTTCGGCGCG
>DATKFJ010000125.1:0-16119 GCA_035511435.1 Acetobacteraceae bacterium | reverse complement strand
GAGCCGGAAACGCCCTCGATAAGATAATTTCTTTTGCCCATAAGACCATCCATTACTTCGCCGGAGGCATAGGTGTAAATTTGCTCGTTGAGCCTCCTACGGGTAGCCATTGACCACCTGCCCGCACGTCGCCACTCACCTTCTTGCGGCTCGGGCGTCTGTTTGCATCAGGTGCCATGCGGGTCCGATTCCACCGCAGCAGCCTGGTCGCAGCAATGAGACTGACGTCCGCGTCCGAGATGCGATCTTTCTATACCGATCCGACCAAGAGTTCCGTCAATGCAATAGTGAAAACGGTTGCGCCGAGTGCGTACCGATTATCTCTCTACCCCGCCAGCCCGGCATGTACGGCGCACCCCGCCAGGAACCCGGCCAGCGTGCGATGGAAATCCGGCTCGTCGAGCAGAAACGCGTCGTGTCCCTTGTCGCTCGGGATCTCGACGAACGACACGTTCGCCCCTGCCCTGTTCAGCGCCCGCGCGATGGAACGGCTCTCCGGCGTCGGGAACAGCCAGTCCGACGTGAACGACACCAGCAAAAACCGCGTACTCGTGCCGCGGAACGCATTGGCCACGTCGCCGTCGTAATCCGCCGCCAGATCGAAGTAATCCATCGCCCGCGTGATCGTCAGATACGAATTCGCGTCGAAGCGCTGCACGAACGTCGATCCCTGGTGACGCAGGTAGCTCTCCACTTCGAACATCTCGCCGAACAACGAAATCGCCTCGGTGGAATCCTTGGGCGCGTTCTGTAGCCGGCGGCCGAATTTGCGGGTCAGCGCTTCCTCGGACAGATAGGTGATGTGCGCGCACATCCGCGCCACCGCGAGGCCGCGCGCCGGTATGCGCCCGTCGGTCCAATAGCGACCACCCTCCCAGTCCGGATCGGCGAAGATCGCCTGCCGTCCGACCTCGTGGAACGCAATGTTCTGCGCCGAGTGATACGCGGCGCAAGCGATCGGCAGAGCGGCGAACACCGCGTCGGGGTAGCTCGCCGCCCATTGCAGCGCCTGCATGCCACCCATCGAACCGCCCATCACCGCGAACAGCCGGGAGATGCCAAGGTGGTCGATCAGCATCTTCTGCGCGCGCACCATGTCGTGGATGGTGACAGGCGGGAAATCGGTGCCCCACAGACCGTCGCCATCGTCGCGCAGGCTGCGCGGACCGGTGGAGCCCATGCAGCCGCCCAGCACGTTGGCGCAGATGACGAAGTAGCGTTCCGTGTCGATCGGCCGGCCGCGACCAACCACCTGCTCCCACCAGCCCTCCTTGCCGGTCAGCGGGTGGGGATCAGCGACGTACTGGTCGCCGGTCAGCGCATGGCAGACCAGCACGGCGTTGGACCGCGCGGCATTCAGCGTGCCGTAGGTGCGATAGGCCGCCGTCAGGCGCCGCAGATGCACGCCGCAATCCAGCGTCATCCCCTGCTCGAAGGTGACGTTGGGGCTGTGTTCGGTGGCGGCGAGTGTGGCTGCTGTATCCATCGCGCATTTGCATAAGCCGGCTGTCGCCCCCTCGCAACCAGCGGGCGCAACAAGCGGCCACAACAAGTGGCCGCAGCCAGCGGCGCCGATCCCTGTTTGCACGGCTGCCCGCATCGGCTATCTGTGCGGCCCCCTACCGGCCAGGATGATGTCCAGTTCAGCCCGCATCGATGCGCCAACTGCCGCTGCCGCCCAGTCGGCGGAACCTCCGCCGCCAAAGGATGGCTGGCCGGGTGGACTTCCCGCGCTGCGCGCCGAACTGGATCGGATCGACGACGCGCTGCACGCGCTGTTGCTGCAGCGCGCCAAGGTGGTCGAGCATGTCGCAAAGTCCGGCAAGCCCAGCGCCTTCCGGCCGGGGCGCGAGGCCCAGATCGTCCGCCGCCTGCTGCGCCAGCACAGTGGCGGGTTGCCGGCGCAGACGCTGGTACGCATCTGGCGGGAAATGCTGGCCGGGACCACGGCGATGCAGGGCCAGTTCTCGGTGGCGGTGTGCGATCCCGACGGCAATGCCAGCATTACCCAGGCGGCGCGCGAGCATTTTGGCGCCCTGACGCCATTGCGCGTGCATGGCAGCCCTGCTCAGGCGATAGCGGAGGTCAGCCGCGGCGCGGCGGCTGTCGCGGTGCTGCCGGCGCCGTCAGAGACCGAGGTGGCGCGCGATGCCTGGTGGACCGCCCTGTTACAGAAGGACGAACCCCGCATCCACGTGATTGCCCGCCTGCCGTTCTGGGCGCCGCGGCCGGATGGTGCTCCCACCGTCCAGGCGCTGGTGGTCGCCGCCAGCGAACCCGATGCCAGCGGATCGGACCGCTCGCTACTTGGCCTCGAGCTCGATCTGGATGTCAGCCGGGCCCGCCTTACCGCGGCACTGACGGCGGCTGGACTGCCGCCGGGCATGGTCATTCTGCGCCGCGACCTTGGCGCCCAGGTCGCCCACGCGCTGGCCGAGGTCGACGGCTTTCTGGCCGACGATGATCGTCGGCTGACCGGGCTGGGCGCGATGCTGCGCCGGCCGGTGGTACTGGGTGCCTACGCGATCCCCGCGACCGGAGGCCCCGCTTGAGCGCCCCGCGCCCACGTCCGGAGATTCTGGATATCTCGCCATATGTCGCCGGCGAGTCGACGGTGCCCGGCGTCAACCGGGTGCTGAAGCTGTCGTCGAACGAGGGCGCGTTCGGCGTGCCGCCCGGCGCGCAGGAGGCTTACGCGAAGCTGGCGGGCGAACTCCACCGCTATCCGGACGGCGACGCCGCCGAACTACGGCGGGCAATCGGCACACGGTTCAAGCTCGATCCGGGGCGGATCGTCTGTGGTGCCGGTTCGGATGATCTGATCTATCAGTTGTGCCTGGCGTATGGCGGGCCGGGGCGCGACATCGTCATGAGCGCGCATGGCTTTGCGATCTATCATATCGCCGGCACGTATGCCGGCAGTCGGGTGATCAAGACGCCCGAACGCAACCTGACCGCCGATGTGGATGCCATGCTGGCGGCGGTGTCGCCGGCGACACGATTGATGTTCCTGGCCAACCCGAACAATCCCACCGGCAGCATGCTGCCGCACGATGAGGTGGCTCGACTGCGCGCCGGGCTGCCGCCCGAGGTGCTGCTGGTGCTGGATGCGGCGTATGCCGAGTACGTCGTGCGGCCCGACTACGATCCGGGTATCCGGCTGGTGGACGCCGCTGACAACACGGTGATGCTGCGGACGTTCTCCAAGATCTTCGGATTGGGTGGCATGCGGGTCGGCTGGGGCTACGCGCCGCCGGCGGTGATCGACGTGCTCAACCGGGTGCGGTCGCCATTCAACGTGTCGATTGCCGCGCAGGCTGCCGCGATCGCGGCGCTGGCCGAGCCCGGCTGGGTGGAGAAGGGCCGCGCACACAACGCCGAATATCGCGCCAAGCTGGCCGCGGGCTTGCAGGCGGCGGGGATCAAGGTCTGGCCGTCCGAGGGCAACTTCGTGCTGGCAGACTTCGCGACGGTGGAGCGTGCCAAGGCGGCGGATGCATTCCTGCGGAGGCGTGGGGCGATCACTCGGCCGGTGGGCGGCTACGGACTGCCGCACTGCCTGCGCATCACGGTCGGAACCGCCGAGGAAGTTGCGATCATCATCGACACACTGACTGAATTCGGCCGTGCCTGAGCCGGTGTTCCATCGGCTGACGCTGATCGGTGTTGGCCTGATCGGCAGCTCGGTCGCCCGCATTGCCCACGAGCGTCGTGACATCGCCCGCGAGATCGTGGTGACCGCCCGCTCGCAGAAGACGCTGGACCGGGTGCAGGAACTGGGGTTTGCCGATCGCGTGGAAACCGATGCCGCCCGCGCGGTGGAGGGCGCCGACTGCATCATGCTGTGCGCTCCGGTCGGCGCGTTTGCCGACATCGCCACCGCGATTGCGCCGTATCTGGCAGCGGGTGCCATCCTGACCGACGTGGGTTCCACCAAGCAGTCGGTGATCCGCGACGTTGGGCCGCTGGTACCGGCCGGTGTGCATTTCGTGCCGGCGCATCCGGTGGCGGGGACCGAATATTCAGGTCCGGATGCCGGATTCACGTCGTTGTTCGAGGGCCGCTGGGCGCTGCTGACGCCGCCACCCGGCACGGATGAAGCCGCGGTCGAGAAAGTCGGAGAACTGTGGCGCCGTTGCGGGTCGATGGTGCAGCGGATGGAGCCGGCGCATCACGACCGGGTGCTGGCGATCGTTTCGCATCTGCCGCATCTGATCGCTTTCACGATCTGCGGCACCGCGGACGATCTGGCCGACGAAACGCGGAAGGAGGTGCTGCAGTTTGCGGCCTCGGGCTTCCGGGATTTCACGCGGATCGCCGCATCCGATCCGGTGATGTGGCGGGACATATTCCTGAACAACCGCGAGGCGCTGCTGGAGATGCTGGCCCGGTTCATGGAGGACGCGCAGGCCATGTCGCGCGCGGTGCGCTGGGGCGATGCGGTGTATATCGAGGAACTGGTGGAGCGCGGGCGGAAGATCAGGCGGAGCCTGATCGAGCTGAAGCAGGCGTAGCGGCGCGCAGGTTTGCAAACCGGGCCATCCGACGCCACATGCGCGGCATGAAACGACGCGATCTGCTTCGCCTTTCGCTGGTCCCGCTGCTGCTGGCATCGACCGCCGCCCTGGCGCAACCCCGCTTTCAACCGACGCCGCAGGACCAGGCCGACCTGACGCGAATCGAGGCCTATCTTGATAGCCTGAAGACCCTGAAGGCACACTTCCTTCAGGTTGCGCCGAATGGAGCGATCAGCCAGGGGACGGTGTGGCTGGATCGTCCGGGGCGGATGAGGTTTCAGTACGATCCGCCGAGCCCACTGCTGCTGGTAGCCGGCCACGGGCTGGTGGTGTTCTACGATAAGTCGTTGAATCAGACCACTAATATCCCGATGGGGCAGACTCCGCTGGGTATTCTGCTGGCCGACCATGTGCGGCTGTCAGGCGACGTGACGGTGACCGGCATGCAGCACCTGCCGGGACAGATCCAGGTGAGCCTGGTGCGCACGGCGTCACCGGGCGACGGCACTTTGACCCTGGTCTTCGCCGACAATCCGCTGACCCTGCGGCAATGGACGGTGCTGGACGCGCAGCGTCAGGAGACTCGGGTGACGCTGTACAACGCGGAACTGGGTGGCAGTTTCGATCAGAAGCTGTTCGTGTTCATCGATCCTCGGGCATTGCAGCCGGGCTGACGGTCGTCGCATCGCACGTATCGCGGGCGGGGCGGGGCGTTGCTGGGCTGGGCTGGGCGCTGCGGTTACCTCGCGTCTCCTGGGGCACGGGCCTTCGCAGGCGCGATGGGGCGAGGTGACGATGGTGGCGAGGGTGATTTGCCACGCTGAAATATGACTCTGCAGTGCGGTCATGCCGGCTATGGCAGAAAATGACTTCAATTTGCCGTAAAAAGCGAACATTATGTTCCGACATGAGGTCGCACCGGGTCGTCAAGCCGCTCATCGGCATAAGTTGTTGCACCAAGCAGTTCGGCATTTTTGGCATGCCGAACCATGCCGCCTCCAACACCTATGTCGAGGCGACTGACCGGATTGTGGGCGGTGTTCCGGTGCTTATTCCGGCCAATGGACCTACGGCTGATATCGAGACGCTGTTGGAGCGGCTGGACGGGATCGTGCTGACCGGCAGTCGGTCCAATGTGCATCCGAGCTACTACGATGGGCCGCCGCATGCGGAAGGCACCTGGGAGGATATGGCGCGCGATGGCACGACGCTGCCGCTGATCCGGGCGGCGGTGGCTCGGGGCGTGCCGCTGCTGGCGATCTGCCGGGGGTTCCAGGAGCTGAACGTGGCGCTGGGCGGTTCGCTGCATCAGCGGCTGCAGGATTTGCCGGATCGGATCGATCATTCCTCGCCGATGGTCGCTTCGCGCGAGGTGCGGATCGCCAAGGCGCATAGCATCAGGGTGACGCCGGGTGGGTGGCTGCATCGTCTGGCTGGGGCCAGCGAGATCGCGGTGAACTCGCTGCACAATCAAGGCGTCAACCAGCTTGCGCCCGGTGTAGTGGTGGAGGGCACCGCGCCCGATGGCACGATCGAGGCGGTGAATGTGGTTGCCACCCCTGCCGGGCGGGTGCCGGGATTTGCAATCGGGGTGCAGTGGCATCCGGAGAACGACTGGGACACCGATATTGTGTCCCTGCGCATATTCGAGCTGTTTGCGGCGGCGGTGCATGCGTATGCAGCGGATGGCCGGATTGGCGGGTTCTCGGCCGCGGCGGACTGACGGACGGCTGCTGCGCGTCGGTGAGACGCCGGGTGACTATCGCGCGCGGAACTCGCAATGACGACGGGATGGCGGGACAGTCCGCCGGTGCGCGAGAATGACGCGAGGGGATCGACAGCCCTGCCCGGCCTTGTTCCCCCTTGTCATTGCGGCCAATCCAGCCGATGTAACGCAAAGCTGACCGGCCCGGTCCGGTATCCCTTTCCACCAACACAACAGGCCCGCTTCCATGTTCATCGAGACTGAAGGCACGCCCAACCCCGCCACCCTGAAATTCCTGCCCGGGCGCTACGTAATGGGCGCCGGCACGGCGGATTTCGCGTCCGCGGCGACCGCCGACCGCAGCCCGCTGGCCGTTGCGCTGTTTGCGCTGCCTGGGGTCGCGCGCGTGTTTCTCGGCGGCGACTTCATCACCGTGACCAAGACCGACGAGATCGACTGGCAGGGACTGAAACCGCAGGTGCTCGCCGCGATCATGGAGCATTTCGTCGCCGGCCTGCCGGTGATCGAGGGCGCGGCGGAATCGGATCTGGTTGAGGAGATTGCGCCGGAAGACGAGGAAATAGTGGCGCAGATCAAGGAGTTACTGGATACACGGGTGCGTCCGGCGGTGGCCGGCGACGGCGGCGACATCGTGTTCCGCGGTTATCGCGAGGGCATCGTGAAGCTGCACATGCAGGGATCCTGCTCGGGCTGCCCCTCGTCGCGCGCGACGCTGAAGCACGGCATCGAGAACATGTTGCGGCATTATGTGCCAGAGGTCGTCGCGGTGGAGCAGGTCGACATCTGAGCGGCCGCCGGACGGTTCTTTGGTGGCTTAACGCCCCTGCTATCACCGTTGGCTGAATAAAACGCCGAGCGATATCGCCGGTCATTGCGATGCGCGTGGTGACTGGGCAATCTGGCACCACTGGGCCGAACCGGATGGGGATTGCCGCGGCGCTTTGTTCCTTGCACTGACGGGGAACTTGCACTGATGGGGGTCTCGCACTGATGGGCGAGGTCTCGATGACAGAAATCTGGGACAAAGATCTGGGAGAAAGATTGCCATGACGCTCGACGCCGCAGGGCTCGATCTGCTGTTTCGCGAGGCGCGTTCCCACAACAAATTCACCGACGAGCCGGTTACCGACGACGAACTGCGGGCGCTGTACGACGTGCTGCGAATGGGTCCGACCTCGGCCAATTCGTCACCGGCGCGATTTGTGTTCCTTCGGACGAAGGAGGCGAAGCAGAAGCTGGCGCCGGCGCTTTCGAGCGGAAACCTTGAGAAGACCATGGCTGCGCCGGTGACAGCGATCGTCGCGTATGATCCGAAATTCCACGATCATCTGCCGCGGCTGTTTCCGCACAATCAGGATGCGCGGTCGTGGTTCACCAGCAATGAGTCGCTGGCTGCGACGACGGCATTCCGGAATGGCACGCTGCAAGGCGCTTATCTGCTCCTGGCGGCGCGCGCGGTTGGGCTGGATATCGGCGCGATGTCGGGTTTCGATAATTCGATGGTGGATGAGGTGTTTTTGGCCGACCGCGGATGGCGGTCGAATTTCCTGTGCAATATCGGACATGGCGATCCGGCGGGGCTGTTCGCGCGGTCTCCGCGACTGGAATTCGATGAGGCGTGCGTGCTGCTGTAGGAAGGATGCAGATTCACCGGAACGACATGGAGACGTGGGGATCGACGGCAGTGCGCTTAGGACGAGGCGTGCTCGTTGGTTGTGTCTCTGCGGTTCTGTGCGGTGAAGCTTGCTTCGCTGCGTAGGTGCGCGTGCTGGCACTCGATGCCGCCCTGGCGCGGTGCGCTGCTGCTGTCGTCGTTGACGAACAGACTGTCGCCGTGCGTCAGGAGGATGTCGCGCGTGGGCACGCGGCGCTGCTGCCGGTGATGGCGAATGCGGTGCTGAACGAGGCGGGATTGCGTGCGACGTCACTGGATCTGGTGGCGGTTACCGTGGGACCTGGAAGTTTCACCGGCATTCGCGCGGGGTTGGCGCTGGCGCACGGCATCGGCCTCGCTGTCGGAGCGCCGGTGGCGGGTGTGACGGTGGGTGAGGCGCTTGCGGATTCGCTGCCGCACCTCGGAGATCGGCGCTTGTGGGTGGCGATAGACAGCCGGCGGGGGCGGATTTTCCTGGAGCGTGACGGGGTGGTCCTGGCGGTTGCGCTGGATGCGTTGCCGGCAGCCGAGGGGAAGGTGGCGGTGGCGGGTGATGCAGCAGCGGCGGTGGCGTCCAGGCTGGCGGCGCGCGATGTCGATGTGATGCTGACAGACGCCAGGCTGGCTTTGGTGCGGCATGTCGCAGTGGTTGCGGAGAGACGGTTCAAGGGGATGCTGCGACCGCTGCCGGCGCAGCCGCTTTACGTCGATCCACCGGAGGTGCGACTGCCGGCCGGCGGGCTGCGTCCGCCACCGGTCGGATGAGCGTGACAATCCGGTTTGCGACACTGGCGCACGCAGCCGCACTGGCGGCGATCCACGCGGCGGCATTCCCGGCGGGCGAAGCCTGGGGCGCTGATGCGATTGCGCTGCAAGTGGCTTTGCCGGGTGCGTTCGGTCTGATCGATGAGCGCGGAGGCATGTTGCTGGCACGTGTTGCGGCGGACGAGGCGGAGGTGCTCACGTTGGCAGTGCTGCCGATGGCGCGTCGGCAGGGCATTGCCTCGGCGCTGCTGCATGCGGCGCTGGCCGAGGTGAAGGTGCGCGGCGGCGGCGCGGCATTTCTGGAGGTGGCGACGGTCAACAGCGCGGCCCGGGCGCTGTACGCACGATTCGGCTTCGTCGAAGTGGGACGGCGGCGGCGATATTATGCCGATTCTTCGGATGCGATTGTGCTGCGGCTGAGTCTTTTGTGATTGTGCGAAGTGGCTCAGCCGCCGCGACGCAGCAAAAGACGCGTTATGCCATCGGAACCGGTCTCCTGTGACAGCACCTCGTGGCCCTGTTCGCGTGCAGTGCGTGGGACGTTGCGCAGCGGTTCGTCGCCGCGCAGGCGTACCAGCAATGTCTGGCCGGGGGTCATGCGGTCGAGTGCAAGTCTGGTGCGAACGAAGGTCATGGGGCAGACTTCGCTGGTTATGTCCAATTCCTGATCGGCGCCTTGCTTGTTTGTCATGTTACTGATCAGCTTCTTTACCCGCCAAATATCCATTGCGAAACGGCCAGGCCCGATCATATATGCCGGAAGTCCGCCGCCTGAAAGGAACTTCCATGCCCGAACAGATGCCGCCCACCGACGTCTTGGGACTGACGGCGCAAATCGTCTCGGCGCATGTATCAAACAATTCCGTCTCTCCGGATGCGCTGCCGTCATTAATTGAGGAAGTGTACAAGACGCTGTCCGGTGTCGGCAAGGAACCGGCACACGTTGAACGGCCGCAACCGGCGGTGCCCGTGAAAAATTCCGTCTTCCCTGACCACATCATCTGTCTGGAGGACGGTAAAAAGATGAAGATGCTGAAACGGCATTTGAAGACCTCGTACAATCTGACGCCAGAACAGTATCGGGAGCGCTGGGGTCTGACGGCGGATTACCCGATGGTGTCGCCGAATTATGCCAAGCACCGCTCTTCGTTGGCAAAGAAGATCGGTCTCGGCACCAAGTCCGCGGGCGGCGTACGCGGCTAGTGGCGGGGTGGGAGATTGTCTCCTGCGCGTCATATTGGACAGCCGCGACCCTGATCGGCTACGCCGGTGCAAATCCAGGGCGTCCTGACGCGCCTTCGGTCTTGCTCTGAGGCTTGCGCTCGGACTTGACCAAAGCGGCGTCTGGGGGCTGGCTCGGGGAGGCCGGGCCGGACTAGGTTGATCGCAAGGGATCCGATGGAATCGCGCATCGAGCGCCTGTGCGTCGAACGAGGCCTCAAGATGACCGGGCAGCGTCGGGTCATTGCCCAGGTCCTGTCCGAGGCCGCCGATCATCCCGACGTCGAGGAACTCTACCGCCGTGCCAGCGTGCTGGACGCCCGCATCTCGATCGCCACGGTGTACCGCACGGTGCGCCTGCTGGAGGAGAAGGGCATTCTGGAACGGCGCGACTTCGGCGGCGGACGCGCGCGCTATGAGCCGACCGAGCACGGCCACCATTACCACCTGATCGACGTGGACACCGGCAAGGTGATCGAGTTTCAGGATCCGGAATACGAGCGGCTTATGCAGACGATGGCCGACCGTCTCGGGTTCGAGCTGGTGTCACTCCGGCTGGAGCTGTTCGGTCGCCACCGCGAACCGGCGCAAACAGCGCGCGGCAAGGCGGTGCGGCCACCTGCGCCGCGGCCTGCCAGTGTCGAGACGGAGGGCGACGGCGAACCGGCCATGCTGCAGGAAAGGTCGGCGCGATGACGGTGGAGCAGAAGGTCGCCATCGCCCAGACGAGCGGCCAGACCGGCAGCCATCCTGGTGCCCCGATCTGTGCCCCGATACATACCCCGACTGGCGGCCAGACCGGCGGCCTGCCGTTCCCCGAACTCCGTGCCGGCAATCTGGGTGTCCGGATCGCTGCCTCGGCGGCGGAGATCGATGCCGTGCAGGCACTGCGCTACCGAGTTTTCTACCAGGAGATGGGTGCGCGGGCCGATGCGGCAACGACCACAAGTCAGCGTGACCATGACGCATTCGATCTGGTTGCGGACCATTTGCTGGTGGTGGACCACGCCCTTGGTGCCGGCGCGGAAGGTGTGGTCGGCACCTACCGGCTGATCCAGCGGGAGGCGGCCGCGAAGCTTGGTCGGTTCTATTCGGCGGACGAATACGACATCACGCCGATCATGCATTTTCCGGGTCGCATTCTCGAGCTTGGCCGCTCCTGCGTCGATGTTGCGTATCGCAGCCGGATCGCGATGCAATTGCTGTGGCGCGGCATTGCGGCCTACGTGTTTCACTACCAGATCGATCTGATGTTCGGTTGCGCCAGCCTTCAGGGCACAGATCCGGACGAGATGGCCGCGGATCTGACATATCTGTACTACAACCATCTCGCGCCGCCGGCGGTACGCCCGCGGGCGCTGCCGCATCGCTACGTCGACATGCGACGGATGTTGCCTCACCGGATCGATCCGAAGCGTGTGCAGGCGCAGTTGCCGCCGCTGATCAAGGGCTATTTGCGGTTGGGGGGGTTCGTCGGCGACGGCGCGGTGATCGATCGGCAGTTCAACACCACCGATGTGGCAGTGGTGGTGAAGACGGACCTGGTCACCGATAAATACTATCGGCACTACGAACGTCAGTTGCGCGACGCACTCGATTGAGGCTGTTGCCACGGTGACGCACAAGAAGCCGGGCTGACGCACGATCGAGGCCCATACCGTCATGCCGGGCTAGGTCGGTATTGCCGGCTTTGCCACAAGCAAGCATGGACCAGACGCGGCTGCCGGGCTGCGTCGGCGTGGCGGAGCTCGGGTTAAACCCGTCTCATGCAGCGCCGATTGGTTACCCCCGGCGTGGTGGGCGCTTACCCCCGGCGTGGTTCACGCTATGACCGGACTGTCCACCGCCTGGCGCATTGCCGCGGAGAACGTTCGGCATTCGTTGCGAATTCGGTGTCAAGAGTTGATCGCGAAAAGTTTCGGCATGGTTTGGAAAATAGCGTAAGGATCAGCGCTTAATCATTGACCCCACTGCAACGGTTCACGAAGCTGTGTTCCGAGGCGATCCTTCCGGGTCGCGTGGGCAAAGAAGGCAAAAACGTGAAGCCAGCGGAAATCGGCCACCTCACGCGTCGGAAGACGGCGTTCGCCACGCGCGGCAGGGGCCCTGTTTTCGGCGCGCTGGTGCTGGTGGGTGCGGTTGGCGCTGGCTCGGGGGCGATGGCACAGGTGCCGCCCGCGGCGCCGAACCCGGTACCGCAAGGCTCGCCGATACCGCGTGTTCTGCCGCCCGCGCCGCCTTCCGTTGCCCCTGGGACGGTCATCCCGCCGCCATCCGCGCCCGCCGCCGAAGTGCCGAACCAGCCGGTCCGGGTGGTCAACGTCGCGATCGAGGGCGTGACGGCCTATCCGCAGCCGGAGATCGCGCAGCTTGCCGCGGGCCTGGTCGGTCCATCGATCCCGCTGCCGCAGATCGACGCGGCGCGCCAGGCTATCCTGCAGCGCTATCGCGCCGACGGTTATGTGCTCACCACGGTTTCGGTCAATCTGGATGCGAACGGCCGGCTGCGCTTCGTGGTCACCGAGGGGCGCATCGCCAGCGTCAAGCTGGACGGCGATATCGGACCGGCGGGCACTCAGGTACTGCGCTTTCTCAACCGGCTGACAGAGAAGCAGCCGATCGATTCGGTCACGCTGGAGCGTTACCTGCTGCTGGCACAGGACGTACCCGGCGTCACCTTGCGCGCGGTACTGGAGCCGTCGTCTGACCAGCCAGGCGCGCTCAACCTGATTGCCCAGGTCACCCGCAAGCCGGTTTCCGGCCTCACCACAATCGACAACCGGGCGTTCAACGAGACCGGCCCGATCGAGATGCTCGGTCTGCTCGACTTCAACAGCTTCACCGAGTACGGCGAGAAGACCGAGGTTTCCTATTACCATGCCTTTCCCAATAGCCAGAACTTCGGCCAGGCCTCGACCGAGGTGTTCATCGGATCATCCGGGCTCAAGGGACGCATCTACGGCGGGTCGGGCCCGACCGATCCGACCGGCAGCCTGGGTGACACCGGCTACAATGGCGTGACCACAGTGTTCGGTGGCCAGTTGAGCTATCCGGTGATCCGTTCGCGACAACAGACGCTGAACGTCTACGGTGCATTCGACGGGCTGGAGTCCACGATCACCAACACCACGACCGGCGTGCGTGCGACAGCGAGCTACGATTCGCTGCGTGTGCTGCGCGTCGGCGAGGACTACGCGCTGTCGGATCTGCTGTTCGGATCCGAGCATTCGGCGATCAATGCAGTGTCCGTCCGGATGTCGCAGGGCATGAAGCTGCTGGGTGCGACGACGAACGGCGATGCGGCGACGTCACCGCGACAGGGCGAGCAGACCGGCTTCAGCAAGATCAACTTCGAAACCAGCCGCACGCAGACATTGTTCCAACCGTGGGACGGCGGCAGCGTCGCTGTGATGGGCCTGCTGACCGGACAGTGGTCAGACAATATTCTGCCGCCGGCGGAACAGTTCTATCTTGGTGGTTCGCGTTTCACGCGCGGCTACTATGCCGGTCAGGTGCCGGGCGACAAGGCACTCGCGGCCACTGTCGAACTTCAGCTCAACGATGGATTCGAAGCGACCGTGTTCGGCAAATCGCTGGACATCGCGAACCAGTTCTACCTGTTCTATGACTGGGGCGAGACTTGGCAAAATCTCAGCACTGACCGCAGCACCATGATCAATTCGGCCGGCGGCGGCGTGCGCTCGCAGCTTACGCGCTACGTCGAGGTCGACCTGGAAGGCTTGGCGCGATTCAACAAATTCCCGACCGGTGGGGACACGCCTGGCAGCGGCGTGTCACCGCTGTACGGCGGGGCATTTTATTGGCGGGTGCTGACAAGGTTCTGAACGGGGCCATGCGGGCATCGGCGCGATATCGGCGACAGTGGAGTTATTATGGCGAAGGCTCGGCGTACGAACGAAATCAGGCTACTCGGCGTCGTCCGCCGCAAACGTTCGGCGTTACTGATGAGCACGGCATTGCAGGCGACTGTTGCGCTGGTGCTGGCGACGCCCGCCGTTGCGCAGCCCGCGCCGAATGCCCAGCCGACCGGCGGCGTGGTGGTGGCGGGAGCCGCCGCAATCAGTCAGACCGCGAGAAACACTGCGATCAATCAGTCAACGCAGCGCGCCGCGGTGAACTGGCAGACCTTCAATGTCGGCAGCGCGCAGAGCGTCACGTTCAATCAGCCCAATGCCAGCGCGGTCACGCTGAATCGCGTCACCGGGCCTGATCCATCGCAGATCGCCGGCCGCATCGACGCCAACGGGCAGATCGTCCTGGTGAACCAGTCGGGCGTGACGTTCTTCAAAGGCGCGCAGGTCAACGCCAACGGGCTGATGGTCACCGCTGCAGGCATCAGCAACCAGAACTTCATGGCCGGCGCCATGATCTTCAACCAGCCGGGCAACCCGAACGCCAAGATCGACAACCAAGGCAGCATCACCATCAAGCAGGCGGGTCTCGCCGCACTGGTGGCACCACAGGTCGCCAATTCCGGCGTGATCACCGCGAAGCTCGGCCACGTGGTGTTGGCTGGCGCGAAAACCGCGACGCTCGATCTCTATGGCGACGGACTGCTGTCGCTCGACGTCACCAATCAAGTGACGCAGACGCCGGCCGACAAGAACGCCAACGCGGTCACCGCGCTGGTGACCAACACCGGTGTCATCGTTGCCGATGGCGGCACTGTGCAGCTTACCGCGCGCGCCGCCGATGGCATTGTGCAGAACCTGGTGCAGGCCGGCGGCAAGATCAGCGCCGCGACGATCGGCGAGCAGACCGGGACGGTGGCACTGAATGGTGTCGGCGGCTCGATCGTGGTCGAGGGCCAGCTTTCGGCGGTCGGCAACGCGGCGGGCACCAAGGGTGGCGCCATCGAAATTGCCACGACCGGCAACGTCACGCTCGCTTCCACCGCGCGGATCAATGCATCCGGCAAGGCCGGCGGCGGCGTGGTCGCGATCGGCACGAACCTCGCGCGCGCCAGGGGCGGACCGAGTGTTGCGCCGGCGGTGGTTGCCGCCAACACGACGATCCAGGCGGGCGCGAAGATCAGCGCGAATGCCACCGGCAAGGGCGCTGGCGGGCGCGTCACGGTGCTATCGAGATCGTCTACCACCATGGCCGGAACGATCGACGCCAAGGGCGGCGCATCCGGCGGCGACGGCGGCTTCGTCGAGGTGTCGGGCAACACCGGATTCTCGCTGACCGGCATGGTCGACGTGTCGGCTCCCATGGGCGCGACAGGCACCATCCTGCTCGATCCGCTGGACCTCGATATCGTTGCCGCCGGGGCCAACGATACGGCTGTCGGCACCACCGGCGTCGATGTCGGCAGTCCCGACCAGGCAACCTCCATCACCGTCAGCGGGTCGGTGCTGACAGCGCTGGCCGGCAATCTGCAGATCGAGGCGAGCCGTAATCTGAGCATCGATACGCCGCTCGTGTTCACCAATCAGACCGTTGGTTCCACGGTTCAGTTCCTGGCGGGGAACAATCTGACGGTCAATCAAGCGGTCAGTACCGCTGGCGGGTCGCTTAGCCTCGCCGCCGCGGTGGCGACCGACGGTACGACCGCGTTCACCAATTTCAACCCCGCCGGCGTGCTGACGATCAACGCGGCGGTGGGCGATGCATCGACCGGCAATATCCAGTTGACCGGCGGTACCGGCGGGATCGCGCTTGCCGGCAACCTGCAGGTTGCCACCGGTGATTCCATCGCCCTGAGTACGACTGGCGGCATCACGCAGACCGCCGGGGGGATCCTGGCGAGCCCGCTGCTGGTCGTCTCGACGGGATCGGCGTCGCTGACCGGAGCCAACACGGTGACCCAGCTCGCGGCACAGCTCAGCGGTGCGGGGTCGAGCCTGACATTCAACAACGCGGCAGCGGCGCTTGCTGTGGGCACCGTCGCTGGAGTGTCCGGCATCACGACGAATGCCGGCGACGTCTCGCTGACGACGACGACCTCCGGCGGCATCGCGCTCGATCAATCGATCGCCGCGGCGGGGAATACGGTCACGATCGACTCGGCTGGGACGCTCAGCCAGGTCGCCGGTAGCAGCATCACCGCCGCCGCACTGGCAAGTGCCGGCGTGGCCGGCAACGCCTCGCTACTCGGCACGGCGAATGCGATCAGCAACCTCGATGCCTTCACGGCGACAACCGGCAATATCGCGATCAACGATTCGGTGGCTCTCGGCATCGCCGGCAATGTGACCGCCACGACCGGCAAC
>DATKFJ010000124.1:0-8686 GCA_035511435.1 Acetobacteraceae bacterium | reverse complement strand
GTGACGCCGAGTTCTTCGTAGATCATTGACGACGTAGTAGAGCATGCCGGCATGGATGCACAAACGCCCCCACCCGAAATCGTCGCCGCGCTGCGGCGCATGGCGTTGCTGCGCGACGGCGTGACGGTGACCGGGCGCCCGCTCACCGGCGGCGTCGCATCCGACATCTGGCAACTTGATCTCCCCGATGGCCCGGCGTGCGTGAAGCGCGCGCTGGCGAAGCTGCGCGTGGCGGCGGACTGGCAGGCACCGGTCGAGCGCAACCGCTACGAGGCGCGCTGGATGCAGCGTGCCAACGCCGCCGTCCCGGGCACTGCACCGCAACTACTTGGCTTGGACGAAGCCTCCGGCACTCTGGCGATGCAATTCCTGTCGCCGGCCAACCACCCGCTCTGGAAAACCCAACTGCGCGACGGCGACGCCGATCCGGCCTTCGCCGCCCAGGTCGCCGCCAGCCTCGCGCGCATCCATGCCGCGACCGCCGCCGACCCCACCACCGCGGCCGACTTCCCCACCGATCAGATCTTCTACGACATCCGCCTGGAACCCTACCTGCTCGCCACCGCCCGAGCGCACCCCGACCTCGCACCGCAGCTCACCAACCTTGTCGCCACGACGCAGGCCAACAAGCGCGCCCTGGTGCACGGCGATGTCAGCCCAAAGAATATCCTGCGCGGCCCTGCCGGCCCGGTGTTGCTCGACGCCGAATGCGCCTGGTGGGGCGACCCGGCATTCGACCTCGCCTTCTGCCTCAACCACCTGTTGCTGAAGTGTCTCTGGACACCGTCGGCCACCGCCGGCTTTCTCGCCTGCTTCGATGCCCTGGCAACCACCTACTGCGCCCTCATCGCCTGGGAACCGGCCGCCGATCTGGAAGCCCGCGCCGCCCACCTGCTGCCGGGCCTGTTCCTCGCCAGGGTGGATGGCAAGTCGCCGGTCGAGTACATCACCACGCAGGCGGACAAGGCCCGCGTGCGACGCACCGCCCGCGCGTTGCTAGCCGTACCGGTCGACCGGCTCGCCCAAGTACGCCAAGCCTGGACACAGGAGTTAGCCACATGACAGACGCCCGGATCGCCTATGTCCACGGCCGTCGCGTATGGGACAGCCGAGGCCGCCCCACCATTGAAGCCGAAATACTGCTGGAAGGCGGCGGCGTCGGGCGTGCCATCGCCCCTGCCGGCGCATCGACCGGGACCGGCGAGGCGCTCGACCTGCGCGATGGCGGCGAAGCGTTCGGCGGCTACGACGTAACGCGCGCGCTCGGTCACGTGAACGGCGAGATCGCCCGCGCCGTGACCGGGATGGATGCCGCTGACCAGTCCGCACTGGACCGCAAGCTGATCGAACTCGACGGCACCCCCAGCAAGTCGCGCCTCGGCGCCAACGCGGTGGTCGCCGTCTCGATGGCCGCCGCGCACGCCGCCGCCGCCGCCGCCGGAGAACCGCTGTACCGCTACCTCGGCGGACCCGACTGCCACCTGATGCCCTTGCCGCAAATCCAGATCTTCGGCGGCGGCGCGCACGCCGGACGCCGCGTCGACATCCAGGATTTCCTCATCGTCTGCCCCGCCGCGGAAAGTTTCGCGCAGGCGCTGAACTGGACCGCCGAAGTGTATCGCGCCGCCGGAGAACTGATGAAGGAAGCCGGCACGCTGGCCGGTGTCGCCGATGAAGGCGGCTGGTGGCCGTCGTTCGCCACCAACGAACAGGCGCTGGAAACGCTGGTCCACGCGATCGAGCGCGCCGGCTACAAGCCCGGCACCCAGGTCGCCATCGCGCTCGACGTCGCCGCTTCGGAATTCGGCCGCGGCGGCAAGTACAAGCTGGCGCTGGAAGACAAGGAGCTGGACACCGGCGGCATGATCAAGCTGCTGACCGGATGGATCAATCGCTATCCCATCATCTCGATCGAGGACCCGCTGGCGGAAGACGATGATGCCGGGTTCGCCGCGTTCACCCAGGAGGTGGGCGCGCGCGTGCAGGTGATCGGTGACGACTTCATGGTGACGCAGGCCTCGCGCGTGCGCGAATCGGCGCTGCGAGGCGCGGCCAACGCGGTGCTGCTGAAACCCAATCAGCGCGGCACGCTGACCGAAACACTTCAGGCATGGCAGGCGGCGCAGCAGGCTGGCTTCGCAGGCATCATTTCGGCGCGTTCCGGCGAGACCGAGGACGTGACGATCGTGCATCTCGCGGTCGGCTGGGGCGTCGGCCAGCTCAAGGTCGGCAGTTTTTCCCGCGGTGAGCGCATGGCGAAATGGAACGAAGCGCTGCGTGTCGAGGAAGCGCTGGGCGCCCGCGCACGCTTCGCCGGTGGCACAATGCTGGGACGTTCGCACCGGTAGCCGATCCGCGCCCTGCGCCATTGTCATCGCAAGAAACGCAGCGACAACTGTCATCGCGGATGGGGCCCCAGAGGACATCGGCCCCAGAGGACATCGACTAATGAACGTGCTGTTCCACAACACCGCCGGGCCGGATCTGGCAGCACGACTTGCCGCCGTCCCCGGCGTGCGCATCACCGCCTGCCCCGAGCAAGACGATGCACTGCTCGCCCACCTGCTGCCGAACACCGACGTTCTCTGGCACGTGCTGAAACGCTGCACCGCCGAGATGATCGCAGCAGCACCCAACCTGAAGCTGATCCAGAAGATCGGCGTCGGTGTGAACACCATCGACCTGGAAGCGGCAAAGGCGCGTGGCATCCCGGTGTGCAACCTCCCCGGCACCAATGCGCGCGCGGTAGCCGAACTGACGCTGGCCCTCATGCTGGCAACGCTGCGCCGCCTGCCGCGCTTCGATGCGACCCTGCGCGCGGGAACCTGGTCCGATCCGGCATTGCAGGACGGCATTGGCGAACTCGGTGGTCGTGTCGTCGGCCTGGTCGGCTACGGCGCCATCCCGCGCCTGCTCGCGCCGGTACTGATCGCACTCGGCTGCAAGCTGCTTTACACCACGCGCAAACCTTTGAGCGATTCACTGGGTGAATGGCGCCCCCTCGATGCGCTGCTGGCGGAATCCGACATCGTCAGCCTGCATCTGCCGCTGACCGACGAAACGAATGCACTGATCGATGCCGCCGCATTGGCACGCATGAAGCCAGGCGCGATCCTGATCAACACCGCGCGTGGCGCCCTGGTGGATCAGGCCGCGCTGGCCGAAGCACTGCGCAGTGGACAACTCGCGGCGGCAGGCCTCGATGTCTTCGTACTTGAACCACCCGATCCCGCCGATGCACTGTGCACCCTGCCCAACACCGTGCTGACGCCGCACATCGCCTGGCTGACCACCGGCACATTCGATCGCAGCTTCACGCTGGCCGCCGAAAACTGCCGGCGGCTCGCCGCGGGCGAACCTCTGCTGCATCGCGTGATATGATCTGCCTGGGTCCGGACCGCTAGCAGAAGCAAGCAAGCATATTCATCCGCAGATGCACGCAGATGAACGCAGATAAGTTCAGTGCCACCAGTACGAATTTCGGCCAGTGTTGGCACATTGTCCCCCATCTTATCAGCGTGCATCTGCGTGCATCTGTGGATGAATATGCTTCTCTACGCCACGCTACCCCGCAGCAGCAAAGGACCGACACAATGGACGCAGGGTTTCTCGGTGTCGGCGCCATGGGCCAGCCAATGGCGGAAAAGCTGCTCGATGGCGGGCACGACCTCACCATCCTCGACATCGATGAAGCCGCAATGCGCCCGCTGCTCGACCGTCAGGCCAGGCGCGCCCAATCGCCAAGGGAACTCGCCGACCGCCACCAGGTGGTCATAGTCTCGCTCCCCACCCTCGCCGCGTTCCGCTCGGTCCTCTACGGCGACCAAGGCCTGCTGCACGGCACAGCGCTGAAGATCCTGGTCAACACGTGCACGGTGGGCGTCCCGTTCATCCGCGAGATCGAAACCGCCCTGGCCGCCAACCGTGTCGCCATCGTCGACAGTCCGATCTCCGGCGGCCCGATCGGCGCGCGGGCGGGCACGCTCTCGGTGATGGTCTCCGGCGATCCGGCCGCGATCGAAACCGTCCGCCCGCTGCTGTCGCTCTGGGGACCCACGCTCACCGTCGCCGGCGACAGGCCCGGCGCCGCACAGGTGCTGAAGCTCACCAACAACATCCTGTGCGCCGTTGCCCTGGCCGCAACCTCGGAAGCCTTCGTCATGGGTGCCAAGGCCGGACTGGACCCCGAGGTGATGCTGCGCGCGATCAACGCCGGTACCGGCAACAACACCGCGACGCAGACCATGTTCCCCCGCGCCGTGCTGAGCCGCGATTTCAACTACGGTGCCGCATTGCACATCCTGATGAAGGACATCGATCTCGCGATGGAACAGGGCGAGGAACTCGGCGTTCCGATGTGGGTCTGCCAGGCGACGCGTCTGTTGTTCAAGCACGCCATCTTCGCCGATTCAGAGAACACGGACCTGACCGCCATCGTCCGCTTCGTTGAACGCGGCGCCGGATTCGAAATGCCGAAAACCCGATAGTGCGACACGGAAGACTGACCCGCCTGCGCCTGCTCGCCGACGATCTGACCGGCGCGCTGGACAGCGCCGCGCGCTTCGTGCCGCTGACCGGCCCGATCGCAACAACGTGGCGCACCGACCCGATCCCCCACCAATCCATCGCCATCGACACTGCAACGCGCGACCTGCCCGCAGCCGAAGCAACCGCGGCGATCGCACGCTTCGCGCCGCTGCTCACAAACGGCGACCCGGCATTCAAAAAGATCGACAGCCTGCTGCGCGGCCACGTAGCGCTCGAACTCGCGGCGTGCATCACGCAGTTCGACCACTGCATTCTGGCGCCAGCCTTCCCGTTCCAGGGCCGCATCACGCGCGGCGGTCGGCAACTTTTCCGCACCGTCGATGGCTGGCAGGACACCGGCGTCGATCTGCCCGCCGCACTGCGACAGCGCAACATCGACGTGCGCCTGTACGATGCGGAAACCAACGCTGACCTCGACGCTATCGTGGCCGACGGCCGCGCCTTGCAGGGACGCGTATTGTGGTGCGGCACCGGCGGACTGGCCGGCGCACTGGCCGGCCGGCTTCCGGTACCCAGACCAAAGCTGCCGCGACCGATACTCGCGCTGATAGGCAGCGATCATCGCGCATCGGCCACGCAACTCGCCGCAGTGCCGGACCTGCATCGGCGACTGCCAATGCATCACCCGACACAGATCGCACGCCATCTCGCGCATGGCGCCGCAGTCGTGACCGTCGATCTGCCCGCCATCACACCGCGCGACACCGCACGCCGCGCGATCACAGCGCAATTCGCCGAATTGCTGCGTGCGATCGAACGCCCCGGCACCTTGTTCGTCACCGGCGGCGAAACGCTGCGCCACCTGTGCGATGCGCTCGATGTGACGCACCTCGACGTTGACGGCGAGATCGAACCCGGCGTACCGACCTCGATCCTGCGCGGCGGCACCTGGGACGGCCAGCGCCTGGTCTCCAGATCCGGCGCGTTCGGCGATGCCGGCTTCCTGCAACGCCTGCTGCGCACCGACGACGTGCTATAGTCGCCGCAACCCACAACGGAGGCTTCAATGCGACTGGGCGTGATGCTGCCGCTGACCGACATCGGTGGCGAACCCAACGTGATGCGAGACTTCGCCCAGGCAGCGGAGGAACTCGGCTACACCAACCTCGGCCTGCCTGACCACGTTCTAGGTGTGAACGTCGCGAGCCGCCCCGAATGGGGCGATCGCAACACCTCCGCCGATCTGTTCCACGACCCTTTCGTCGCGTTCGCCTTCCTGGCTGGCGCCTGCCGCGCAACCACCGAATTCTCCACCCAGGTGCTGATCCTGGCGCAGCGCCAGGCGGTGCTGGTTGCCAAGCAGGCGGCATGCCTCGACGTGCTATGCGGCGGGCGTTTCCGGCTCGGTGTCGGTGTCGGCTGGAACCCGGTGGAATTCACCGCCCTGAACGAGACCTTCACCAACCGAGGCCGGCGCTCGGCCGAGCAGGTGCAGGTGATGCAGGCGCTATGGGCAGAACCGCACGTCACCTTCAAGGGCCAATGGCACACCATCGAGGACGCCGGCATCAACCCCTTGCCAGTGCACCGCAGAATCCCGGTGTGGTTCGGCGGTCACGTCGATCAGACGCTGGAACGCATCGCCACACTCGGCGACGGCTGGATCATGAACGCCTACCCGCCCGGCGACGCGGCACTCGCCGAATTCGACAAGCTGCGCCGGCTGACCGAACAGTCCGGCCGCGATCCGACGCATATCGGCATCGAGGCGTGGATTTCCGGCGGCGCCGGCAGCGAAACCGACTGGCGCGAGGAAGCCCGCTTCTGGCAGCGCGCCGGTGTCACGCATCTTACGCTCACCAACACCTTCGCGCGCCGCCACCACAAGCGCATCGCTGGCCGCACGGTCGCCGACCATCTTGCGGTGATGCGCCGCTTCCACGACGCGGTCGCCGACGCGCTGTAAGCGACAAAATATTCCCCCCTCGCCTTGCGGGAGGAGGTTGGGGTGAGGCGTCTTTGGGGTCACCACACGATCTGTTCAAAATTGATGCGGTGGACGGCTCCTATTCGGCATCGTGTGCCAAGCTCGTAGCTGTGAGTGCAACGAGCTTACAGGAACCGCCCACCATGGAAGTTACCACAGTCGGTTTGGACATCGCCAAACGCGTATTCCAGCCCGCCAACCGTTTCGCGGATCGTCGCCCAGCATCGTGCCGGTCCGGCTTGAAGAGCCCGCGCGTGGTGCAAGTTCGAATTCGGCAGGACTATTTTCTATTACGACTGTAAGTTGAACGAGCGGCTCCTGTTCGTAACAACATAACCCCGAGGTTCCCCGGTCCGCCGAAATTGTTCCGATAAAAATGGGAGGCATTGCAATCATGAGAGCCGGCACCGACATCCTGGAGAGCGTTCGAACGTTCCGGTCTCGAATCCTGATGGAGCGCGACCGTATTGAGTCCGGACGCCGGATACCGGAGGAAATCGCGTTCGAACTGGCTCAGGCGGGGTTTTTCCGCGTCTATCTCCCGAGCGCCTACGGAGGGCTTGACCTCTCGCCGATGGAGGCGATGGAGGTTTTTGAGGAGTTGGCGCGCGCTGACGCGTCTGTCGCGTGGTGCGTAATGAACGGTAACGCTCATTGGACCGTTGCTCAGCTGTCGCCCGCGGCAGCGCGAACCATCCACGGCGATCCCGATGTCATTACCGCCAACAGTACCCGCGCCTCAGGCCAGGCGCATATCGTGGACGGCGGTTACCGTGTGAGCGGCCGGTGGTCGCTGGTGAGCGGATGCGAACTCGCCGCCTGGATGGTACTCTTGTGCGGCGTCCATGAAGACGGGAAGCCGCGGCTGACGCCGGCCGGCACGCCGGATACAAGGTTCATGCTCGTTCCGGCCACGGCGTGCGAAATCATTGATACCTGGACGGTCGGGGGACTGCGGGGCACCGGGAGCCATGACGTCGTGGTCCGGGACGTCTTTGTGGCGGATGACTATGGGTCCGGCTTCGACGATCCGCGTGTCCTGCCAGAGTTCCGTTATCGGATACCGGCGGCTTCCCGGATTGTCCCCGGCCTCGGCGCGATGGCACTGGGAATCGCCCGGACCGCGATCGAAACATTCGGTGAAATCGCTGGTGCGAAAGCGCTCCAGCGGAGCACCCAGATGCTAAGGGAAAATCACGGTGCGCAGGTCCGGGTGTCTCAGGCTGAATCACTCGTGCGTTCGGCCCGGCTGTATCTTTTCGACAGCCTGGAACGGTTGTGGACGAAACTGATCGCAACCGGCGAGGTCGCGATGGAGGCGCGCGCGGATGTCCGGCTTGCCGCGTCCCATGCTGTTTCCAGTGCCGTGCAAGCCGTCGATCTCCTTTATATCGGGGCTGGCGCGAGTTCGCTCTACGTGAGTTGCCCATTGGAACGGGCCTTTCGCGACGTGCATGCGATCACGCTACACATCGGCGTTCATCCACGCGTGATGGAAACCACGGGCCGGGTTCTGCTCGGACTGGAACCGGATACGCCACTCCTCTGATCCGTCAACTGCGGCACGTAACCGATCGGCACATGGTACACATCGGGATGGCCGCTCGCCTCGCGGATCGCCGCGACATTCGGGCATCGCAATCCCACACCGTGTGCCGCCGCAGCAGCTCCTGATACCCAGGCCTTTCCGCCCACGAACCGGGCCGGATCTGCTCCAGATTGTAGATGATCGTGCCTGCCGGAATCTGCTGAGCATCCGCCTCCGTCATCAATTGTGCGGCGAGCAGAACGACCGGAACTCCATGCCGCACACTGTCGCGCGGGTGCGCATCATGGCCCAGCGTGCGGAACCCGTACAGCAGTGTCTCCGCGACCTCGGCGAACACGCCGGAATGCGGATAGCCCGGCGGCACCAACACAACGACATCGACCGGCTGCGGCGAGCCGTCCGGGATGGCACGCAACAGCGGAGCGGTGACAACCATGGGATGGCCGCTTACTAACACGCGACCGCACCAGGAGGACACCGTGACGACCGCACCGAACCTGGCCATCACCATGGGCGATCCAGCCGGCATCGGCCCGGAGATCATCGTCAAGGCGTGCCGCCGTCTGAAGCCTCGCATCGATGCCGGCGGCCTGCGCCTGTTGGTAATCGGCCACCGGTCCGCACTGCACGCCGCGCGCGAACTGCTGCACGAAACGCTGGAA
>DATKFJ010000123.1:0-4765 GCA_035511435.1 Acetobacteraceae bacterium | reverse complement strand
AGTGAACACGGCACGCATGCGTGCTGGCGCGTTGCAATCCACTGACGTAGGCGTCGGCGCGCACTGACTCGAAATTCAAATCCATGTAGTCTGTGTCGCGATTGCGCGCGTGCATTCTACCATCATGCTCACCCCTGCGACGTTCCCCACATCTCCCGCATCACCGCCGGCGCTTCGTTCGGATCGATCCCCCTGGACTGCAGGAACGCCTCGTAGAATCCCTGCGTCTGTCCCGTGACGTAATAGAAATCCAGCGCCAGACCCAGCCAGTCACGCCACGTCTTGTCGGCCTCGCGCCGCACGCCGGCCGAGGTGGTGGAGGCGCGGATCGGCTCCGGCAGCACCACCTTGCCCATGTGCACGCGATGCTGCTGCATCACCAGCGCTGGGTGATACAGGCTTACCGCATCGACGTGCCCTGACTGGAACGCCATGATCGTCTGGTCATTCCCCGGATAGCGCTCGATCCGCGCGTGCGGCAGGCGCGCGGTGACATCGCGATCCGGC
The DNA here is from genome assembly GCA_035511435.1 of Acetobacteraceae bacterium. Classification (GTDB taxonomy): domain Bacteria; phylum Pseudomonadota; class Alphaproteobacteria; order Acetobacterales; family Acetobacteraceae; genus JAMXLO01. The sequence continues at coordinate 4,258 of DATKFJ010000123.1, read as the reverse complement.
GCGGTTCCCAGCGTGACGCCCATGCGCACGTCGGGCTTGTCCAGATCGGCCCAGTGCTTCGCCGCCAGCCCATCGCGCACCAGCACGCCCTGCGCGTAGTAGAAGAACGGCTGCACCGGGAAATCGAGCGACAGCGCGCGCTGCGGCGTCGCATCCAGCACGAACATCACGTCGAACTGGTCCGCCTGCAACCCGGCGACCGCGTTGGCCCAGGTGGTTTCCACCGGTGTAAGCGTCACGTCCAGGTCCTTGGCGATCGCCGCGCCGGCCGCGTAACCGATACCGCTCCACGCACCGCTGGCCGGGTCCTTGTAGAACCATGGCTCGCCAGAGGTGACGCCGATGCGCAGTTCCTTCTTGCCGCGGATGCGATCCCATGTGCTGGCGGTCTGCGCCGAGGCGCGCGAGGCGACGAGTGTCGCCGCGGCACCGGCGACGCCGAGGCCAAGTGCGGCGCGCCGTTGCCAGGTGGTATCGGTCATTCATGCATCCTTCGCGGTGGCGGTTGCTGACAGCGGCTGACGATAGGAATGCGCGCGCGGCGGCGTCAATTAATTGTCCCGGCCGGGCATCCGTTGGTTGTACGGCTGAACCGATACGTTAATCATACTAACTGGGCAGCAACCGGCATGGGCTGGTTCGCTGGGTAACAATCCGCGCGCACGGACAACACTCGATCGCGACTGTCCCCATCATCATCGTCGGCGACGACAACGCGGGACGTGGCGTGGCCGTGTCGACGGCACCCCCGGCAGACCGAGGAGCCATGCCACGAATGGGGGCGTCAGGCGGCAATGCTGCACGATGCCGGTTGACCGGCAGGTGCCGGTGCCGCATTCCTTTGGCATGATCGATCCGCCACTCCGCTCACGGATCACCGGTCTCAGCAGCTTCGATTTCCACCGCGTGCTGGATGGCCGATCCTGGAACCCTTCGTGGCGCTGGCGCGAGCGCCGCGTGCCGCTGGTGCACGTGGTGACCGAGGACGGGCGGATCGGCGTCGGTGAAGGTTGGTCGGACGACAACGATACGGCGCCGTTTCACGCACGCTTCGCACTGGTCGCGCCGTTGCTGCTGGGCGCGGATGCCAGCCTGATCGAGGCGAACCACGCGACACTATGGTCCGATGCGCACTGGTCCGATGCCGCCGTGGCGAGCGCGATCGACATCGCGTTGTGGGACCTGCACGCGAAATCTCTCGACGCTGCGCTTTATGTCCTGCCCGGTGCGTGCCGCCATGCGGCACCGGTCTATGCCAGCGGCGGGCTGTATGCCGATGACGAAGGTCCGGATGAGCTGGCGACTGAAATGCGCCGCTATGTCGCACTGGGATTTCCGGCGGTGAAACTGAAGATCGGCGCGCTGCCGATGGCTGACGACATCGCCCGTGTCGCCGCGGTGCGCGATGCGGTCGGCAGCAACGTCGCAATCATCGTCGACGCACTCGGCTTGCTGACGCGCGGCACCGCGTCCGCGTGGCTTGAACAGCTCGCCGCACAGCGCGTGCGCGCGATCCAGGCGCCGCTGCCGGTCGACGACATCGATGGCCTGGTGTCGCTGCAACGCTCCGGCGGACTGACCGTGATCGCCGGCGAGGGCGAATTCCGCCATGACGTGCTGCACCGTCTCGTGCGACAGAGCGCTGTCGGCATGTTGCAGATCAACGCTGGCCTGTGCGGCGGCATCACGGGTGCGCTAAAGCTGATCGCCTGCGCGACGGCGGCCGGGATCTCCGTGACCACGCAGTGTCATGGCACCGCGGTGTTGCAGGCCGCCAGCCTGCATCTCGGCGCGGCGCGCCGTGCCGTGTCACTGGTCGAGTTTCACATGTTCCACACGCATCTTCACTCGGCGCTGCCTCCGGGCATGCAGTTGCCGCGCGATGGCTGTATGGACCTCGATGAGCGGCCGGGCCTGGGGATCGACGATGGCGTTTTCGCACCTTCGGACGATGTGGACGGAACGGTCAGTCCGGCCGTGACGATCGGCTGATGAATGGTTGGAAGGGAAAGATGCCAGCATGGCCGGCAGCCAGGATATCGTGGAGGACCCGCGCAACGCCACGGTTAAGGTGTGGGTCGATGGCAAGCTGGTGCCGCGTGCCGAAGCGATGGTGTCGGTGTTCGACGGCGGCTTCATCGCCGGTGATGGCGTGTGGGAGGGCCTGCGTCTGATCGCCGGCCGGCTGCTGTTCGCGGACGAGCATCTGGACCGGTTGTTCGGCGGTGCGCGCATGATCGACCTCGACATCGGCATGACACGCGCGGCGCTGATGGAGGCGTTGCACGCGACGTGTCGGGCCAATGACATGCACGACGGCGTGCATATCAGGCTGATGGTCACGCGCGGCGTGAAGCGCACGCCAAGCCAGGACCCGCGCCAGGCGGTGGGGCCGGCAACGGTGGTGATCGTGGCGGAACACAAATCACCACCGGCTGAGCTGGCGATGACGGGACTGTCGCTGTTCACCTCGACGATCCGCTGCACCAGGCCGGACCAGTTCGACATGGCGCTGAATTCGCATAGCCGGCTGAATCTGATCCTGGCGCTGATCCAGGCCTATAAGGCGGGCGCGGATGAGGCGCTGATGCTGGACGATGCGGGCTATGTCGCAAGCTGCAATGCGACGAATTTCTTCTGCGTGCGCGACGGGGTGGTGCTGACATCGACCGGGCAGGGCTGCTTCAGGGGGATTACCCGCGGCAAGGTGATCGGCCTGTGTGAAGCGGCCGGAATACCGATCCGGCTGGGCGCGTTCACGCTGCTGGATGTCTATGCGGCCGACGAAGCATTTGTGACCGGCACGTTCGGCGGTGTCACGCCGGTTCGCTCAATCGATGGCCGCGCGTTGAATGCGCCGGTGCCTGGACCGATCACCGAACGACTGCGCGGACTTTACGGCGCTTTGACAGCGCGCGGCTGAATGAGTGCCGGCCATCTGATGTCAGATATGCAGCGCGCGTCCGTACGCCGCCAGCACCGCCTCGTGCATCGTCTCGCTGATCGTCGGGTGGGGGAACACCGTGTTCATCAGTTCGGTTTCCGTGCTCTCCAGCGTGCGTGCGATGGTGTAGCCCTGGATCAGCTCCGTCACCTCGGCGCCGATCATGTGCGCGCCGAGAAGCTCGCCGGTCTTCGCGTCGAACACGGTCTTCACCAGGCCTTCGTGTTCGCCCATCGCGATCGCCTTGCCGTTGCCGATGAAGGGGAATTTTCCCACCTTCACCTCGTGCCCTGCCTCCTTCGCACGCGCCTCGGTCAATCCCACGGAGGCAACCTGCGGCCGGCAATACGTGCAGCCGGGAATGTTCGTCACATCCATCGGATGCACGTCGTTCAGCCCGGCGATCTTTTCGATGCACATCACGCCTTCATGCATCGCCTTGTGCGCCAGCCACGGCGGGCCGACCACGTCGCCGATCGCATACACGCCCGGTTCACCCGTGCGGCAGTATTCGTCGATCGTTACATGAGTGCGATCGACTTTCACCCCCGTGCCTTCCAGGCCGATATCCTCCACGTTGCCGACGATGCCGACCGCCGAGATCACGCGATCGACCGTGATATCCTGCGATTTCCCCCCCGCTTCCACGGTGACCGTGACGCTGTCACGGCCCTTCTTCGCCCCCTTCACCGCAACGCCGGTCATGATCTTCATGCCCTGCTTCTCGAACGCCTTGTGGGCAAAACTGGAAATCTCTTCGTCCTCGACCGGGAGAATGCGTGGCAGCACTTCCACCACCGTCACCGCCGCGCCCATGTTGAGGTAGAAGCTGGCGAACTCGATGCCGATCGCGCCAGAGCCGATCACCAGCAGCGATTTCGGAAACTCGGTGGGCACCATCGCCTCCCTGTACGCCCAGATCAGTTTTCCGTCCGTTTCGATGCCGGGAAGCTGCCGGGCGCGCGCGCCGGTCGCCAGGATGATATGCGGCGCCTTCAACGTGGCGACCGGTTTGCCGTCCTTTTCCACCGCCAGCGTCTGCTTGCCGGCCAGCTTGCCGCTGCCGTCGAACACGGTGATCTTGTTCTTGCGCATCAGATGCGCCACGCCGTTCGAAAGCTGCTTCGCCACCGCGCGCGACCGCTTCACCACCTTGTCGAGTTCGAACCGTGGTTCAACGGCGGCAAAGCCGTACTCGGGCAGATGGTGCAGCAGGTGATTGATCTCGGAGGTGCGCAGCAGTGCCTTGGTCGGAATACAGCCCCAGTTCAGGCAGATGCCGCCGAGATTTTCGCGCTCCACCACCGCGGTCTT
>DATKFJ010000122.1:0-7262 GCA_035511435.1 Acetobacteraceae bacterium | reverse complement strand
ACGATGGAGGGCGGACGGCTGTCGGTGCAGGCGCACTACAACGACGCACAGGCAGATCGGCCGCTGACGGGGACCGCGGATATCGAAGATTTTCGCCTCCAGGGGGTGCCGGCTTTGGGCAGGCTGCTGCAGGCGATGACGCTGTACGGATTGGTTGAGGTCATGCAGGGTCCCGGCCTGGGTTTCCGCCGGTTGGTTGCGCCGTTCCGGCTTACCGACGACGCGCTGGATATTGCCGATGCGCGCGCGTTCAGTTCATCGCTGGGGCTGACGGCGAAGGGACGGATCGATCTCGCGGATCGGCAGATCGATATGCAGGGCACGATCGTGCCGGCGTATTTCTTCAATTCGCTGCTGGGCAACATTCCGTTCGTCGGCAGGCTGTTCAGTCCGGAGCGCGGCGGGGGGCTGTTTGCCGCCAGCTATGCGCTGCACGGTGCGTTGGACAATCCGCAGGTCACCGTCAATCCGCTGACCGCGCTGACGCCGGGATTCCTGCGCGGACTGTTCGGGAATTTTTGATGGTTCGCGCGTTTCGACGGAAAAAAGCTGATGACTGCCGTCCTACCGCTTCCCCCGACCCCCTCCCGCAACCGGCGGGGTAGGCGGCAGAGCCCGCTTTTGCAGGAATGCCTGCCGATCGGCTTCGGATGCGATATGCGTCGCCAGTTGTTGCCAAAATTCGTCGGGCGATCGCGCGGTCGATAGTGCGCGCTTGACCAGGATCCGCGCGATCGGCCCGATGTATCGGGTCAATTCACGCTCGGCCTGCTGGACCTGCGGCTGTGCGATGTCGGCCCGTGATTGCGTTGCCGCGGCTGGCGGATCACCGGCTGAGTCCCGGCGGAATTGCGCACGCTGTTCCGGTTGTTCGATCCGCTGCGCCAGCGTCTCGTGCAGTTCGTCCAGCGAGTGCGACTGGCGTGCCGCGCTCTGCACGAGATGGCGCGCGATCGGGCCGACATGCTGCGCCAGCCGGTGCTCTATTGTGCGGAGCGTCGCCTCGGTGAATGCAGGCGCCTCGCTCACTGCACGCGCCTCGCTCAAAGCACCCTGGGCGCGCGGCGCGACGATGGTGTTGTCGGCGGCCTCGTCGGCCGTCGCACGCAGCGCCGCCGCCATCTCGACAGCGGACGCGAAGCGATCGGCAGGCTGCTTGGCCAAGACACGATGCAGCACCGCGACCAGCGACGGCGCCAGGTCGGTACGCTTGATGCGGATGTCCGCCGGCGGTTCATTCAGCAGTTGGAACGCGACTTCAGTGAAGTTGCGGCCCTTGAACGGCTTTTCGCCGCTCAACATTTCGTACAGAACGACACCGGTGGAGAACAGATCGCTGCGCGCATCCACCGGATCGCCTCGGCATTGCTCCGGCGACATGTAACTCGGCGTGCCAAGCACCGAACCGGTTTGCGTCAGCGCGGACGTATCGAGGCGCGAAATGCCGAAGTCCGTCATCTTCACACGCCCGCTGGCAAGCAGCAGGATGTTCGCCGGCTTGACGTCGCGATGCACGATGCCGAGGCCATGTGCACAGGCCAGCGCATCCAGCACCTGGCCGATCAGGGCGATCGCTTCCGGCGGCGAAACCGCACCTTGGCGGGTCAGGTGCTGGCCGAGATTGCTGCCCTCGACATATTCCATCGCAAGGAAGGGGTTCCCCTCGTGCACGGCGAAATCGTAGATCGCGACGATGTTCGGGTGCGCACAGCGGCCCGCGGCCTGTGCCTCCTGGCGGAAGCGGGCGAGCCAGTCGGCATGGTCATCGCCGCTGATCAGGTCGGCGCGGATCAGCTTGATCGCGACCTCGCGGTCGATTTCCGGATCGTGCGCCTGATAGATCACCCCCATGGCGCCGCGACCGAGCACGCGTTCGATGCGATAGCGGCCGATCTGGGTGGGGATATCGGAAATGTCAGCTCTCCAGCAGCTTCATGGCGTTGGCCAGGCTGCGCCGCATTCGGTTGAAGGAGCCGCCAAGCGAGGCGATCTCGTCGTGCCCGCGTTCCGGGAATTCCGGCGCGGCCATGTTGCCCAGACTGATTTCACTGGCGATCGCCGACATCCGCCGGATCGGCTTCACGATGACGAAATGCAGCAGCAGGTTCATCAGCACGATCGTCACGGCGAACACGCCGACCAGCGCGCCGAGGTAGATCTTGAATTCGGCATTGGCGCGATCCAGCGCAACGCGCATGGGTACTGAAACGATCTGCGCACCGATCACGTCGCCCAGCTTCCAGCCGAACCCGTTGGTGGTGCCGTACAGATCGATCATCGAAGCCGGAGCGGCGGATGGCGTCGAATGGCAGGTCAGGCAATCCTTGTCGGTGATGCGGATCGGCCGCCCGATCGACAGGCTCGGTCCGGTTGGCGTGTCACGCGTGGTGGTGAATTCGGTGAGCGAAGGGTCGCGGGTGAATTGGCCGATGATGCCGCTCTCCCAGTCGGTCGCGCGATCAGCGGGATTGGTGGGATTAAGCGCGGCTTCCTTGTAGGTGTAATCCGGGAATTGCGCAGCCATCGCGCGCAGGTTGGTCTGCGCCGCCCAGGATGGCACGGTGTGCGGCAGAAAACGCGTCTTGATCTGATCGGCGAGCAGCGGCTCGATTTCGTTCGCCGTGTAGTCACGAATCGCCGACGCCTCCGCCATCATGATGCGTGCCTCCAGGAGTACTTCGCGGCGGACGTTGTCGTGCACGATACGCCACGAAAGCGCCGCGGCGAGGCCGAGGCCGCCGATGAACGCCAGAAGCATCACCATGTTGAATTTGGCCTTCAGGCCCATGCATGCTTCTCCCGGGCGGTCGCAGTCACTGCCCGCCTGCCAATTTGGTTGCCTGTGCGGACGTGAGTCGACCCGTCATCGCGGCGCCCAGTTCGTGCTGGTAGCGGCGGATCGCGGCTCGGGTGTCGGAGCCGAATATGCCGTCCACCTGGCCATCGTAGTAGCCGAGACGTGCGAGCACGGTTTGCACTCGGCGACGATCGGCCTCGGTCATCTGCTCGTCGGCCGGGAAAGCCGTCGGGGATGGCGCGCCATTCGCAGCAGGCGCAGTGATCTGTGCAGGCGCCGGGGTCGAAGCGGGCGCCGGGGTCGGTGCGGACGCCTTGGCCGTTGCAGGCACTGTCGGAGGCGGTGGTGGCGGCGCACCGGCCAGATCGCCTGACGTCGCCGGCAGGTGCAGTGCCGCCAGTGTCACCGCTTTGCTGGCGCCGAGTTGCTGCTGCACGGCTGCCAGCAGCGGTCCCACCTGCACCGCCGGTGGCTTCAGGCTGGCGACCAGGGCGGCGGCGAGCGGCGTCGGCGCGTCCTGCGGCTTCACCTGGCTGGCGGCGATGATGCCCAACGCATCGGGCAGGGAGCCCTGCGCCAATGTGTCCAGCCCGGTAGTGGCAGTGCTGCCGGGCGCCGGCACAACGTCCATTGCAACGACGGCGGCACCGGCACCGCCGCGCGCGACCACGTCCAACAGCGATTTCGCCAGCACGCCCTGGGTGAGCACGTCGGCGGGGCGCACGATGTTGGCTGATGCCGGCAACAGAAACGCCCGATCGTTGAACGCGGTGGCATAGGTGCATGTGTAGACGAAAGCCGCCGCTCCTGGTGCGGCCGCCAACCGCTTGGCGAACTCGCCGATCGCGCCATCGGTCCCGCCACTCGAAGCGTCCTCGCGTTCCACCACGTCGAAGCCAAGGCCGCGCAGGGCAGACGTGACCGAATGGGCAGACAGCAGGCAGGCGGGCAGTTGCGGGAGCGTGTTGTAGGTGGCGTCGCCGATCACCAGTGCCTCACGCGCGGGGGCGGCGTGAAGCGCAGGCTGCAAGGGCAGAAAAATGCCGCAGAGCACGGTCGACAGCGTGGTGAGACTTGTCCTGGCGGACATCATGGTGTTGTCGCTTCTCATCTGCGGCTGCCACGCGCGCGGGCCAAATAAGCCGCATCAGTTAGCAGGATGCCGAGTAGGCGGCCAATAGGCGCGGCTTGACCGCGGCGGCGCACACCGCTTGGCTGGTGCCGACAAGCAGGGGGAGGACGCCATGGCAAGCAGGCAACCGGTAGCGATCGTGTTCGATACGTTCGGCACGGTGGTGGACTGGCGCAGCAGCCTGATCGCCGATCTGACCGCATTCGGACGGCAACGCGGCGTCGATGCGGACTGGACCGCGCTGGTGGATGCCTGGCGCGCGGCCTATCACCCGTCGATGGACCGCGTGCGCAAGGGTGAGCAGCCGTGGTCGACGCTGGATGCCCTTCACCGCGCGTCGCTCGATGTGCTGGTGAAGCAGTTCGGCATTTCCGGGTTGAGCGAGGATGATCTGCGACACATCAATCGCGGCTGGCATCGGCTGAACCCGTGGCCGGATTCGGTGGCTGGACTGACGCGGTTGAAGCGCCGGTTCATCATCGGGCCGCTGTCCAACGGCAACGTGTCGCTGCTGACCAACATGGCGAAGTACGGCGGGCTGCCGTGGGACATGGTGTTCGGGTCCGATCTGTTCAGGCATTTCAAGCCTGATCCGGAGACGTATCTAGGCGTCGCGAAGATGCTGGACGTAGCGCCGGGGCAGGTGATGATGGCGGCGGCGCATAACGGCGATCTTGGGCACGCGCGCAAGTGCGGGCTGATGACGGCGTTCTTCCCGCGGCCGAAGGAATATGGCCCGCACCAGAAGCGCGATTACGCAGCCGAGCAGGACTGGGACGTGGTGGCGACGGACATCGAGGATCTGGCGACCAAACTAGGGGTGTAAGGCACGTTGTTGCCCCGGCAGGGCGCATCGCGCGATCACAGCGGGGCGCTTCAGGCGATGACAGATGAACCGGAGGGAAACGATGGCATCCGATCTGAACGAACTGGAACAGGCGTTGCAGACCTACTTCGACGGCCTGTACGAAGGTAACATCGAAAAACTCGGCAGCGTGTTCCACAATGTGGCGCATCTGTTCGGCGTGACCGACGGCAAGCTTGGCGACATGTCGCGCGAGCAATGGTTCGACATGGTGCGCAGTCGCAAATCCGCACAGAGCCAGGACCTGCCGCGGCGTGATTGGGTGGTGCAGATCGACCGGTCGGGTCCCACCACGGCGTTTGCCAAGGTGCATTGCCAAATCCCACCGCGGTACTTCACCGATTACCTGACGTTCGTGAAACTGGCCGAAGGGTGGCGGATCGTGTCGAAGACATTCCACACCGAAACACACTGAGCGCAGTTGATGGATTACGACTTTATCATCGTCGGCGGCGGTTCCGCCGGTTCCGTTCTGGCCAACCGGCTGTCAGCGCGATCGGCGAACCGGGTGCTGCTGCTGGAGGCGGGTCAGGATACGCCGCACGGCAAGGTGCCGGCGGCGATTCTGGATTCGTATCCCGGCACCGCATATCTGAACCCGGCGTATACCTGGTCCGCGCTGAAGGTCACCACAGAAGTCATTCCGCACAACCGGCCCGACCAGCCTCGGCCGAAGCTGCGCACGTATGAGCAGGCGCGCGTGCTGGGTGGCGGGTCGTCGATCAACGGCCAGCTTGCCAATCGCGGCGCGCCGACGGATTACGACGAGTGGCATGCGCGCGGTGCGAAGGGATGGAACTGGGACAGCGTGCTGCCGTTCTTCAAGAAGGTGGAGCGCGACATGGACTTCGACGGTCCATGGCACGGCAACCAAGGCCGCATCCCGGTGCGGCGGATTTTTCCCGACCTGTGGCCGCAACATGCGAAGGCGGCAGGCGAAACGTTCAAGGCCGCCGGCTACGATTATCTGCTGGACCAGAATGCGGAATTCCGCGACGGGTATTTTCCCATCACCATCTCCAACGTTTACGAGCGGCGCGTTTCGGCGGCGATCGGCTATCTCGATCCGGGCACGCGGATGCGCGAGAACCTGACGATCTCCACCGACACGCAGGTCAGCGCGCTGCTGTTCGAGGGGCTGCGCTGCGTGGGCGTGACGGCGCTGGTGGGCGGACGCGAGACAGAATTCCGCGGCCGCGAGGTCATCCTGTCGTCCGGCGCGATCCATTCGCCGGCGCATCTGCTGCGTGCCGGCATCGGCCCGGCGGGGCATCTGCGCGATCTGGGGATCGAGGTACGCGCCAACATGCCCGGCGTGGGGCAGCGGCTGCAGGATCATCCGGCGGTGGCGGTTGCCGCCTTCATCAAGCCGCACGCGCGGATCGTCAACGACTATACGCGGCGGCACATCTATCTGGCGCTGCGCTATTCATCGCAGCTTGACGGCATACCGCCCGGCGACATGTTCACCGTGGTCACCAACAAGACGTCGTGGCACGCGGTGGGCGAGCAGATCGGTTCGTTCATCGTGACGGTGTACAAGACGTATTCCGAGACGGGCGAGGTGAAGCTTGCGTCGGCGAACTGGCGCGACGAACCGACGGTGGACTTCAATCTGCTGTCCGATCCGCGCGACCTGGAGCGGATGATGGATGGCGTGCGCCGGTTCGGTGCAATGCACCTGACGCCGACGATGCAATCGGTGACCACCGATCCGTTTCCCGCGAGTTATAGCGACAAGGTCCGCCAGGTCGGGCTGGTGAGCAAGAAGAACAAGTGGCTGACGGATGCGTTGGCGCGGGCGTTGGACGGGCCGGCCGCGCTGCGCAGCTATTTGATCAGGAACCTAATCATGGAGGGGTTCACGCTGGACGGGCTGCTGCGTGACGACGAACAGTTGGAGGCGTTTGTGCGCCAGGCGGCGGTGGGCGTTTGGCATGCGTCCTGCACGTGCCGGATGGGCAGCGAGGACGATGCGATGGCGGTGACCGATCCGGCCGGGCGCGTGCGGGCAGTGGACGGATTGCGCGTCGTGGACGCCTCGATTTTCCCGGTGGTGCCGTGCGCGAACACGAATTTCCCGGTCCTGATGACGGCCGAGAAATGCGCCGATGCGATTCTCGCGGGTGCGTTGCGGGCGGGGGCCTAGCCTTTGGGGGCCTTCCCTTTGGGTCGGGGGCTTGGTATAGCGCGGCCCCTTGCCGGTGGCTGGGCGCATAGCTCAGTTGGTAGAGCAGCTGACTCTTAATCAGCGGGCCGTAGGTTCGAGTCCTACTGCGCCCACCAACGAACTCTATGCAAGTTGGTCTTCACCATCTTGTCCGCTGTCGCCGAAGCCGAGCGCGGTTTCCGGACTCCGCAACCTTCAGCTAGGCGGCGATAGTTCGCGCCGATGGTCCTGCATCCGCAGGAAGCGGCGGTACTGGTCGGCGAACAGCGCGCGTGTCGCGGCGTTGGGTTCCAGGGTG
>DATKFJ010000121.1:0-5981 GCA_035511435.1 Acetobacteraceae bacterium | reverse complement strand
ACCCATGCCGCCACCGATGCACAGCGTCGCCAGCCCCTTCTTTGCGTCCCGCTTCTGCATCTCGTGGAGCAACGTGATCAGCACGCGGGCACCAGACGCCCCGATCGGATGACCGATGGCGATCGCGCCGCCGTTCACGTTCACCCTGTCGGTGTTCCAGCCGAGGTCCTTGTTCACCGCAAGCGCCTGCGCGGCGAACGCCTCGTTGGCCTCGATGAGGTCAAGGTCATCGACCTTCCACCCCACCCGCGCCAGCACCTTCCGAGTTGCCGGGATCGGACCGGTGCCCATCACCGCCGGATCTACCCCCGCCGTGGCGAACGCCGCGATCCGGGCCAGCGGCTTCAGGCCACGCTTCACCGCCTCCGACGCGCTCATCAGCACCAGCGCCGCCGCGCCGTCGTTGATGCCGGACGCATTGCCGGCCGTGACCGTGCCGTCCTTGCTGAACGCCGGCCGCAGTCGCGCCATCGTCTCCATGCTCGCGTCATGGCGGATGTATTCGTCGTCGGCCACCACCACGTCACCTTTGCGGGTCTTCACCGTCACCGGCGCGATCTCGTCCTTGAACCGGCCGGCCTTCTGCGCCGCACTCGCCTTCTGCTGCGAGGCAAGAGCGAACTGATCCTGCTGCTCGCGGGTGATCTGATACTTGCTGGCGACGTTCTCCGCGGTGTTGCCCATGTGGTAGCCGTGGAATGCGTCCCACAGCCCGTCCTTCAGCATCGTGTCGATGAACTCCAGCCCGCCCATCTTCTGGCCAGCGCGCAGATAGGCGGAATGCTGTGACAGGCTCATGCTTTCCATGCCGCCGGCCGCGACGATGGCACTTTCGCCGGTGCGGATCTGCTGCGCGGCCAACGCCACCGCGCGCAGGCCTGACCCGCAGACCTGGTTGATGCCGAACGCGGTCTTGCCATCCGGCAGGCCCGCGGCGCGAGCGGCCTGGCGCGCCGGATTCTGCCCTTCGCCCGCCGCCAGCACCTGGCCCAAAATCACCTCGTCCACATCGCCGGCTTCGACCCCGGCGCGCTCGAATGCGGCCTGCAATGCAATGGCGCCCAGCGCGTGTGCGGACAGCGTGCCCAGCGCGCCGCTGAAGCTGCCCACCGGTGTACGGGCGGCGGAGACGATGACGATGTCGTCCATGTCTGGCTCTCCTGTTGCGGGCGGGCAGCCTAGCGCCCCCCATCGCCTCTGGCCATTAGGGTCGCCTCTGGCCATTAGGGTCGCCTCTGGCCATGTAGGCGGGAAGCGGCACAATATCAGCCCGACAATAATGCATGGGAGCACGTCCATGACGGAGGATGCACCAAGTTACGTGCACGGCGCCAGCGACGTTCCACTGCTCGGCGAGACGATTGGCCAGAACTTCAACCGCGCGATCGCGCAGTGGGGGGATCGGCCTGCACTGATCGTGCGCCAGCAGGATGTGCGCTGGAGCTATCGCGAGCTGGGCGAGAGGGTCGATGCATGTGCGGCCGGACTGGTCGCGCTGGGTTTGCGGCCGGGCGAGCGGATCGGCATCTGGTCGCCGAACAACGCGGAATGGGTGGTGACGCAGTACGCGACCGCCAAGGCCGGGCTTATCCTGGTGAACATCAATCCGGCGTATCGGCTGACCGAGTTGGAATATGCCCTGAACAAGGTGGGCTGCCGGGCGCTGATCACCGCGACGTCGTTCAAGACGTCCAACTACATCGGCATGGTCAACACGTTGGCGCCGGAATTGCGCAGCGCGCCGCCGGGACGGCTGAAGTCGGCGACGCTGCCGGAGCTGGAGATGGTGATCCAGATCGCGTCGGAGCCGGCACCGGGAACCATTCCGTTCGACAGCCTCTATGGCATGGCGGAGGCTTCGCATCGTGCGACGCTGGCAAATCTGGGACCGCGCCTGCAATTCGATGATGCTATCAACATCCAGTTCACCTCCGGCACAACTGGCGCGCCGAAGGGCGCGACGCTGACGCATCACGGCCTGCTGAACAACGGCTATTTCATAGGCGAGGCGATGCAGCTTACGCCGGACGACCGGCTGTGCATTCCGGTGCCGCTGTATCACTGCTTCGGCATGGTGCTGGGCAATCTTGCGTGCACCACGCATGGATCGGCGATGGTGTATCCCGGCGAGGGGTTCGATCCGCTGGCCACGTTGCAGACGGTGGCCGATGAGCGTTGCACGGGGTTGCACGGCGTGCCGACGATGTTCATCGCGCAACTGGAGCATGCGGATTTCGCGAAGTTCGATCTGTCGAGCCTGCGCACCGGGATCATGGCGGGCGCGCCTTGTCCGATCGAGGTAATGCGCCGCTGCATCCGCGACATGCATCTCAGCGAGATCACCATTGCCTATGGCATGACGGAGACCAGCCCGGTCAGCACACAGACCACCACGGATGATCCCCTGGAACGGCGGGTCACCACCGTGGGCCGCGTGCAGCCGCATCTCGAGGTGAAGATCATCGACGCCGAGGGACGGGTCGTGCCGCGCGGTGTGTCGGGTGAGTTCTGCACCCGCGGCTATTCGGTGATGCTGGGTTACTGGAACGACAAGGAACGAACCGACCAGGCGATCGATGCGCCACGCTGGATGCACACCGGTGATCTGGCCACGATGGACGATGAGGGCTATTTCAAGATCGTCGGGCGGATCAAGGACATGGTGATCCGCGGCGGCGAGAATGTATATCCGCGCGAGATTGAGGAATTCCTGTATCGCCACCCGAAGATCCAGGACGTGCAGGTGTTCGGCGTGCCGGATGAACGCTACGGCGAGGAGCTGTGTGCCTGGGTCAAGCTGCGTGGCGGAGAGGTGCTGACCGCAGAGGAGGTTCGCGAATTCTGCCGCGACCAGATCGCGCATTACAAGGTACCGCGACACATCCGCTTCGTCGAGGAGTTCCCGATGACGGTGACCGGCAAGATGCAGAAGTTCATCATGCGCGAACGCATGATGACGGAACTGGGCGTGAAGGAGGCGGCGACCGCGTGACGGCGGCGCCATGCAACGGCAGAAGAGGAAACACGGCAAATGCGCTGGGCACGCTTCGAGCAGAATGGTAAACCGACCTATGGTGTGGTCGAGGGCGACGCGATCATTCCGGTGCGCGGCTCCCCGTTCGACAGTTGGGAACGGACGTCAGCCAGGCTGAAACTGTCGGACGTGACGTTGCTGACACCCGTGGAACCACCGACTTTCTACGCCGCCGGCCTCAATTATGCCGACCATGTGCGAGAGGCCGCGGAGAAACTCGGTCTGAACGTGCAGCTGCCCAATAACGCGGACGCCGGGTATCGCGCCAACAACGCGCTGATTGCGCACGGCGCGAACATCGTCATTCCCAAGGATGCGACGGATCAGGTGCAGTACGAGGGCGAGTTGGTGGTGGTGATCGGCCGCCAGTGCAAGCACCTGACACGCGACAATGCGCTGTCCGCTGTGCTGGGCTACACGATCGGCAACGACGTCAGCGAGCGAACCTGGCAGAAAAGCGACCGCACGCTGTGGCGAGCGAAGAACACCGATACGTTCAAGCCGATGGGGCCGTGGATCGAGACCAATCTCAAGTTGGACGATCTGATCACCAAGGTGCGGCTGAATGGCAAGGAGATGGTAGCCTTCCCGACCAACCACATGGTGTTCGGCGTGGTCGATTTTCTGGTGGCGATGACGCGATACCTGACGCTGTATCCCGGTGACGTGCTGTGGATGGGCACGGAAGGCGCCACCGCGAACATGAAGCACGGCGATGTCTGCGAGATCGAGATCAGCGGCATCGGCACGCTGCGTAATCCGGTTGTACGGGAGAACTGACATGGCCATGCAGCGCGAGGTTGTCGTCGTGTCCGGTGTGCGCACCGCGATCGGCGATTTCGGCGGCGGATTGAAGGACGTGGCGCCAACCGACCTCGGCGCCCAGGTGGTGCGCGAGGCGCTGTCGCGGGCCGGCGTCGCCGGTGACGAGGTGGGACAGGTGGTGTTCGGCAATGTGATCCACACTGAGCCGAAGGACATGTACATGGCACGTGTCGCGGCGATGAACGCCGGCGTGACGAAGGACGCGCCGGCGCTTACGCTGAATCGGCTGTGCGGTTCAGGCTTGCAGGCGATCGTGTCGGCAGCGCAGACCATCATGCTCGGCGATACCGATATCGCGCTGGGCGGCGGTGTGGAGAGCATGAGCCGCGCGCCTTATCTGGCGCAGGGTGTGCGCTGGGGCGCGCGCATGGGCGATGCGGCAATGGTCGACATGATGCTGGCCGCGCTGCACGACCCGTTCGACAACATCCACATGGGCGAGACAGCCGAGAACCTGGCGGAGAGTCACCAGATTACGCGCGGCGCCCAGGATGCGCTGGCCGTGGAATCGCATCGCCGTGCGGCGCACGCGATTTCAGAGGGTCGGTTCAAGCAGCAGATCCTGCCGATCAAGTTGAAGACCCGACGCGGCGAGACGGTGTTCGATACGGACGAACACGTGCGGGCCGATGCGACGGCCGAGGACCTGGCGAAGCTGCGTCCGGTGTTTCGCAAGGACGGCACGGTGACCGCAGGCAATGCGTCCGGCATCAACGACGGTGCCGCCGCGGTGGTGCTGATGGATCGCGAGACGGCGGAAAAGCGCGGTGCGAAACCGATGGGGCGGCTGGTCGCGTACGCGCTCGCCGGAGTCGATCCGAAGATCATGGGCATCGGACCCGTTCCGGCGACCCGGCTGGCATTGCAGCGCGCCGGGTTGGCGCTGGCAGACATCGACGTGATCGAAAGCAACGAGGCGTTCGCCGCGCAAGCCTGCGCTGTGGCAAAGGACCTCGGCTTTGATCCCGCGAAGACCAACCCGAACGGATCAGGGATTTCGCTCGGCCACCCCGTCGGTGCCACAGGCACGATTCTGGCAGTCAAGGCGCTGTACGAACTGCAACGGATCGGCGGTCGCTACGCACTGGTCACGATGTGCATCGGTGGCGGCCAGGGTATCGCTGCAATTTTCGAGCGCATCTAGCCAAGGTGAAACAGCCCAGGGGGAAACGGCCCAGCGCGGAGCCGTGCTGCGCATTCCGCCCTACACGGCCGCTTTCCACCAACCCGTCCGCGGCATCGGCAATCCTAGATTCTCCCGCAGCGTCGCGCCTTTGTAGTCTGTCTGGAAAATCCCCCGCCGCTGCAGTTCCGGCACGACGAACCGCACGAAATCCTCGAACGTACCCGGAGTGTGCGTGCCGCCGATCACATACCCGTCACACGCCCGCTCCACAAACCACTGTTCGAACCGATCCGCGACCTCCTTCGGCCCACCGACGATCGCTTCACGCGGACGACCGCGCCGCGTCACCTCAAGGAAATCGCGCACCGTCGGATTGCGGCCGATGACACGCATCACCCGATCGCGCATCGCCTGCATCCCCGACATGCCCTCCAGTTCCTCGTCCGTGAAAGCCTGGTCCATGCCTTTCGTCGAGAAGTCGAAGTTCAGCGCCTCCGACAGCAACGACAACCCATCCACTTCGCGATACAGCGTATCGATCAGCGCCATCTTGTCCTCGGCCTCGGTCTTTGTCGCCGCCACAACTGGATAGGCAATTGTATTGACCGTCACCGAGTCCGGGTCGCGCCCCAGCCGCGCCACGCCCTGCTTGAATTCAGCATATCGCCGTTTGCCCTCTTCCAGATCCGGATATCCGACGAACACCGTCTCCGCCCAGCGCTCCGAAAACTGCTTCCCGCGGTCGGACGCACCCGCCTGGATCACCACCGGATGACCCTGCGGAGAACGCGGCACCGTGAACGTGCCGCGCGAGGTCAGGAATTCGCCGCGGTACTCCATGCGGTGCACCTTGTCGGGATGCGCAAACAGACCGCTCTGCTTGTCCACGACCAGTGCATCGTCTTCCCAGCCATCCCAGCAGCCGAGTACGATCTCCATGAACTCGTCTGCGCGATCATACCGCAGGTCGTGCGCCAGATGCACTTCGCGGCCCAT
>DATKFJ010000120.1:0-2747 GCA_035511435.1 Acetobacteraceae bacterium | reverse complement strand
CGATCGAATGTGCGTCCTGCAGGAACATGATCAGCGGTGCGATCGTCATCCGCTTGTTCAGGCCGAATTCGTGCGCCTGCTTGACGCAGTTGACGGTGTCGGAACCGGCATTGGCGAGGCCCAGCACCTGCGCGCCGCTTGCCATCGCCTGTTGCAGGAACGCCGAGAAGTCGGTGGTGTCCGGGAATGGGTAACGGACCGCGCCCTTGACCTCTCCGCCCATCGATTTGACCACGGCGGCGGTTTGCTCTTCCAGCGAGTGCCCAAACACGTAGTCGGCGGTGACGAAGGTCCAGATCCTTTTGCCCTGCTTCACCAGTGCCCCGCCGGTGGAGTGCGCCTTTTCGTACGTATCAAAGCTCCAGACGATGGTGTTGGGGCTACATTGGTCCGCGGTGACCTCCATCGCGGCTGCGCTCGCGTCGAGCAGGATCTTGTCTTTTTCCTTCGCCACCTGCGAGACGGCGAGTGCCACGGAGGAGGTCGGCACATCGATGATCGCGTCGACCCCCTGGTCGAACCACTGCCGCGCCATCGACGCGGCGACATCCGGCTTGTTCTGGTGGTCTGCCGAGCGGAACTCCACTTCGAAGCCGTGCGACGATCCGAATTCGGCGATTGCCTGCTGCGAGCAGGCCACCGAGGTTGGCCCCGTGTTGTCGCGGTAAGTGCCTGACAGATCGGTCAGAACGCCAACGCTGATGGTCGGCTTCGTTTGGGCACGGGCGCGGATAAGCGGCGCAGTGGTGAGGGCGGCGGCGGTGCCGAGAAGGCCGCGGCGGGATAGCTGCATGGACGTGTCACTCCCTTGGATTGTTACGGCAGGCGTGGTCAGCATTTGTTGTTACGCGCCGCCACCACAGGCTTGATGCGTCTGGCGCCCGCCGCAAGTCAAGCAGCCACGCATTGCGGCCTCGCGAAATCTCCTGCAGCGAGGCTGGCAGTTTTCAGCAGCCCATCATCGAGCCCGCGGGTTGGCTGCACGGACGATGATCCCTGCCGCCCAGTTATGTTTCGATCTCCGACCGTCGTAACGATCCCGGGCGGCAACAACCGATGTTGCTGCCGACTCCCGTACCAACTGAGTATCGGTACGCGCGGCCCTGGTCGCGGCGGCGACAAACTTCACCGGGCGTTCTCCGGAAGCGTGGCCCCCGCAAGGGAAGCGGGCAGACCTTCGCTCTGGCCGCGCCATGCAGGCACAACCACCATGGCGCGCGGTCCGACATTTTCTCACTGAGTGTTGCGCCGCAGCCGTCGCGCGCGCACGGCGGTCGGCGTAACGTGCCGCCGCGATGATCCGTCTCTCCATCCAGGCCCGCCAGGCGCTGGCGAAACTGACGCTGCCCGTGCTGATCGCGGCGGCATTCGGCATCATGCTGCTTGGCAAGGCCGACACGGTGATAGCCGAGAAGGCGCGCATGGCGCTGGCCGACGCGATGGCACCGATCTATGTCGCGCTGGCCGAACCGCTCGCCGGCGTGCGCGACAGCATCGCCGACGCGACCGATCTGTGGCAGATCCGCGCCGACAATGCGCGGCTGCGCGAGGAGAATGAGCGCCTGCGCCGCTGGCAGTCGGTCGCGTTGGCGCTGGATGCGGAGAATCAGCGGCTCAAGGCCAATCTGAATTGGATCCCCGACCCGGCGCCGTCCTACGTCACCGCCCGGGTGGTGGCCGATGCCGGCGGTGTCTACGCCAAGGCGGTGCTGCTGTCGGTCGGGCCGAATCACGTCATCCGCAAGGGCGAGATCGCGCTGGATGAACGCGGTCTGGTCGGCCGCGTCACGGAGGTGGGCGCGCGTACCGCACGGGTGCTGCTGATCACCGACCTCAACAGCCGAATTCCGGTGATCCTGGAGAACTCGCGCGCGCATGCCATCCTGGTTGGCACCAACGGCCCGCGACCCCGGCTGATGTACTGGCCGGAAGGCACCATGCCGCAGGAAGGCGAGCGGGTGGTCACCAGCGCCGAAGCAAGCGCATTTCCGGCCAATCTGCCGATCGGCATCGTGCATTTCACCGCCGCCAACGTGCCGGAGGTGGTGCCGGCGGCGATGCTGAACCGCCTGGAGGTGGTGCGAATATTCGATTACGGGCTGGGCGGCGTCGTGGCGCCGGAAGCCGCCAGCCGTCCGCCGGAACGGTGGGACCACTGATGGCGCGCAGCGACCAGATCCCTGGCATACGACCGCGTGCCACGCTGGGCCGGCAACTCGACATCGCCGCGCGCCACGCGTTTCCCGCGACCTGCACGATTCTTCTGATGCTGTTGACCGAGACGCCACTTGGCATCGCCGATCAGTATGCGCTGCTGCCGGCGGTGACGCTTGCCTGCGTGTATTTCTGGTCGCTGTTCCGACCGGCCGCGATGCCGCCGGTGGTGGTATTCATGATCGGCCTGCTGTTCGACCTGCTGGGCTATCTGCCGATCGGAGTGGGGGTGCTGACTTTGCTGGTTGTGCATGGTCTTGCGTTGCGCTGGCGCCGTGTGCTGACGCGTCAGGGCTTTTTGCCGGTCTGGCTGGCGTTTGCCGGATTTTCCGCCGGTGCCGCCGTGCTTTGCTGGATTCTGACGGCCGCGCTGACCGTTCGTTTGCTGCCGGCTGCTCCGGCATTGTTCCAGGCGGTACTGACCGCCGCGCTGTACCCGGCGCTCGCGATCCTGTTCATCAAGGCCCATCGTACCGTCGCCGATCCGGAGCGGGCCTGAGATGGTGGTGCAGCGCAGTCGCAATCTTTCCCTT
>DATKFJ010000119.1:0-11441 GCA_035511435.1 Acetobacteraceae bacterium | reverse complement strand
AGCTGCAAGTCATCGACTGGCGCGGTCGCCTGTGCACATATCCGCGATCATCAGGTATCCGCGCTCATCAGGATTTTGGGCAGCGATCCGGAGCATGGCCCGCAGAAAAGTCGGCCCGGCCGCCGAGGCGACCGGGCCGCAAGGAAGGTCCGGGTTGACCTGGGCCAAGGGCCCAGCCGATTGGCGCGGGTGTTGGGGCAGCGCCAGCCGACGCCAGAACGAATCGCACGCCGACAGGCCCCGAAGCTGTGAAGTAGATCACAGGTCGAACGAATTATCAGCGCCGATGGCGGGCTGCCGGGTGGCTGGCCGGCAGGCGGGCATGTTCCGGCCCGAACAGCTTCTGGCGCAGGGTGCCGTGCGCGTAGCCCTGCTTCATCAAGCCGCGGGTTTGCAGTTCCGGCACCACCAGGGTGACAAAATCCTCGACGCACTCCGGCACCACCGTTCGGGAAAGGTTGAAGCCGTCGACATCGGCTTCTTCTACCCACGCCTGCATTTCGTCGGCGACCCTGGTGGGCGAGCCGACAATGGGGGACTGACGGCTGCCTAGCACCATCATCTCCAGCAGTTTTCGCGGCGTCCATTCGGTGTCGCTGCTGCGGGTGGTGATCGCTTCCAGGTTGGAGCTGACCGCGTTGGTCTTCACAAAACGAATCGGCTCGTCTGGTCCGTATTGCGAAAAATCGACTCCGACCGAGGCGGAGTAATGCGCCAAAGCGCCCTCCGAACTGCTGTATGCGCGATACTCCGCCAGCTTGTCGCGAGCTTCTGCATCGGTGGGCGCGACGACGACGGTGGCGCCGACGAAGATCTTGACGTCGGCGGGGTCGCGACCGATGGCTTTCGCGCGTGCGCGAATGTCGGCGACGATTTCGCGCACGTTGTGTTTGAACTGGCCGTTGACGAACACACACTCCGCATGGGCAGCGGCGAATTCGCGTCCGCGCGCCGACGCACCTGCCTGGTACAACACCGGGGTTCGCTGCGGCGATGGTTCGGACAGATGGATCGCGTCCACCTGGTAGTGACGCCCGGCGTGCCGCACCCGATGGATGCGCGCCGGATCGGCGAACACTCGGGTTTTGCGATCACGCAATACGGCGCCGTCTTCCCAACTGCCTTCCCAGAGCTGGTAGACGACCTGCATGTATTCCTCGGCCACGTCGTAACGGCTGTCGTGTTCCGGCTGCTGCGCCATTCCCATGCCGCGGGCGGCGCTGTCGAGATAGCCGGTGACGATGTTCCAGCCGATGCGCCCCTTTGTCAGGTGATCGAGCGTCGACATGCGGCGTGCGAACGTATAGGGCGGTTCGTAAGTCAGGTTGCAGGTGACACCGAAGCTAAGATTTTGCGTGGCGTAGGCCATCGCGGGGATCAACAGCAGCGGATCGTTGACCGGGATCTGGACGGCGTTGCGGATCGATGCGTCCGGCGAGCCTTGGAACACGTCGTAGACGCCGAGGATGTCGGCGAGGAATAGGCCGTCGAAGAGCCCACGCTCCAGGGTGCGCGCGAGTTGAACCCAGTGGTCGAGATCGGTGTAGTTCATCGAGCGGTCGCGCGGGTGCGACCACATTCCGTGCTGAATGTGGCCGATGCAATTCATGTCGAAGGCGTTGAGGCGGATTTGCTTTGGCATGTGATCACACTGTCATTGCGAGGGAAGGGAAACAGCCCGCGCGCGGACAGTGGTCATGGGAACAACCCGCGGGTGTTTTTCGCGCTGCGCACTTTCTCCACGCCGATCGCCATTGCAGCCGTGCGGTGCGAGACGTTGTCTTGCTCGACCCGCTTCATCACCTGGCCGAAGGCACGGTCCAGCACGTGGTAGAGCTTGGTCATCACTTCCTGCTCGTCCCAGAAAAACTGCTGCAAATCCTGCACCCATTCGAAGTAGCTGACCACCACGCCGCCGGAATTGCACAGGATATCAGGGATGACGAAGATGTCGCCGCGGCGCTGTTCCAGCACTTCGTCGGCATCCGGGGTGGTCGGGCCATTGGCTGCTTCGGCGAGTACGCGGCATTGCAGCCGGCTGGCCATGGTTGCGTCGATCACCCTTTCCACCGCGGCTGGTACCAGCACGTCGCATTTCTGCGCCAGCAGTTCGCGCGGATCGAGCGACAACTGATTGGAAAAGCCGGCCAGCACGCCATGTTGCCGCTGATGCTTCAACAATGCCGGAACATCAAGACCGGCCGCATTGAAATAGCACGCGGTGTGGTCGGACACCCCGATCAGCTTGAGGCCGCGTTCGGCCAAGGTCTCCGCGGTGTAGCTGCCGACGTTGCCGAAGCCCTGCACGATCGCGGTGGCACCGGCCGACTGCCGGCCAATGCATTCGAGCGCACGCGCCACCAGATAAGCCACACCGCGGCCGGTGGCCTCGCGCCTGCCCTCGGTGCCGCCGGACGCGACCGGCTTGCCGGTGACGATCTCGGTGACGGTGCGGCCCTGATACATGGAATACGTGTCCATGAACCACGCCATGATTTGCTCGTTGGTTCCCATGTCGGGCGCCATCACGTCGGTGTGTGGCCCGACGAACGGGATCATCTCCTGCATGTAGCGGCGTGACAGGTTCTCCAGTTCATGCAGCGACAGTGCACGCGGGTCGACGGTGATGCCGCCCTTGGCGCCGCCATACGGTAGCCCGGCCAGCGCGCATTTCCAGCTCATCCAGATTGCGAGCGCCGCCACCTCGCCGATATCGACGCTGAGCGCGAAGCGTGTGCCGCCCTTGGTCGGACCGAGCGTCAGGTGATGTTGCACGCGGTAGCCTTGATAGACCGCGATGCTGCCGTCGTCGCGATGGATTGGGCAGGACACGGCGAGCGCGCGCTTCGGGTACAGCAGCCGGTCGCGCTCGTCTTGCGGGATGCCCAGGTGGTCGGCGATCACGTGGAACTGCTGGCGGGCCATGTCGAATACTGGGCCCGTGTAGATTGTCATTGGCCGTCTCCTTCCTGGACTTGGGCTTGGCCGAGTTGCATGAGGCGGATGGCTCGGGAATGATCGGCCACCCTCTCGGGTTTGTACGTATCTGGAGAACGATGTGTCATCCGCAAGCACCCTGACTGAAACGACCGCCGACCCGCACGCAGTTCTTGGCCAGCGAAACCGCGACGGCGTACTGGCGTCGCCGGCGGCATGGAATGAGGTCCTCGACACCATCCTTAACCACCGGTCGGTGCGCGGGTTTCTGCCGAACGCGTTGCCGCAGGGAACGCTCGAGACGCTGATCGCCGCGGCGCAATCGGCTTCCACATCATCCAATCTTCAGTTCTGGAGCGTCGTGGCGGTGGAGGGGACCGAGCGTAAGTCTCGCCTGGCGGAGCTGGCCGGCCAGCAGCAGTTCATCCGCGATGCGCCGCTGCTTCTGGTATGGCTTGCGGATCTGTCGCGACTGGATCGCATCGCGGCGGAGCATCAGGCGCAGGTGGACGGGTCGCACTATCTGGAGGAATTCATCGTGGGCGTAGTGGACGCCGCGCTGGCGGCGCAGAGCGCGCTGATCGCCGCGGAGTCGCTGGGGCTTGGCGCGGTCTACATAGGTGCGATGCGCAACCTGCCGGAACAGATCGCAGCGGAGCTTGGACTGCCGCCGCACGTGTTCGCTGTGTTCGGCATGTCGGTCGGCTATCCGGACCCTGGTCGGGAAACCGGGATCAAGCCGCGGCTGCCGCAGTCGCTGGTGCTGCATCGCGAGACCTATTCAGCCGAGTCGCGCAGCGTGGCGATCAATGGCTACAACGCGACGATGCGCGAGTTTCAGCGTGAACAGGGCATGAAGGCGATCGACTGGACGCAGCAATGCTTCAATCGGGTGAAGGACGCCCATGCGCTGCGCGGCCGCGACCGGATGCGGGAAGCGTTGCTCAATCTGGGATTTGAATTGCGGTAGGCTATGGGATTCGCTGTGCTGAACCTATCTATCCGTGATGCGTATCTGGGTTAGGAGGGGTAGAGCGCAGCGGTAGGATCCTCAGGCAGGGTGGGTCGGATTCAGGATCGACCTCGACGAGTGCACCATTCGGCACCACGGCCGTTATGTCGACCTGGAAGCCGGACATCATGGTGAAGTCGGCGAGTGCCGCGCCCTGTACCATGATCGGGTTGATGGAATTGAGCACCAGCGCAGCCGGCATCACGCCGCGTGCGCTCATCTCGTGCAGCATCCAGGCTGTGGCTACGCCGCCCTTTGCCGCATCCAGCACGAGTATCTGGCCGACATAGGACTGGCCTGCCAACTTGTGCTCCGGGCGCGAAAACACGCCATTGATGCGGTCGAGATCGTAGCGTGCGGAAAAGCCATCCTTCGCCACCAGTGCGCGGCCTTGGACTCGCTTGCCCATTGCGGCGGCGGCCTGGAATTCGGTCATGCGCTGATCCGGCCGGCGCACGCCGCATCGACGCAGGCCTGCATGGACAGGAGTGCCGGCCGATAGCCGTAGCCGCCGAGTATATTGACCAGCTTCGCCGAGTTGGTCGCGAGCGACTGCCAGTCATTGGCTTCGGCCATTTCACGCGCGTAACTCTGGTAGAAACACATGCCGGACAGCACCATGGCGCCAGTTGCCTCGATGCGCGCGGTGATGCCGAGCCGATCGGCGTCCGGCTTTACCTGCGGACTGGTTACCACGAGCAGTGGTACAGTGGTGCGCCGGCCGTCCAGCATGCCGGCGAGATCGCGCAGCTCCAGCAGGCTGAGCTGCGGTGTGGAGAATACCACGACATCGACTTTGTCGACGCGGCGGCGGTAAGCGTCCTGGAATGTGCGAAGATCGGGTTCGGTGATCGTCGCTGTTGGCGTCAGCGACGGATCGGCGATGTCTGCGAGGCGTTCTGCCTCCGGCGTGATGCCGACCATGTGAAAGAGCGCGACAGAACCATAGCTGGCCAGTGCCGCGCCGAAATGCTTCATCTCGTCCGAGGTGGGAATGCGATCGATGCCGACCAGCGCCGGCACCTGCCAGTAATCGCTGGCGTAACGGCCGATGATTCCGCCAAGCGCGCCCCAGTCGTGCAGTTCGCGCGGCGTGAATTCGATACGCAGCAGCAGCGTTGCACGGCGTTTCTCCGGCAGATGGTAGCCATAGCGCGGCGTGCGCCCGGTCAGTCCTGCGGCCAGTGCCGAAGGTCCACCCTCGAAGTTCGATCGTGCACCGAGCACGCTGTTGGCATAGATCACCACACCGGTATCGCCGTATGCCATGTGTTCGCCACGTACGGCTGGCATGATCGTCTGGTAGTTGATGCAGGTGTCGGTCATCAGCACGCCGAGTGATTGGAAGGCTGTTATCGCGCGACGTTCCAGTGCGAGCATCCAGTCCTGTTGCTTCAATCGCGCGGCGGCAGCGAAGTCGGTGCCGCGCGGATCGGTGATGGTGGGTATGCGCACACAGCGTGCGTTGTCCGGTAGGGCTGCCAGCCGCTCCAGCCATTCCACGCCGGCGACACCGAGCGATTCGGTGTCCGCCATGATGTGGGCTTGGGACACCGGGACGAAGTCGGCCGCGCCAAGGTATCGGCCGACACGCATCTGATGATTGATCGCCCATTGCCTCGCCGGACCGGCATGGCCGGCCAGCATTGCAATCTCGTCGGCGTTCAGACGCATCAGGTGTAAACCGGTGCGGCGCCGGGAACCGGTGAATGGGCGAAGCTGCCACGACGCAGGATGGCTTCACGCCCGCCAAACGCCGCGATGCGTGCCGCCTGATCGCTGCGTGCCAAACGATCCGCCGCCTCCGGGTCCACGACGCGGCGCAATTGTGCCTCGCAATCTGCCAGCAGACCGCGATAGCCCGGGTCGGGGGCGAGATCGCGCGCTTCCTGTGGATCGACGTCGAGGTCGAAGAGCTGCGGCGGCATGCCGACGTAGTAGACGTATTTGAATGACCCCTTGCGGATGAGGAACGCACCCGTCGCCGCACCCGCGGCATGGTATTCGCTGAGCATGGTCCGCTGCGGCGCAGTACCGCGCACGATGTCGAACAGCGAATGCCCTGGCAGATCGGCGTCGTCCGGATTTGGGCTGACACCGACGCAATCCAGAATGGCGGGGAAGCCGTCGACCAACGAGACGGGCTCGCGGCAGACAAACCCATTCGGCACTTCGGGACCCGCCATGATCATCGGCACACCCGCCGACTCTTCATACATTGTCGATTTACCCCACAATCCGCGGGTGCCCAGGTTGTCGCCGTGGTCCGATGTATAAACGACGCGCGTTGTGGCAGACAAACCGGTCTGCTCCAGCGCGGTCAGCATGCGGCCGATGTTGTGATCGACAAACGTCACCATGCCGAAATACGCAGCAATGGCACGCCGCACCCGCGCCGCGTCGAATGCCTTGTCGTACACCATGCATTCGCGGATTGCCGCGACATATGGATGATCCGGCCGTTCATGCTGGGCATAAAGCGCAGGCCACGGCACGCGGTCTTCAGGGTAGAGGCTGTAGTATTCGGGGCGGGAAATCAGCGGGAAATGTGGGCAGACCAATGAAACGAACAATACCCATGGCTTATCGTCGGGATGTGACGCCTGCTGACGCAGCCAGTTTTCCGCCGCATCGGTGATTCTTTCGTCGTAGCCCTGATAATCGGAATCGCCTGGTCCCGCCTGCTCTGCCAGCTTCAGTGCCGCGGCGCGCACCGGCAGATCGTCACGAATCATGCCGAGGGGATCGCCGACGCCATCGACCACGTGCAGCGGCATGATCTCTTCGCTGAAGCCGTTGTTGTCCTCGGTCGAGCGGTAGTGCAGCTTGCCGATCGACACCGATCGATGACCGGCTGCGATCAGCCGATGTCCCCAGGATGGCACGCTGCCGTCATACGGGATCGCATTGTCCCAGAAGCGGATCTGATGCACGTAGCGGCCGGTAGCGAAGCTTGCCCGTGACGGCACGCAGATTGGTGAATTGCAGTAGGCATCGGTGAAACGTACGCCACGCGCGGCGAGGCGATCCATATTCGGCGTGCGGATCATGTCGTGTCCGTAGCAACCGAGCACCCGTCGGCTATGCTCATCGGACATGATGAACAGCAGATTGCGTGGCCGCATGTGGTCCCCCATTCGAGCGTGGAGGAATAATGCTGGCGTCAAGCGGTTGCTGTCAAAAAAACCTCTATCACGGCGATGAAGCCCGACGGATTATCGGCATGCAGCCAATGGCCGGCGTTCTTCAGGGTCACGAACCGCGCGTTGGGAAACAGGGCTCGGATTGCCGGGCGATGTTCGGGCTGGACGTAATCCGATGAAGCGCCAACGATGAACAGTGTGGGGCCGGAGTATAGCGTCTCGGCGGGCGCGTCCCAGCCTTCGACGTCCGGCAAGGCGGCAGCAATTTCGGCAATTCCGATGCGCCACGCCGGTGACGAGCCGACTTGCAGGTTTTGCAGGACAAACGACCGGACCGCGGGATCCGGTACTGCCTCTGCCAGGGCGGCGTCGGCTTGTGCGCGGGTCATGCCAGGCGACAGTTTCAACGACGCCATCGCTGCCGCGGTTATGTGATTGCGCGGCGTATAGGGTACTGGCGCGATATCGGCGACGATCAGCCGCGCAACCTGTTCAGGTTGTGTGAGCGCGGCATGCATGGCGACCTTGCCGCCCATCGAATGGCCCAGCAACGTTGCCGGCAAAGCGGAAATGCGGTCGAGCGTTTGCAGCACATCGGCGGCCATGGCGGCATAGCGCATGTCATTATCGTGCGGACTGGCGCCGTGATTGCGCAAATCCAATGCGATGGTGCGATACCGCTGGGCGAACGTCCGCTGCACAGTGCCGAAGTTGCGGGCCGATCCGAACAGACCATGCAGCAGCACGAGAGGGTTGCCGTGCCCAGCCTCGACAGCATGCAGGATCATGAGCGCCTTCCCGGCCACGCGGCGAAACCCACGCCGCCGATGATCAGTACCGAACCCAGCAACAGGTCCGTGGTGAACTTTTCCCCCAGGAAAATATTGGCGAGGATCAGGCTGACCGCCGGTGTCGTCAGGAAGCCAACCGACGAAACGACCGTTGGCAATGCTGCGGTCGCCTGCATCACGCACAATGTGCCGAACGGGCCGGCGATCAGACCGATATAGCCAAGCGCTGCCCAGGATGCCGGATTTGTACCGAGGCTGCCGTCCGGTTCGTGCCACAGCACCAGTGGAACCAGCAACACTGAAGCAACGGCAAAACACCAGGGCAACAGCTCGAACATCGACATGCGTGGCGTAGCGGCGCGAGTGACGATGATCGCCACGGACCAGGACAGCGACGCACCCAGAAGGAAAGTGTGACCGACCAATACGGTCCGCGACGTCCAATCGATTGCCCAGGGGCTCATCAATACGACGACGCCCAAAAGTCCGAAGCTCGCGGCGAGCCAGCGCCGCATAGGGATACGCTCGTGGAGGAAAATCAGCGACAGCGGCACCACCCACATTGTTGTTGTATTGGCCAGAATGGCGGTGCGGCCGGCTGGAATCCAGGCGACAGCTTCATGTGACAGCGCGAAATAGCCGCCAAGCTGGAAAACCCCGATCGCGACCAATGCGGGCAGATCGGCGCGATGCGGCACCCGCAGCTTGCCGCGCAGGGCCAATATCAACGCTGCCGTCGCGCCGGATAACACCGCGCGCCCTTCTGCAAACCATAATGGCGTGCTACCGAGGTTCAAGGCGATCTTGGTCAGCGGCCACGCGCTGCTGAGCAGGATCACCGATACCGCAAGCTGGATCAAACCGGCTGTCGGTACTTGCGTGCGGCCGCCCAACGTGGCGGCATTTCCGGGTTCCAGAACATCAACAGAGCGCGACATAAAACGAATGACCTTCTCTCTCATCGGCCGTTGCGCGCGCACCGGCCAGATTGGTGCTGCTGTCTCCACATCCTCAATCGCCGTCGGATCACGCGTGGCCCATTGTGCTGCGGGTGTCGGGGCGGTGCTGACCCAGCATCGCACCGATCCGCGGCTTGGGCCACGCGGGCTGTCGCTGCTACGTTCCGGCTGTTCGGCACAGCAGACGGTGGATGCGCTGGTCGCTTCTACGCCTGACGTGCAGTGGCGGCAGATTGCCGTGCTGGATGCCGCGGGCAACACTGCGTGCTTCAGTGGCACGCGCACCAAGCCGGAAATGAGTGCTGCCCCAGCGCAGGACGTCTGCGCGATCGGCAACATCCTGGCCAACGCGCGCGTGCCTGCCGCGATGTTGTGCGCGTTCCAGGCGGATCCGTTGGCGCCGCTGGCAGAGCGTCTGATGCATGCTTTGGAAGAGGGTCTGGCCGCCGGCGGTGAGCATGGCCCAGTGCGCAGCGCGCACCTGGTGGTAATGGAGCGTGAGAGCTTCCCGCTGGTTGATCTGCGCGTGGACTGGCACGACGAGCCGATCGCCGCGTTGCGGGCGCTATGGAACCGCTATCGGCCGCAGACCAACGAGTATGTGCTGCGCGCACTGGATCCGGACAATTTCTCGATAGGCTGATGCCTCTTGCCATCCGCGCGGGATTTCGCTAATCAGCGGCCATGGCACGGATGCAGATCATTTCCGCCTCGCGATTTTGGTACCGCTGGTACAGCCCGGCGGCCTAGGATCGTGCACATCTAGCAGGAACCCAAAGCCGCCCCGTCAAGGCGGCTTTCGCATTTCTGCACCATTGGAAATCGGATTTGCGCCAAGGCGGAGCGGCCTCTCAACCAAAGGAGGCTCGCATGCACAGTTCAGCTTTCGACTTCGACGTGATCACTGGCCCGTCCGTTCCCACTGATCGCAAGCCTGGGACGCCTTCCCCCGCACCCGCGCAGCCGGCTGCTCAGAAGCCGGCGCCGCAGCGATCGCGTTGACGTGTCATGTCCTGGTCCCCTCAAGGTTGGCGCGCCTGCCCGATTGCGCAGGCACCGCAGTATCCCGATGCGGCGGCGCTTGGCACTGTCGAAGCGGAGCTCCGCACGTCCCCGCCACTGATCTTCGCGGGCGAAGCGCGTGCGCTGAAGGCGCAGCTTGCGCGTGTTGCCGCGGGCGACGCGTTCCTGCTGCAAGGCGGTGACTGCGCCGAAGCCTTTGCCGAATTCCACGCCAATACGCTGCGCGACACGGTGAAGGTGCTGCTGCAGATGTCGGTGGTACTCAGCTATGCGGCTGCGGTGCCAGTGGTGAAAGTGGCACGCATGGCGGGGCAGTTCGCAAAACCCCGGTCGCAATCTACGGAAACCATCGATGGCGTCACGCTGCCGTCGTATCGCGGCGATATCGTCAATGGTATCGCGTTTGATGCGGCTGCGCGAGCGCCCGATCCGACACGCATGCTGCGCGCCTACAACCAGTCCGCCGTCACGCTCAATCTGCTGCGCGCATTCACGCAGGGTGGATTTGCCGATCTGGCACGTGTGCAGCAATGGAACCACGCGTTCGTGGCTGCTTCGCCGCAGGGTGAGCGCTATGGCGAAATTTCCCGGCGCATCGAGGAATCTCTGGCGTTCATGGCGGCCTGCGGCCTGACGCCGGCAAGCATACCCCAGCTTCGTTCGACCGAGTTTTACACCAGCCATGACGCGATGCTGCTGAACTACGAAGAGCCACTGGTGCGGCAGGACAGCCTGACAGGCGACTGGTACGCCTGCTCGGCCCATCTGCCATGGATCGGCGAGCGCACTCGGCAGGCTGACGGCGCACATGTTGAACTCCTGCGCGGCGTTGCCAATCCGTTGGGACTGAAATGCGGTCCGGCGATGACGGCAGACGAATTGCTTCCGCTGATCGATGTGCTTGATCCGGATAATGAGCCGGGCCGGTTGACGCTGATCACTCGCGTGGGTGCCGACCGTGTCGGGACGCGACTGCCGCAGCTGATACGGGCCGTGCGACGCGAAGGCCGCGGTGTCGTCTGGTCGTGCGATCCGATGCACGGCAATACAGAGACAACGGCATCGGGATACAAGACGCGGCCGTTCGAGCGCATCATCGCCGAGTTGCGCGAATGCTTTGCTGTGCACAGGGCCGAGGGCAGCAGGCTTGGCGGGATCCATGTGGAGATGACCGGGAAGGACGTCACTGAGTGCACCGGTGGTGCTCAGTGCATCGATGAGGCGTCGCTGGCAGATCGCTACCACACGCATTGCGATCCGCGGCTGAATGGTTCACAGGCACTGGAGCTTGCGTTTCTAGTAGCGGAAGAGCTGAAAGCGGAGCGCGACAGAGTGCGTGTTACCGCCGTAGCGGCGGCGTAGCGAACACGGGGCTTACGCAACATTGCGATTGGCGCGTCAACGCGCTAATCGCAATGACGGCCTGAAGGAGCCCTTCCATGTCCCTGATCCGCGACATCCGTATTATTCCGCTGGAGTTTCGGCTCGGCGCCGGGGAGGGATATGGTTCGGCGCGCGGCATCACCAACAGTCGCGGTGGCGGGCTGGTGATCCTGGAAACCGAGGACGGCGTGCA
>DATKFJ010000118.1:0-5092 GCA_035511435.1 Acetobacteraceae bacterium | reverse complement strand
GCGTCTTCTCGTCCACAGCAGTTCCTGTCACCAAAACGGCGCGACCTGCGCCGCGCTTAGACTTCAGGCAAGCCCAGCATCAGCCGCATGTTCTGCACCGCCGCGCCTGATGCGCCCTTGCCGAGGTTGTCGAGGCGCGCGACCAGCACCGCCTGGCGATGGTTTTCGTTGGCGTGCACGGAGAGTTCCAGCAGGTTCGTCTGGTTCAGCGCCTGCGGTTCCAGTTTGCCATCCGCCGACGGTGCCACGACATGCACGAACTCGCAGCCCCGGTAGCGTGCTGCCAACATCGCATGCAGATCGGCACCAGTCGGTTTGCCGTGCAGCGTGTCGAGATGCAGCGGCACCGAGACCAGCATGCCCTGGCGATAGTGGCCCACCGCCGGCGCAAAAATCGGCCGACGCGACAGACCGCAATAAAGCTGCGTCTCCGGCACGTGCTTGTGCTCCAGACCCAGCGCGTACAGCTCGAACATGGGGCCGCCGTTGTGCTCGTGGCTTTCGATCAGCGGTCGGCCACCGC
Organism: Acetobacteraceae bacterium; assembly: GCA_035511435.1. Lineage (GTDB taxonomy): Bacteria > Pseudomonadota > Alphaproteobacteria > Acetobacterales > Acetobacteraceae > JAMXLO01. Next base: position 4,569 of record DATKFJ010000118.1, on the reverse strand, counting down.
CGGAATAGCCGCTGACGGCGTTGATGGTGATCGGATAATCCGGCGGGATGATGCCGGCATCTACCAACGGGCGAACCAGACTAATCGCACCGGTTGGATAGCAGCCGGGATTGGCGACCTTGCGCGCGGCGGCAATACGCTCCGCCTGGCCCGGCTGCATTTCCGGGAAGCCGTACGCCCAGTCGGGGTGGATGCGATGAGCCGTGCTGGCATCAAGGATCTTCGGCGCCGTATTGCCCAAACCGTCGGCCAGCGCCACCGATTCGCGCGCAGCATCGTCGGGCAGGCACAGCACGATCAAATCGACCTCGGCCATGATGTCGCGCCGCGCGGCGGGATCACGACGTCGATCGGCGGGCAGGCTTTTCAACTCGATGTCGGGCAACGCACGCAAACGGTCGCGGATGCCTAGCCCGGTTGTACCTGCCTCACCGTCGATGAACACGCTGGGTTTGGAAGCCATCTAGATTCTCCAGTCCGCCGTCACGGCCGGATATGTCCCGGCCACCCACCAGCACCGTGCCGCGACGGATCACCGGGATACAACCGGCCGTGACGGACTACTGCCGACGGATAATCGCCTACCGCTTGCTGAACTGGAAGCTTCGTCGTGCCTTGGCCTTGCCGTATTTCTTGCGCTCGACCACACGTGAATCGCGAGTGAGGAAGCCGGCTACCTTCAGTATGCCGCGCAAATCAGGCTCGTAGTACGTCAGTGCGCGTGAGATGCCATGACGCACCGCGCCTGCCTGCCCCGACAGGCCGCCGCCGGTCACGGTGCAGAATACATCGAACTGGTTATAGCGATCGGCCACCAGGAATGGCTGCGTCAGCAGCATGCGCAACACGGGACGGGCGAAGTACTGCACGACCTTCTTGTCGTTCACCAGAATCTCGCCCTTGCCGGGCTTGATCCACACGCGCGCCACAGCATTCTTGCGTCGGCCGGTGGCATAGGCGCGGCCGAGAGAGTCGCGCTTCGGTTCCACCTTGGGTTGGTCGGTGGTCGCCGGCGCGGTGCCGACCGCCGCCTGCTGCGCGGCGACGATATCCTTGAGGTCGGCGAGTGTGCGGGTTCCGGACATGCGGCATCAGCCTCGTTTGTTCTTCGGGTTCATGGCGGCGACGTCCAGCGACTTCGGCTGCTGCGCCGTGTGCTTGTGCTCGGCGCCGGCGTAAACGTACAGGTGCTTCATCTGCTTCCGCTGCAGCGGGCCACGCGTGATCATGCGTTCGACGGCCTTTTCCAGCACACGTTCAGGGTGTGCGGAGTCCAGGCGCTGCTGGATGGTGCGTCCCTTGATGCCGCCGGCAAAACCGGTGTGGTAGTAAAACACCTCCTGCTCGGCCTTGTTGCCGGTGATACGCACCTTCGCCGCATTCACCACGACGACGTTGTCGCCGCAGTCAACGTGCGGGGTGAACTGCGGCTTGTGCTTGCCGCGCAGGTGGTTGGCGATGACGACGGCAAGGCGGCCGAGTACGACGCCTTCGGCGTCGATCAGCACCCAGTCCTTCTTCACCTCCGCGGGCTTCAGCGAAAGGGTGGTCTTCAGCATTGGGGAGAGGTCCCTGCGGGTTGGCGGCGGGATATGCGGGAAAAGCGTGGTGGGGTCAAGGGTTTGGCGCTGTGGTAGCATGTTACCACAGAGGCGGTGACTTGATGAACAAGATGAGCGAACCCGGGCAAGCCAGAACAGAGATCGAAGTGCGCCATCAGAACCGGCGATACGGCACCAGGGTCAGCCCGTCCCGTTCGATAGGCGCCCCGTCCCGTTCGATACGCGCGTTCTAATCGTCGATAGTATCGCGGTTCACTTCCAACCAGCGTTGGCGTCGAGTTGCACCACGGGCTCCCGCAAGCCGGTCTCGCACGCTGCCGATATGTTGATGCCAAGCTGTCTGGCCGCGGAAATCGGGTTCGCCTCGAGGGTCACATTGGTCAGTCGACGCGAAGCCGGCCGCTTTTGCTCGGCTCGCGTATTGCCCATGGTCTCACTGACCCGAAAATTTGCGCGTATGTCATGTGCATATCAATCCCGATCGCCCGGCTGGTGCGCAGGTCCGTTAGATTTCCCCCGCCTCCGCCAGCACCCGCCTGGCGCGCTGTTCATCCTCCGCCGCCACCATCAGCCTGCGTGGGATTGCACCGATGCTGCCTTCGATGGCGCTGGCGTGAGCATCCAGCACCACCGCGGCGATGCCGGCGTCGGCCAAAAGCACCGTCAGGAATGACAGGCGGACCGGATCGTTGGATGTCACCAGAACTCGCACGTGGTCTGTTTCGGCTCTTAAGTGGGGTCGGCGTTGCTTGACCCCTTTTCCGGGGCGCCGATATGGTGCCTGTGCCCGCCAGACATGCAAGCCAGGAGCCCAGCTTGGACGCTGCCACCAGTCCGTCCCAGGCCAGTCCGGCGCTTCCTTCGCGCCTGGAGGACCACGCCTCGGATTGCGAGGACGCGCTGAGCGCGCTGGTTGGCCTGCTCCAGACCGACCTGGACGCCTGCAATCGCACCATCGTGGCGCGTATGGACAGCCCGGTGGCGCTGATCCCTCAACTGGCCGCGCATATCGTCGCCGCCGGCGGCAAGCGGCTGCGCCCGCTGTTGACGCTGGCAACGGCCCGACTGTGCGGCTATCCGGCCGACGGGATAGGCATGCGACACGTCAAGCTCGCCGCCTGCGTCGAATTCATTCACACCGCCACCCTGCTACACGACGACGTGGTGGACGAGAGCGTGCTGCGGCGCGGGCTGGCATCGGCCAACGCGGTGTTCGGCAACCAGGCATCCGTACTGGTGGGGGATTTCCTGTTCGCCCGCGCGTTCCAGTTGATGGTGGAGGACGGCTCGCTGGTCGTGCTGGCCATCCTGTCGCGCGCCGCGGCAACGATTGCCGAGGGCGAGGTGTTGCAACTCGTCACGCAGAACGATCTGTCGACGTCCGAGGCACGGTATCTGGAGGTGATCAAGGGCAAGACGGCGGCGCTGTTCGCCGCGGCCTGCGAGGTGGGTGCCGTAGTGGCCAGTCGGCCGGTACAGGACGCGGCGGCGCTGGCTGATTACGGCATGAATCTTGGCATCGCGTTCCAATTGGTCGACGATGCGCTGGATTACGGGGCGGACCAGGCGATCCTGGGCAAGACCGTCGGCGACGATTTTCGTGAGGGCAAGATCACGCTGCCGGTGTTGGTGGCTTATCAGTCGGGCGGCGCGGCTGATCGGGATTTCTGGCGCCGCACCATCGAGGCGAGCGAGCAGACCGAAACCGACCTCGATCGCGCGCTGCATCTGATGGCAAGCTGCGGCGCCATCCGTGCCACGCTTGCGCGCGCGGCTGGATTTGCCGAGGCGGCGAAGGCGGCGCTGGCGCCGTTCCCGGACAGCGCGCTGCGGCGCGCGCTGATGGATGTGGCGGACTACACGGTAAGCCGCGCGCGGTAGATCATCTTGCTGTCACCGTACTGTGACGGCACACTGCTCGACCGGCGGGAGCGCAGCGCCTTGGCAAGCTCGGTGGCAGCGCGTACTCGCCGTTATCGAGCAGCTTCATGTTGAAGCCGCGTATATCCGCGGCTCGCGCGAGCCTGTAGACAGCACGACGCCGCAGCACTTGTTATCGCTGCGGGCACTGGGCATGGTTGCGCAGCGCAGCGGGCGCTGATCGCCGAAATGACCCCGGCAGGTATGCGCTCTGCTCGCGTCCGGGGCCGGATTGGTAGCAATCCTGGCCTCCGCGCACGCAACCCCGAGGCAATACGAAAAACCAGAGCAGCACGGACTTCGAGCCACCTGAATGTCTTGCTGGCGGATCTGGGCGATTGGTTGTCAACGGTGCGGAAGATGAGGCCTGTACAGCCCCGGGGCGACATGGTGCGCAGGCTGAACCGATCGGGCGGAACGCCATGGACAAGCGAACGTCTGCGCCGACGGTGCACCGACTCGTTACGGAAAAGATCGTCGAGCCCGAGCTATTGGATCACGCCGCGCGGAAACCTGCCGAAGATCGACTCGTTGTGCTGGTAGCCGGCATCGCCGCAGCGTCCCAGACCGCATATTACAGCAGATAGTCAGTCAACTTGACGTGATGCGCGCACGCACGCCACAGGCGCGGAACGCGGCGGCACGCATCCTCCGTTCGTCATCTATTTCGGCGGGCCCAGCGCATCGGCTGCGTGGCTGGCGCCGCAGCGCAAATAATCGGGCCCACTCCGGTCAAATCACTGCTTGATCACCCCCGCATCCCGTCTGCTGCTGCCCGCATCAAGCGCCTTGGTGGGGCAGGGGGAGAATATTTCCCCACAGCAGGAGTGCCGGACTTTGTCGGGAATGCATTCAATGCCGCGCCAATCTGTTGTCTGTGAATCGATTCTTGTCGGAGAATTTTACAATGAATCGATGAGGCAATTATTTGAGGTGGATAAAACCTTGTATTCACTATGGGAACTATAATGGCACTAATTTTGCTTTAATCCAAAATTGCCATGAGACGTGGGGAATCTCAGTGCGGGAAAATGTTCCTACCGACTGCGCCGCCTAATTGGCCGGGGCTCTGACCCACGCCAGCGTG
>DATKFJ010000117.1:0-6422 GCA_035511435.1 Acetobacteraceae bacterium | reverse complement strand
GGTCGGTTTTGAGACGCGTACCACCTGATAGTCCGATGGCAGCGCGGGCACGGCGCCGGCGGGCGGCCGGTCCATCCGGAGGAACGTCACTGTCACGGTGACCCGCGCCACCGGTTCCATATCTACCTGTCTCCCCGGCGTATCCTGGATCCGTCCGACATCATGGCCAGCAGCACGATGAAGCGCGAGGCTCGGCGCGGTCAAGGGCGGGCGGATGGAAATCCCGTCCTTCGATTGCGAACCTTGACAGGCGGCTGCGTTCGTTGCTCGCGCCCGGAGGTTGTCAGGATTGCCTTGATCGCGCTTTATGGCGGGGTCTTGCAGCCAGCATTCTGTGAGCCGTCCGACTGCCGCCGGCTCTCGCTGCTTGATGCCATCGCTGTTTGTTACCATCGCAGCGCGGCGGGCAATGACTCGCCCGATTGGTCCCGATCAGTCCGATAACGTTTTAGTGAACGATCGAGTATGGCGCCAGCCCACAAGCGTCACGATCCCAGTCCGTTGAAGCTCTGCACCAGGCTGCCGGATACCAGGCGCCAGCCGTCCACCAGGACGAAGAAGATCAGTTTGAACGGCAGCGATACCACACTTGGCGGCAGCATCATCATGCCGAGGCTCATCAGCACGCTTGCCACCACCATGTCGATCACCATGAAGGGCAGGAACAGCAGGAACCCCATCTCGAACGCGCGCCGCATTTCGCCCACCAGGAATGCCGGCACCAATGCACGCCACGGCGTATCGTCTGCGGTTGCCGGCGCCGACAGATGCGCGATGTCGAGAAAGAGTTGCAAATCGGTCGGGCGCAGATTGGCGGTCATGAATTTATGGAACGGCTCGATGGCAAGCCGCAGCCCTTCGATCTCGCCGACGCGCCCTTCGGTCATCGGCAGCAACCCGGTGACCCAGGCTTCGTTCAGCACCGGCTGCATCACGAAGAACGTCAGGAACATCGCGAGCCCGATCAGCACCATATTGGGCGGCGTGCCCTGCGTGGCGAGCGCGCTGCGCAACAGCGACAGCACGATGATGATGCGGGTGAAGGCGGTGACCATCACCAGCAAACTCGGCGCCAGCGACAACACGGTGACCAGCGCAGTGATCTGCACCAGTCGCCCGGTGGCGCCTGCCTGGCCGGCAGCGCCGAGATCGATATTCAGCGATTGCGCATGCGCGACCATCGGCAGCAGCAGAAGGCAGCTCGTGCAGCCGATCCCGCGCCAGTACTTCATGCCGGGCTTCATGCCGGGCTTCATGCCGGCGGCTCGTCGCGATCCAGCCAGCCGACCACGACATCCTGTGGGCCGCCGGTCAGCAGCAGCACGCGTCGTTCGCCGCATTTGATCAGATGCAATCGGCGTCGCGCGTCGAGCGCCATCACGTCCTGCACCGCCAGCAGACGTCCGTTGGCGGGGCGCTGTGACATGCCACCAAACCGCGCCGCGCGACCGGCCAGCCAAATCAACCCCAGCACCGCGGCGAGCGCGGCGACGGCGGTCAGGATCGAGGTAAAGCTGATGACCATGGCGCGGAATTTTTCCGTGCATGTTGGGGAATGGCGATCATAAGTGCGGCGGCGCGCGCGCGATCAAGGCATGCGACAGCGCCATGACCGACCCGGACAAGGCGATCAACCTCGGGCGTACGCGTCGGCCGTCGTCCATCGGCAGGTCAAGCGTCTTGGCACATAGCAGGCCGACCTGGCTGTCCAGCCCCTCGAGTTCGATATGGCGGCCAGCGTCGACCAGGGCGTGTGCGACGCCGATTATCCTGGTCAATTCCTCCACGAGCGCGTGTATCGCGCCGATGGGAGACTCTATGGCGGAGGCCGGAACACGGGGCGTGGCTGCGGACATGACGTCTGATTACAGCGCAATCGGATTACCGAACCCTTTATCGAGGCCCTTTATTGAGCCGCTTTATTGAGTTCGGGCAATCTTGCCTGACGCCAAGTCTCCACAGCGACGATCCATCGGCATCGTGTCGACAACCAAGGTCGGACGGCCCGGCGATCTGCAACGGCCCGGCCAGCTACAGCGACATGATGTGACCGATCGCACTGGTGCGCATCCGACCGATTAACCCGCCGTTCAGTCCTGTGATGCAGAGTGCACGCATGGACCCCACGCAAATCGGTGTGTTCGAGCTGGCGGAACGGCGGTTGGCCTGGGTCGACAGGCGGCAAGCCGTGCTGGCGCAGAACATCGCCAATGCCAACACGCCGCAATACCAGCCGCACGACCTGCAGCCGTTCGCAGCGGCACTCGGCACAGCGAGTGTCATCGCACCGGTCCGCACGCAGCCCAATCATATGGAGGGCACCGCGGATGCGTCATCCCAGGCTGACATCGTGGAGCGCCCATCCGCGCATGCCCCCGACGGAAACGCCGTCGCGCTCGATCAGCAACTGGTCAAGGTGGCGGATACAGAAACCACCCACGCGCTGGTGACGGCGATCTACAAGAAATACCTCGGCATGTTTGCCATGGCTCTTGGCAGCTCTTCGTCAGGCTAGGCAACGCAGGACATCGACATGGATCTCGACAAGGCGCTTGGCATTGCCGCGGCCGGCATGGATGCCCAGACAGCAAGGCTGCGGGTGATTGCCGAGAATCTGGCTAATCAGGACAGCACCGGATCGACACCCGGCGCCGATCCCTATCGCCGCAAGACTGTGACGTTCCAGAACAGCATGGACCAGGAGATCGGCACTGAAGCCGTGCAGGTAAAGCAGATTGGCCGAGACGGAAGCGATTTTCCTCTGCGCTACGATCCCTCCAATCCTGCGGCCAACGCCGACGGCTACGTCAAGCTGCCGAACGTCAATAGTCTCGTCGAGGTGATGGATATGCGTGAGGCTGAACGTTCGTACAACGCCAATCTGTCCGTTATGCAGGCCGCGCGCAGCATGCTGACGCGGACGATCGACCTGCTGAAATGAGCGGTACCATCCCGACGATCGTCGTCACACCGTCGGCAGCCGCCGATGCCTACGGGCGGGTCGACCGCGGCGATCCTGGCAGCAGCAGCGGCACAGGCGACTTCGGCGCCACATTGCAGCGCGCCATGCAGGGAGCGGTCGATGACTTCCACACGGCGGACTCCAAGGCCATGGAGGCGCTCTCCGGCGGCGGGAATCTGACCGACGTCGTCACCGCCCTGTCGCGCGCCCAACTCACCCTGCAATCCGCCACCGCCATCCGCGACCGCGTCGTGCAGGCCTATCAGGACATCATGAAGATGCCGATCTGACCACCGACGGCGCGGTTCGATCGACGGAGGTTGCAGAACCATGAACGATGCGGACATCGCCGCGCTGCTGCGCGAGGGCATGCTGGTTATGCTCAAGCTGGCAGGACCACCGCTGCTGGTGGCGCTCGCCGTCGGCCTGGTGATCGCACTGGTGCAGGCGATCACGCAGATCAACGAGGCGACGCTCGCATTCGTACCCAAGGTGCTGGCGATTTGCGTGGCGCTGGTCATGCTCGGGCCGTTCATGCTGGCCACGTTGTCCGCCTATACCCACACACTGTTCGATCGGCTCATCGCCATTGGCGGGTCATGAACGGGGATGCTGCCGCACTGCTCGCGGGGCTGCCGTCCTGGGCCTTCGCATTCGTCCTGATCATGGCTCGCGTGGGCGCCGCGATGACACTGCTGCCGGGATTGGGCGAGGCCGAACCGCCGACGATGGTACGCCTGGGCCTCAGCATCGGAGTAACGGCGCTGTTGCTCCCCGGCATCGCGCCGTTGGTGCCGCCAGTGCCCGAAGCCGGGCTACAGGCCGGGTTCATGATCGCCGCCGAGGTCATCACCGGTCTCTGGCTGGGCTGGCTTGCGCGGCTATTGGCGCTGGCGCTGCCGATCGCCGGTCAGTTCATCTCCTACATGTTGGGTGTCGCCAATGTCCTGCAGCCTGATCCGGAACTTGGCGGCGAGGCCACTCCCATTGCACGGCTGTTCGCCATTGTCGCTCCGGTCGCCATCCTGGTGACCGGCCTCTACAGGCTGCCGCTGGCCGCGCTTGCAGGCAGCTATCGGCTGATCCCCGCGGGTACGTTGCTGCCGGCCGCGGACAGCGCCGAGACCGCGGTACGGGCCGTCGCGGCGGCGTTTACCCTCGCGGTCCGTCTCGCATCGCCCTTCCTGCTGGTTGCCATCGTCTGGCACGTCGCGATTGGCCTGCTGGCCAGGTTGGTCCCGCGTCTGCAGGTGTATTTTGTCGCCATGCCCGGACAGATCCTTGGCGGCATCGTATTGCTCGCCGTGCTGGCAACTTCGCTGCTCAGCGCCTGGCAAGCCGCCGTCCAATCCGGCTTCGCCGGGCTGCCAGGATCCTGATCAGCCATGGCGGATGAGGGGCAGCAGGACGAAAAAACCGAAGCCGCAACAGCGCGGCGCTTGCAGCGGGCGCGCGACGAAGGCCAGGTGCCTGTCTCGCGCGAACTGACCACGTTCGCCGGTATGGCGGCCGTCACCGTGGCACTCTACATGGCAGGTCCCGACGCGGCACATGGTCTCGCGCTGCGGCTCAGCGTATTCCTGGAACGAGCCGATGAAATTCCCGCCGGCGACAGCGGTGTATTCCGTCTGGTGGGGGTGGCCATGTACCACGCTGCGGCGCCATTCGTGCTGGCGGCAATGTTGGCCGGCGTGGCGATTGTCCTGGTGCAGACGCGCTTCCTGCTGAGTACGCATGCGCTGCGGGTAGACTTTGCCCGCGTCAGTCCAAAGGCGGGCCTGAAGCGGGTGCTCAGCTCCGACAGCCTGGTCGAGGCCGGCAAGTCGCTGGTCAAGATTGCCGTACTGAGCGCCGTCGGATGGCGGGTCCTAAAGGCCGATCTGCCGGACTTGGTCCAGGCGCCATTCGGCGACCCAAGCCAGCTGCTCTCGCGCACGGCGACGCCGGTGCTGCATTTGCTTATGATGGTTCTCGCGGCGCAGGCCGGAATCACCGTGGTGGATGTCTTCTGGGTCTACCTGCGGCATTCGAAGAAACTGCGCATGAGCCGCCACGACATCATGGAGGAAATGAAGGAGACCGATGGCGATCCGCGGATCAAGGCGCGGCTACGGCAGATCCGCATGTTCCGTGCCCGCAAGCGAATGATGGCAGCCGTGCCAAAGGCGACCGTGGTGATCACCAATCCGACGCATTATGCCGTGGCCCTGTCATACGACCGGGCGAAACATGCGGCGCCGCGCGTGGTGGCGAAGGGCGTCGACTCGCTGGCTGCCCGCATCCGTGAGGTTGCCGAAGCGAATCGTATCCCGGTCGTCGCCAATCCGCCCCTCGCTCGCGCGCTGTATCGCGTCGAGGTGGATGCCGATATTCCGGCGGAGCACTATCAGGCGGTGGCCGAGATCATCGCCTACGTCTGGCGCCTCGGCCGCCACACACGACGGACGGCGGCATGATGCGAATGGATTGCACCGACTCGCCGCAGCGATGAAAGGATCGATGACGATGGGCGATAGGCGGGACGATAGGCAGGGCGATAGGCGATAGGCGGAACGGTGGGCGAAAGACAGAACGTACCGAAAACATTCGCTTGACCAGACATCGGCTGGTATGGTTGCTATTTTGTTCGCTTGATAGCGTGATGCAATAAGTGCAATCATTGCGCGAGAAACCGAGAAACTACCAACGCACGGTTGTAGAACCCATAGAACGAGGGACCTCGCATGGAAAAGAACAAGGCGCTAGATGCCGCGATGGCGCAAATTGAGCGGGCCTTCGGCAAGGGCTCCATCATGCGGATGGGCGCGCGGCCCGGCGACGAGCATATCGAGGTCATCCCGTCAGGCTCCCTCGGGCTGGACCTCGCTCTCGGCATCGGTGGGTTGCCGCGCGGGCGGATCATCGAGATCTACGGCCCGGAAAGCTCCGGCAAGACGACGCTGGCGCTGCACGCGATCGCCGAGGCGCAGAAGCTTGGCGGCACCTGTGCCTTCGTGGATGCGGAGCACGCGCTGGATCCGATCTATGCGCGCAAGCTCGGCGTGGATGTCGACAATCTGCTGATCAGCCAGCCGGATGCCGGCGAGCAGGCGCTGGAGATCGCCGATACACTGGTACGATCGGGGGCGGTCGACATCCTGGTGGTGGACAGCGTCGCCGCGCTGGTGCCGCGAGCCGAGTTGGAAGGCGAGATGGGCGACAGTCACATGGGCCTGCATGCCCGGCTGATGAGCCAGGCGCTGCGCAAGCTGACCGGCAGCGTCTCGCGCAGCAAATGTCTGCTGATCTTCCTCAATCAGATTCGCATGAAGATCGGCGTGATGTTCGGCAATCCGGAGACCACGACCGGCGGTAATGCGCTGAAGTTCTATGCCTCGCTTCGCCTGGAGATCCGGCGGATCGGCCAGATCAAGGAGCGCGATGAGGTGGTGGGCAACCAGACGCGCGTAAAAGTGGTGAA
>DATKFJ010000116.1:0-2475 GCA_035511435.1 Acetobacteraceae bacterium | reverse complement strand
TTGGCCAAACTTCCCGGCCCGGTGCCGTCGAGGCTCCTTCAGAGGCAGGCCATCACCCTCCTCGGCGTCGTCCTGTAGTCAGCAGCGCAGCCGCCGGATCGTGCTTTATCACGACAATTGGGCGATATGCGCTTTTTGCGGCCGGTGGCTCGAATCAATCCGCCCTTTCCACGTTATTCTCGCTTGCGCCCTTGCCACACAAGCCACCACGTTTGGTTCAGTCGCGCATCCCGCGTGAGATCGTCGCCCGCCCTGTCACGCCGCGCGTATTGCTGGCAAACTGGCAATAAACCGGGGAGACCATCATGCTGCGCTTCGTTTTCACCTTCGCCCTCGCGCTATTCCCGGCCCTTGCCTTCGCCCAAACCCCCGAGCTCGTCGAAGCGGGTAAACTGACCTGGGGTGTCTCCGTCACCTTCCCGCCGTTCGAGTTCGAGGAGAACGGCCAGCCCACCGGCTTTGACGTCGATCTGGTCAACACGCTCGCCAAGAAAATGGGGGTGGGGCCAGCCATCATGCCGATCGAATTCAAGGGCCTGATTCCCGCTCTGCTGGGCAAGCGGATCGATATCATCGTCAGCGGGATGTACATCAATCCGCAGCGTTTGGAGGTCGCCGACATGATCCCCTACCTGCTGATCGGCAACCAGATCGTCGTGCGCGCCGGCAATCCAAAGCACATCGACGGCAAAGCGACGCTGTGCGGGCTGAATGTCGCGGCACCTGTCGGCACGCTGTTCGAGGCCACCGCCAAGCAGGTCAGCGCCGACTGCAAGGCCGCGGGCAAGCCGGAGATCAACCTGCTGTCGCTGCCCGGCACCACCAACTGTGCGCTGGCGCTGACGCAAGGTCGCGCCGATGCGATCATCGTTTCCACCGCAACGGTTGCGGCGTTGATGCATGAGACACCCGACGCCTACGGCACCGGCGGCGCGCCATTCGATACCGACACCAAGGTCGGCATCGCCTTGCGCAAGGACACACCCAACCTGAAGGCGGCGCTGGAAAAGGCAGAGCAGGTGATCGTCGCGGATGGCAGCTATGCGGCGCTAATCAAGAAGTGGAACCTGCCGCCTGCCAGCTCCGCTTTCTGAGCGCGGGGAGACGCGTTCCGTGTCGCTGTTCCAGCCGCGGTTGCTGGCGCAGTACTTGATCAGTGCGGACTTCTTTCACGGCGCGGTCACCACGTTCTCGCTTAGCATCGCCTCGCTGGCGGCCGGCATGGTGGTTGGTTTGCTGTTGGCGATCGGACAGGAGGTGCCGCTGCGCGCCGTGCGTGTGCTGGTGGTGTTTTACCTGTGGCTGTTCCGCGGCACGCCGGTGCTGCTGCAATTGGTATTCGCGTTCAACGTGCTGCCGGCATTCGGCATCGTGATGCCGGGATTTGCCTGCGCGGTGCTGGCGCTGGGGCTGAACGAAGGCGCCTACATGGCGGAGATCATGCGCTCCGGCATTCGCGCCGTCGGGCCGGGTCAGCGCCTCGCCGCGCGCGCACTCGGCTTGGAGGAAACCGGGGTGATGCGCTGGGTCGTGCTGCCCCAGGCATTGCGCATCGTCATCCCGCCGATCGGCAACCAGTTCATCGGCATGCTGAAACTGTCAGCGCTGGTCTCGGTGATCGGTGTGAAGGAGCTGCTGCTGACAGCCGATGAAACGGCATCCGGCAACTTCCGCTACATCGAGACGCTGACCGCGGCCGGCATCTACTACCTCGCACTGACCACGGTGTTCATGGCGATCCAGTCGGTGATCGAACGCAGGTTGCACCGTCGCCGCGGTGCGCGGCGCGTGGCAGTCGCCGACGAGCCTGCGATGCAGATCATCCGATGAGCGCGCTGCTGAATGCGGTTGCTGTCTGGAAGCGCTTTGGCGCGCTGGAGGTGTTGAAGGGCGTCAATCTGTCGGTGACGCGTGGCGCGTGTCTGGTGGTGCTTGGGCCGTCGGGGTCGGGCAAATCGACTATGCTGCGCTGTTTGAATCTGCTCGAGCCGATCGCCTCGGGCAGCATCGAGTTCGAAGGTCAGGAGATAGCGGCACTGCCGCGCAGGCAGGCCGCTGCGTTGCGCCGGCGCATGGGCATGGTGTTCCAGAACTTCGAGCTGTTCCCGCATCTGTCCGCCACCGACAATGTCGCGTTCGGGCCGATCCGCGTGAAGCGGATGCCGGTGAAGCAGGCGCGTGAATTGGCGCATCACCTGCTGCGCAAGGTGCACCTGCCGGACAAGTTTTCCGCCTTCCCCGATGAACTGTCCGGTGGCCAGCAGCAACGTGTCGCCATTGCTCGTGCGTTGGCGATGGAGCCGGCACTGATGCTGTACGACGAGCCTACCAGCGCGCTGGATCCCGAGACAGTGGGTGAGGTGCTGAGCGTGATGCAGGAGCTGGCCGATGAAGGCATGACCAGCATCGTGGTCACGCACGAACTGGGCTTTGCGCGGCGCGCGGCGGACGAGGTGGTTTTCATGGAGGCGGGCG
>DATKFJ010000115.1:0-10611 GCA_035511435.1 Acetobacteraceae bacterium | reverse complement strand
CCGAGTTGACGCGGCCGAGGTTCTTGATGTCATGCCAGGCGCCGAAAAGTCTTGCCGACACCGGTCGGCATGACGGGACTGTTGCAACGCGTGAGGCCACTTGCAACGGCGCCTGCAATCACATCAGGTCGTCCAGGAACGCCTGTAGCGCCGCAACAACCTCCGGCTCGGCCAGCGTCGGTGCATGACCGATGCCGGGCAACGATACCACTGCCATGTCGGGTCGCATCGCCTGCATGCGCGCGACCGTGGCCGGCAGCAGAATGTCGCTGACCTCGCCGCGCAACAGCAGCAGCGGCAGATGCGCCAGCCCACCGAACAGTGCCCACAGATCGGGCGTCCCGCCGTTCAGCAGACCGGCGATGCGGGTGTCCCAGACCGGTCGCAGCATGCCGTCGCTGCCGGGTGCATAGGTGAGCGCCGTCATGGTGCGCCAGGCCGCCTCACCGTCAAGCGACAGCGGCGGCAGCAGCGCACGCAGATGCGCGACCGCGGCGTCGATATCGGCGAATGCGATGTCGTTGCCGATGAAGCGGCGGACGAATTCGGCGCCATCGCTGCCGATGTCCGGGCCAACATCGTTCAGCACCAGCGCGCGCAGCAGCGACGGACGCCCGGACGCCAAACCCATGCCGAGCAGTCCGCCGAAGCTGGTGCCGATCGCAATCACCTGATGCAGGTGCAATGCGGCGCAGATGTCGAGCACGTCGCGCAGGCAGGCCTCGGGTGCATAGCGGGAAATATCGCGTGACCGGCCCGACAGTCCGCGACCGGCATAATCGGGCGCGACGACACGCCGGCCCGCGCCAATCGCGTGCGCCAGTGTTTCAAAGTCGCCGGATGTGCGCACGATCCCGGGCAGGCAGAGCAGCGGCGAGCGGACATTGCCGTCGTGCCATTCGCGGACGACCAGCGGTAATCCGTCCCAGGCGGAAAGCCGATGGACTACCGCGACCATTGCGCGAGCAGGGTCGGCGTATTCTCGTCCCGCCGAGCCCGATAGATCACGACGTTCTCCAGCACGCGCTGCACGTAGTTGCGGGTTTCGTTCAACGGAATGAGCTCGATCCAGTCGATCATGTCGATCGGCCCGACGCGCGGGTCGCCATTTTCGGGCAGCCACTCATCGACACGGTGTGGCCCGGCGTTGTACGCCGCGACCGCTAGCGGCAATGAATTGTCGTAGCGGTCCAGCATCTCGCGAAGGTAAGCGGTGCCAAGGCGCATGTTGTGCGCAGGATCGGCGGTCAGTGACACCAGCGATGTCGCGGTGCCGATCTGCTTCGCCACGGCCTGTGCGGTGAACGGCATGAGCTGCATCAGGCCACGCGCCCCTGACGGGCTGACCGCACCGATATCGAAACTGCTCTCCTGGCGGATCAATCCCAGCGCCACCGCCGGATCGACCGGTTCAGCGGGCGGTTCGGCGGCGATCGGCCAACCGGCTTCCGGCAGGGTCAGGCCGTCGCGCCCCATGCGGCGGGCGATGAACACCGCTGTGTCCGGCAGGCCGAGACGCAGCGCGAAGCGCGCCGTCAGCGCGCGATCGGCCGGGTCCGGAGCGAGCTCATCCATCCGCAGCAGAAAGGCGCGCGCACGTTGCGGATCATTCCACGCGACCAGCATCGCCGCGGCACGCACCACCTCACGGTCGGTGAATGCCAACACCTGATCGCGCGTGTAGGACGGGTCGTGCAGCGCCGTTATCCGACGCGCCAGCGCGGCAACATCATCGCCGAGCGCCAGTGCCGCAAGCTGACCGTAGAATGTCGTCGGCCATGCGGCGGCGCGTTCGTAATCCGCCCGAGGATCCTTGCCCTCGGCTGCCGCGGCGCGACCTAGCCAGTAATACGCGCGGCCCTGCGTGATCGCCGCATTGGAGAGACCCGCGAGCGTGGTAAAATGCTGAGCCGCGGCCGTGGGGTCGTTCAGCCGGCGCAGCGCGATGAAGCCCGCCAGGAATTCCGCGTCCAGCATCTGCGCCGACGTGATCGCGCCATGGCCCGAAGCCAGCGCGTAGGCGCCGGCGTTGTTGCCATCTTGCAGCAGGCGGCGGGCGAGCAGGTTGCGTTCGGTCCAGAATGCGGCGAGCTCATCGGGCGGCGCATCGCGCTGCGCCGTCTCGCCGTCGCGCTGCCACAGTGCCAGAGCATCGGCCGCGCGGTCCGCATGGCGCAGCCAACGCGCATGATCCAGCATCACGACCGGATCGGCACGCGCGGTGGCTGGCAGGGCGGCGAGCAGCGCTTCGGCATTGGGCGCATCGTCCTGCAAGGCATGCAGCACCTCCGCCGCCGCGCGATGCGAGGCGTCAAGGCGCTGGATCTGGCGTGCCACTGCCGCTGGATCATGCCAGGCGAGATGCTGGAAGCGCGCCCATTGATCGTCTGGCTGCACTGCGCCGGACCAGCGGTGAAGGAAGGCCGCCTCGGCTGCCGGATCGGTGATGCCGGTAAGCCACGCGCGCCGAGCCACCTCGGCTGCCTCGGTGTGGTGCCCGTCGTTCGCGTCGGCTTCCGCGCAGCGCAGCAGCGCTTGCGGCAAGGTCGGCTTGTCTGCTTGGCACTGCGCCAGTACCGATGCCTGATCCGGTTCGGCGGCGATCGCTTCCTGGCGCCGGCGTTCCAGCAGCGCCTGGTTCGGCCAGTCGGGGTTTTGCGTCATGAAGTCGGCGATATCGTTCGCCGTCGCGCCGCCGGGTGCCAGCAGATGGAAATAGGTGACCAGCTTGGTGGCAATCGGGTCGGCGTAGGAGCCGGCCGCGAGTTGCGCGTCGGACCAGCGATTGGCGTGGATCGCGGCCATCGGATCCGGCGGCTGCGCCAGAACCGGTGTCGTGGCGAGCAGGCCGAGCAACGCGAAGCGAGGGCGAATCGGGGAGCGCATGAGCCTTTCTAGCCCAGGGCGACCTTGCGATGCATCTCCCGCGCGCCTAGCCTTTCGAGCTGCCGCGGCAAGCGGCCAAATCCGAGGGAGAGGGTTATGTTCAAGGGATCGCTCGTTGCTCTGATCACCCCGATGCGTGCGGATGGGTCGGTCGACGAGAAGGCCTACGCCGAATTTGTGGACTGGCAGATCAAGGAGGGCACCGACGCGGTCGTGCCGGTTGGCACCACCGGGGAGTCGCCCACGCTGTCGCACGCTGAACATCGGCGGGTGGTGGAGATCGCGATCGAGGTCGCCAAGGGGCGCGTGCCGGTGATCGCCGGCGCCGGTTCGAACAGCACCGCCGAGGCGATCGACCTTGCACGCCATGCCAAGCAGGCGGGCGCCGATGCAACGCTGGTGGTGACGCCGTATTACAACAAGCCGACGCAGGAAGGCATGTACCTGCACTTCAAGGCGATCGTCGATGCGGTCGATCTGCCACTGATCATCTACAACATTCCGCCACGCTCCGTGGTGGACATGAGCGTGGAGACGATGGCGCGGTTGGCGAAACACAAGAACATCATCGGCGTGAAGGATGCGACGGCGAACCTGGTGCGTCCGTTGCACACGCGACGCGCGTGCGGAGAGGATTTCTGCCAGCTTTCGGGCGAGGATCACACGGCGATTTCTTTCCTTGCGGCCGGCGGCGACGGTTGCATCAGCGTCACTGCGAATATCGCACCTCGGTTGTGCGCGGCCATGCAGGATGCGTGGCATGAAGGGCGCGTGAAGGACGCCATGGAGATACAGAACCGGCTGGTGCCGCTGCATGATGCGCTGTTCTCCGAGACCAGTCCGGCGCCGGTGAAGTTCGGCGCGTCGTTGCTGGGAAAGACATCGGAACACTGCCGCCTGCCGCTGGCGCCGATCATGGAAGCGACGCGGGCCAAGGTGCGCGCGGCGATGACCGAGGTTGGGCTGCTGAACTGAGGCATCGGCGACGCAGCACGATAGAAGGACGCCCGGCACGACGATGATGGCACGGCAGAGGCAGTAGGGGACCGCTACAGCAGCGAGGAGGTCGCGATGGCGTACGCAAGTGCGACTACGGCAAGCCCGGACATCCGCATGCCGTCCGTGGCTATGCCGTCTGTGAAAATGCCATCTGTGACGATGCCGAACTTGCGATGGCTGCGTTTGTCACCGCGAGCCCGGGCTCTTCTGATGATGGCCATCATGATCAGCCCCACCTTCCTCGCTGATGACATCGGCTACTGCGTGAAACGGCTGTTCATGACCGCCGATCAGATCGCCGATCAGATCGCCGAGAAGCAAGCGCCCGACTCGATGCTCACGCGGGTCCGTATCTTCCAGGTCGCCTGTCCCGCAACGGACACGCCAGCGGCGGAACAGGAGCGATGGGCTGCCGACGCTGCCCAGCATGGCTGGCCGCAATATCCCCAGGCCGGACCGGGATGCTTCAATCCGAATCGGAATCTACTCGGCGTCGTCGGGCTGAAGGTATTCGGCGTCGCCTGCCCCAAGGCGATACTCTCGGTGGCCGATCAGCGGCGATGGGTCGCGTTTACGGCGAACCATGATTGGACTGCCTACCCGCAGGCCGGTGAGGGCTGCGTCGATCCGTGATCGCTGCAACCGGAATCGCAAGGACTGCTGGCTGACTGTTGGAGTACCTGGCCCGGAACGGTACCATGACAGCCGGACACCATGTCTGCCGATCGTGGCGCTGTCGGCATGTTCATCCGATTGCGCTGGGAGTCGCACACCTCGCCGCGGACCGCCTTCGATGCTATCTGGCATGTCCGAGCAAGCAGCGGAAGCATGGCAGAAGCAAAACCCAAGAAAGGCCTGATCTCGCACGGCGTCGCGGCGCAGAACCGCAAGGCGCGGTTCGACTATACCATCAAGGATACCGTCGAGGCTGGACTGGTGCTGAAAGGTCCCGAAGTGAAGTCGCTGCGCCACGGCCGCGCCACGCTGACCGAGGCATGGGCCGGCGAGCGCGACGGCGAGTTGTGGCTGTTCAATGCCTATATCCCGGAATACCAGGGCGGCGTGCTGTCGCACTTCGAGCCGCGCGCGCCGCGCAAACTGCTGCTGAAGCGCAAGCAGATCCGCTCGCTGGCCGGCGCGGTGGCGCGCGAGGGGGTGTCGCTGGTACCGCTGCAAATCCATTTCAACGAGCGCGGCCGGGCGAAGGTGCTGCTGGGGCTGGGTGAAGGCCGCAAAAAACAGGACAAGCGCGCCGCGGTCGCCGCGCGCGATTGGCAGCGCGACAAGGCGCGGCTGATGCGGGCGAGGGGCTGAGCAGCGTGGTGGACGACGCCGAGGGGCCTCCCGATGGTCGCAACGACAAGCTGATCCGGGCCAAGCAGCAATGGGCGCGTGAGGGGCGGCTGCTGACCGGCATCACCGCCGATCCCGCGCGCGATCGGCTGCCGCCGGGGCAGCGTCTGGTGCGCGACTGGCCGGTGCTCGATCTGGGCGCCGAGCCTGACGTCACGCCGCAGAAATTCCGGCTGGATGTCGATGGGGCTGTGGAGAATCGGCTCAGCCTGACGCTGGACGGGTTCATGGCGTTGCCGCAGTCGGACAGCGTGTCCGACATCCACTGTGTCACCCAGTGGTCGCGCTACGACAATCGCTGGAAAGGGGTGGCAGCGCAGGCCCTGTTGCGGCTCGTGCAGCCGAAGCCGGATGCGCGGTACGTGGTCTTCCACAGTTTCGACGGCTACTCCACGAATGTTCGCCTGGAGCAGTTCGATCAACCGGACGTGTTTCTGGTGCATGAGTGGGAGGGCAAGCCGCTATCGCGCGCGCATGGCGGACCCGTCCGGATGCTGATGCCACGGCTGTATTTTTGGAAATCCGCGAAGTGGCTGCGGCGCATCCAGTTCACGCTGGGCGATCACCCGGGTTTCTGGGAGCAGCGCGGCTATCACAACAATGGCGATCCCTGGCTGGAGGAGCGCTACAGTTGAGCCGGCGCTTCGCATGCAGCAATAAGTGACCCCTTCCGCGGCACGACGCGCCGCGGGAGGGGCTGTTGAAATCGGGCCAAAACATCGGTGGATCAGGGAATGTTGATGCCGATGCTCACGCCGGGGGGGCCGTAGTTGTAGACCGGCGGCGGCGCGTAATAACCCGAGGTCGGCGGTGCGACGAAAACCGGCGGAGCCGCATAGCCGCGGTGCCAGTCGTGGTGGTCGTCGCGCCGTGCATGATGTTCATTGGGCCGGTCGGCGAATGCGGGCAGGGTCGCGCCCAGCAAGATTATTGCGCCGAGTGCGGCAAGGGTTAATGGCTGGGCTGATGAGCGTGCACGCATTGAATGCCTCCGTTTCGACAGGCTTCGCCCGCGCTGTCGTGATGGCATTGCACACCGTCACCATGGCATATCTCTGGCAGCTTCGCGGCAAATGCGTTCACGCTTCGGCGAGGATCATGTAGCATTGCGATTCCGTGAGTCGGGAGCGACGGATGGCATTCGGACGTGAGGTCAAGCGCAGGTTGAAGGCGGCGGTGGCGCCGCTGATCTTCCTGTCGCTTGTCGGCTATTTCGGCTGGAACGTGGTGAAGGGAAACCACGGCCTGGTGGCGTATGCGCAGCGCCAGGAACTGCTGATCAAGGCGCAAGCCGATCAGGCCAAGGCGCAGGCCGAGCGGGATGCATGGGAGCAGAGGGTTTCCGGTCTGCGGTCGCGGCACATCGACGCCGACACGTTGGACGAACGCGCCCGGGCCATGCTGAATCTGGCTGATCCCTCGGACATCATCGTGCCGTACGCGCCGCAGGATCGGCTGTTCTGATCCGTTTTGCGCAACTGGCTGGTGGTTTCTGGCGGGCACCGGGCACTGATCACTGGCCACGGGCGGCCAAAGCTCCGATATTCATCCGATGACCACTCCGCCTTCGAACCAGGGAAGACGCCGAGGGATGAAAAACCAGGATTGGGAAATCCCGCCGAACCTGCAACCGGATCCGGATGACTATTCCTTCGACCTCGAGCGATCGCTGAGGGCGGTGGTTAGTCTCAAGACCTACGTGCCCGCGGATGCTTTCACTGCCGGCACGCTGGGGACGGAGCGGGCGGGCAGCGGCGTGGTGATCCGCGAGAGCGGGTTGGTGGCGACAATAGGCTACCTGATCACCGAAGCCGAGACGATCTGGATCACCTCAGCCGATGGGCGGGCGATCCCGGGGCATGCTCTGGCCTACGACCAGGAGAGCGGTTTTGGTCTGGTGCAGGCGCTGGGCCGGCTGGAACTGCCGGCGCTGGAGATGGGCGATTCCGACCGGCTGAAAGTGAACGACCAGGTGGTGTTTGCCGCCGGTGGCGGGCGGCACCATTCGGTGGAAACGCGTGTGGTCGGGCGGCAGGAGTTCGCCGGCTACTGGGAGTATGTGCTGGACGATGCGATCTTCACCGCGCCGGCGCATCCGTTCTGGGGCGGCGGCGGGCTGATCGGGCCCGATGGGAAGCTGATGGGGATCGGTTCCCTGATCCTGCAGCAGGGCGACGGCAAGGGGAGCCGGCTCGACATGAACATGGTCGTGCCGATCGGGCTGCTGACGCCGATCATGAAGGATTTGCTGAGCTATGGGCGGGTGAACCGTCCGGCGCGGCCGTGGCTGGGGATGTTGGCCACCGAGGCGGACGACTCGATCGTGGTCGGCAGCGTGACCGACAACGGTCCGGCCGAGCAGGCGGGGGTGCGTGCGGGTGACCGGATCCTGGCAGTGGGTGGCGACGATATCACCGACCTGGCGGGGCTGTGGCGGCGGGTGTGGGCGTCCGGCAGTGCGGGCGCCGAAGTGAGGCTGCGGCTGATGCGCGACAAGACGCCGGTGGCGCTGACCGTGCGTTCGGGCGACCGGACCACGTTCCTGAAGGGGCCGAAGCTGCACTGAGGTGGGCTGATCGAGTGGGGTGGGCTGATCGTTTGATGCTTGGGTGAGCGCATGCCCGATAGTCTGACGCCAATCGACCTCACCCAGGTTCAAGAGTGCAATTTGCGCGAGGTTCTCCGGCTTACGGAGGCTTACCTGAACGGAACTGCCGCCTTCGCAGTGGCTGCCGATGCACGGGCGACGAACCTTTCAACGATGACGGCAACATTGATGACCGGCACCGCTGCCGTGGGGGCTGCCGTCATCGCGCTGCCGAAGGAAAACCATACGGAATTCACGTTCGTGGTTGCTGTGGCGGCACTTGCAGCAAGCATCTGCTTCGCCGTTGCGTTGCTCAAGGCGGTAAGCGCCGCCAAGCCTCAGCCCTTCGATGTGGCGGGCAATTATCCTGATTGCTTCACCGCCGCCGATCTTTACGGCGATCCCAAGGCACTTTTGATCGAACAGGTTCGCATTTATCAGAAGCAGATCAACAACAACAACGCGCGGCGTCACGAGAGTGCTGCCGCTATCGAAGCCTCACTGAGCCTCCTGCGTTGGGCGCCGATTGTTGCAGTGCTGGCGGGTGTGATCGCGTATGCGATCAGGTATCCGTGGGGCTAGGGGCCAACCTCCTTAGGCAGTGGTTTCTGGCGAATTGGAGCCTTGATCGGTGGCGTCGGCTGGAGGACCATTCTCGTGCTCCGTTGGTTGCGCATCTCGAGTTGGTGGTCACCGGACAGCTATTCTCTCGTGACTTCGGCCATGCCTTCCGGACTTCGGCCATGCCTTCCGGACTTCGATAGTGCGGGACATTCGCTACAATCCGTGCGCCTTCAGGCGAAGCTTCAGAAGCTGAACGACTTCCGCGGCCGTGTCGGCCTGTCGCTCTGGCGGGATGTGCTGGGCGACCATGTGGGCCGCACCTTCCAGCAGGACGCCCAGCACCACGTAGGGATCAGCCTCGCTCGCGCCGATCATGCTGATCACCTCGGCGAGGATGTGTGTCGGGTCGGGCCTATCCTTGGCGACGCGCTGGACGCGACGGATCAGCGCCTCGACGGCGGGGAAGGGACGATCTGCCATGGGGCACAGCATGCCGGGTTGAGTGGCGGGGAGGCAAGCGGATTTGCGTCTGGACGTTCTTGATTTGTTCGTTAGCGCGGATTAGCGTGTCGGCATGACGGATGATCCTTCGAAGCTGAGCCCCGCCGATCCCGATGAGCTTCGCCTGACGTTGAGCCTTGCATTGCAACGCGACGGGCGACGACGGTTCCGCCATGGCGATGAACTGATGGCGAAGATCGTGGCGGACCACCTGGTGCAGTATCTGGAGGCACGAAACTACGTCGTGATGCGGAAGCCACCGCAGCCGGGGCACAGCACTTCGGGCGGGAAGCCGCTGGATGAGGGGTAGCCGCCAAGGGTCTTGATCGCCTGTCGCGCTGGCGGGATTGTGTGATCGGATTGGTTGTACCGCAAGCGGCGAGGCGACTTGCTCACACGTTCTCAGGCGATGGTTGCTTAGACCGCGATCCTCGCGACGAAATGCAGGCGACGATCAAACAGCCATCGGGCCGGGCGCGGATACAGCCCCAGTGCTCCTTTCCAGAACTGGACCGTAAGGCCGAGCGACCGAAGGGCGCTCATCCATCGAGAATGGGTCCAGTAGTTGTAGGGCAGCGCGACGCCGTGGCGCGCATTGCCGACCCAGTCCATGAACCGAAGGGTCAGGTAAGCCAGAAAACCTTCCTTCGTGTGATCCTTCAGAACCAGCGCAAGACGGGCCACGCGCTTGGCTTCGCGCAGAAGAACTTCCGGATCTTCTGTGTGGTGCAGGACGTCGGTGAACAGCACAACATCGAAAGATTTGTCTTCGAACGGGAGGTGGACGCCGTCGAACTGCTGAACCGCGATGTGGGTGTGTGGTCGAACAAGGACGTCCACGCCGGTGATCGATAACTCCGGGCGCTGTTGGGAGATCAGGCGATCGATCAGGCCGTCGCCACATCCGACATCGAGCACCGTCAGAGCGTCGGGAAGCACGGTGGCGAATTCCGTCGCAAGCACCTTCGCTCGACGAGAGAACACCAGCTTATCGTGGAGCAACCCTACTGCGCCCATGTCCGATCCCCTATTCGATCTGACGGTGCCACAGAGAAGGTTACAGACGAACTTCGGTCGCCAAGCCTGACGCGGGTCGCTCGATTGATCTGGATCACCCTGACTGCATCGGCATGTCAGCAGCGTGCGGCGATGGAGCATTCGCCTGAAGACATCGTGCGGAGGTCTGGCCATTATGAACGACACAACGTGTTCGGCACGCCGAACAGAACAGTGGCGCATATCACGGATAGGACACGATAAATGAGCAAGTTGACCGGAATGATTGTGCCTGTGACCCCGTTCCAGCAGAACTGCGCGATCCTGTGGGATGACGACAGCAAGCAGGCGGTGGTGGTGGACCCGGGCGGCGATGTGGACCGCATCCTCGCCGCCATCGATCAATCCGGCGCTTCGGTCGAGCGCATCTGGCTGACGCATGGCCATCTCGACCACGCCGGCGGTGCGGCGGAATTACAGGAGACGCTCCGCCGCCGTGGCGGCGATCCGCTGGCCATACCGATTGAAGGACCGGATCAGCGCGACGAATTCCTGCTGCAAGGCCTGGCAGCGCAAGGGCGAAACTATGGCTTCGCGATGCGCGATGTCACACCGGATCGCTGGCTGCGCGAGGGCGACAGCGTCACGCTCGGGCCGCATCGCTTCGACGTGCTGCATTGTCCTGGCCACACACCGGGCCACGTGGTGTTCGTCAATCATGCCGC
>DATKFJ010000114.1:0-3520 GCA_035511435.1 Acetobacteraceae bacterium | reverse complement strand
CACCTCAACCTGCACAAGACGTTCTGCATTCCGCACGGTGGCGGCGGTCCTGGCGTCGGACCGATCGGCGTCGCCGCGCATCTCGCGCCGCATCTGCCGAACCATCCGCTGCGCGCCGATGCCGGACCGCCGACCGGCGTTGGTCCGGTCGCCGCCAGCCCGTTCGGCAGTGCGATGATCCTGCCGATTTCCTACGCGTATGTCCGCATGATGGGCGCGGCGGGACTGAAGCGCGCAACCGAGGTGGCGATCCTGAACGCCAACTATATCGCCGGTCGGCTGCGCGCGCATTATCCGGTGCTGTACACCGGGCTTGGCGGCATGGTCGCGCACGAGTGCATCATCGATTGCCGCGGCTTCCAGGCGGAGGCCGGCGTGATGGTGGAGGACATCGCCAAGCGCCTGATGGATTTCGGTTTCCACGCGCCGACCATGTCCTGGCCGGTCGCGGGCACGCTGATGATCGAGCCGACCGAGAGCGAGAACAAAGCCGAGCTGGACCGGTTCTGCGATGCGATGATTGCGATCCGCGGGGAGGTTGCCGCGATCGCCGCGGGCAGGCTGCACAAGACGGACAATCCGCTGAAGGGTGCGCCGCACACTGCGCAGGAAGTCATGGCGGATGTATGGACACATGCCTATTCACGCGAGCAGGCGGCGTTCCCCTTGGCGTGGGTGTCGGCAGCGAAGTACTGGCCCCCGGTGAAGCGCGTGGACAACGTGTACGGGGACCGCAACCTGGTGTGCACCTGCGCGCCGCTGGAGGCTTACGCACAGGCGGCGGAGTAGGCGCTGGCTGTCATTGCGCGCGGCCGACGCTTGCGCGATCGCTTTGCCCGGAGCTACGTCGGCGGTCGCTGCCCGTACCAACGCTGAGGAAAGCTCGCCCATGCGCGTGAAGGATGTGAAGAAGGTCGTGCTCGCCTACTCCGGCGGCCTCGACACCAGTGTGATCCTGCGCTGGCTCCAGGTGACGTATCGCTGCGAGGTCGTAACCTTTACCGCCGATCTCGGCCAGGGTGAGGAACTCGGCCCTGCGCGACAAAAAGCGGCAAACGCCGGCGTGAAGGAAATCTTCGTCGATGATCTCCGCGAGACCTTCGTGCGCGATTTCGTCTTCCCGATGTTCCGCGCCAACGCCCTGTATGAAGGCCAGTACCTACTCGGCACCTCCATCGCGCGCCCGCTGATCGCGCAACGCCAGATCGAGATCGCCGAGCAGGTCGGCGCCGACGCGGTGGCGCACGGCGCGACCGGCAAGGGCAACGACCAGGTGCGCTTCGAACTCAGCTATTACGCGCTGAAGCCCGATATCAAGATCATCGCCCCGTGGCGCGAATGGGACCTCACCAGCCGTACCAAGCTGCTGGAGTTCGCCGAAGCCAACCAGATTCCGATTGCCAGGGACAAGCGCGGCGAGGCGCCGTTCAGCGTCGACGCCAACCTGCTGCATTCGTCGTCGGAAGGAAAAATCCTGGAAGACCCCGCGGTGGAGGCGGACGAAATCGTTTACCAGCGCACCATCCGCCCGGAAGACGCGCCGGACAAGGCAACAGTCATCGCCATGGATTTCGTTCGCGGCGACCCAGTCGGCATCGACGGCGTTCGCCTGTCGCCGGCGGCGCTGCTGACCAAGCTCAACGAATTCGGCAAAGCCAACGGCATCGGCCGCCTCGACATGGTGGAGAATCGCTTCGTCGGCATGAAGTCGCGCGGCATTTACGAGACACCCGGCGGCACGATCCTGCTGACGGCGCACCGCGGCATCGAAAGCATCACGCTGGATCGCGAGGCCGCGCACCTGAAGGATAGCCTGATGCCGCGCTACGCCGAGCTGATCTACAACGGCTTCTGGTTCAGCCCGGAACGCCGGATGCTGCAGGCGCTGATCGATGAGAGCCAGCATAGCGTATCGGGCCGCGTGCGCCTGAAGCTATACAAAGGCAACGTTACGGTGATCGGCCGCGAGTCACCCAACAGCCTGTATTCGCAGAACGTGGTGACGTTCGAGGAAGACCAGGGCGCCTACGACCAGTTCGACGCCCAGGGATTCATCAAGCTGAACGCACTGCGCCTGCGACTGGGCGCGATCGCAGGGCGGCGCGGCGGAAGTCTGTAAATCGGCCGCACACAGCGCCCGCCTCCTGCAAGACGAGGCGAGGTATCGTAGTGAAGGCTATTATTCCCTCCCGTTGTGGGAGGGTGTCGGGGGAGGGGACCATAGTCAGGATGGAACCAAGGAATATCGTAACACCTGCAACGGCCGCAGGTCTCAACCGCGACATACCAGCAGAGGATGCCCCATGCGCCGGCGCGACCTGATCGCTGCAGCAATTGCCACGGGCCTCGCATCACCATCGCGAGCCGCCACCATGCCCGTCGTGCTGGAACTCTTCACCTCCCAGGGTTGCTCCTCCTGCCCACCCGCCGACGCCCTACTGGGAACGTTGGCGAAGCGGCCGGGCGTGATTGCCCTCGCCTGGCACGTCGACTACTGGGACCGCCTGGGCTGGCGTGACCGCTATGCGAGCCGCGAGGCCACAGCCCGCCAGCAAGCCTACGCGCGGCAACTCGGCGACGAGGTTTTCACGCCAGCCCTGGTGATCGACGGCGCACAGGTCGTGGTGGGCTCCGATCGTACCGCCGTTGAGAAAGCCATCTCCGCGGCGCGACCAATGCCGGTCCCGATCGCGCTCACCCGCACCGAAGACGCCACCATGGTGGAAATCGCCGCCGCCTCGACAGCGGTCCGCGCTCTGCGCATCGTTTACGATCCAGAGCAGGCAACCGACATCGCAGCCGGCGAGAACAGCGGCGAACGTCTCCGCGAATACCGCATCGTGCGCGAGGTCGAGACACTTGGCGAATGGGATGGCAGCGCACGCCGGTTCACCGCGAAGCCACCCGCCCCAGGTCAGGGCATGGTCATTATGCTCGCAACGGACGATCTCCGAGTTATCGGCGCGGTGGATCAACCGCCGATCTGATCGACCTCGATGGAAGGGTCGCAACGACCCTTTGCCAGCCGCGCCATCCCGTCCGCGTCCATCTGCGCCAACCCTCCGGCCCAACCTTCCGCCTGTCCAATCCGCCGCCCCCATGCTAATCGCCGCGACCGAGGAAGCCCGCATGGACGTCGCCGCCACCCGCCAAATGCTCTCCCGCCGCCCCACCGCACCGCTCGCCGGCCGCATCATCGTGCCTGGCGACAAGTCGATCAGCCACCGCGCGCTGATGTTCGGTGCGCTCGCAGTGGGCGAAACCCGTATCACCGGCCTGCTCGAAGGCGAGGACGTGCTGCGCACGGCAGCCGCCATGCGGGCTCTCGGCGCCGAGGTGACGCATGACGCCGACGGCACGTGGCGCGTTGCCGGCCGCGGCATCGGTGGCCTGATCGAACCGACCGATGTGCTCGACATGGGCAACTCCGGCACCGCAGCGCGGCTGCTGTCCGGCATACTCGCGAGCCACCCGATCTTCGCGGTGATGACCGGTGACGCCAGCCTGCGCCGCCGGCCGA
>DATKFJ010000113.1:0-3801 GCA_035511435.1 Acetobacteraceae bacterium | reverse complement strand
GCCGGCTACACGGCGCCCCGCATGCAGGCAAGCACGTGAGTTGACTCGTCGGCTGATCCTTCGCCCACTTGCCTCGCGGCATAAGGGGACAGGCGATGGCGAACTGGGAGAAGCGGCGCGTCGGACGCACGGCGCTGCAGGTGACGGCACTCGGGCTAGGTACCGCGACGATGGGCGGCAGCCGGATTGCGATGACCAACGAGGAGCGGCTGAAACTGGTGGAGGCGGCATGGAATGCCGGCGTGCGCTATGTCGATACCGCGCCGTTCTATGGCGTCGGTGCGGCGGAGCGCGCTGCCGGTGACGCGTTGCGCGACAAGCCGCGCGATGAATGGGTACTCTCGACCAAGGTCGGCCGGTTGCTGCGGCCGCGCGGCACTCCTGGCGGCGCGACCGACGGCCGGTTGGCGCCGATGCCGTTCGAGGTGAAATACGATTACTCGTACGACGGCATCATGCGGTCGATGGAGGACAGCTACCAGCGACTGGGACTGGCGAAGATCGACATCCTGTTCGTGCACGACATCGGCGTGTACCAGCACGGCGTTGAGGCGAATGCGGCGCACATGAAGGTGCTGCGCGAGAGCGGCTATCGCGCGCTGGACGAATTGCGCCGCACCGGTGTGGTCAGTGCGATCGGCCTCGGCGTCAACGAGAAGGAGGTGCTGATCGAAGTGCTGAAATTCGGCGACTGGGACGCATTCCTGCTCGCCGGGCGCTACACGCTGTTGGAGCAGGGGCCGCTGGATGACCTGCTGCCGATGTGCAGTGCGCGCGGCACGTCGATCGTGGTGGGGGGCCCATTGAATTCCGGCATCCTGGCCGGTCGCGATACCTGGAACTATGCCGCCGCGCCGCCGGACATCGTGGCGCGGGTGAAGGCGATCCAGGCGGTGTGCGACACGCATGGTGTACCTCTGGCGGCGGCGGCGTTGCAGTTCCCCCTGGCGCATCCCGCGGTGGCGGCGATCATTCCCGGGCCGCGGTCGGCGGCGGAGTTCACCGCGAATGTGGGGCTGTTGCGGCAGAAGATTCCGGAGGCACTGTGGGCCGATCTGCGCGACAAGGGACTGCTGCATCCGCAGGCGCCGACGCCTTCTTGATGCGACAAATGGCGTGATGCAACGAATGGCGTGATGCAACGAATGGAACCGCGATCCGCGCCGGTGCGGGAACAACGGAGAGCAGCATGTTGAAAGACGCCCAGGGACAGACGGTATCCGGTGCGACGTCCGACGCCGTTGCGCTGTACGACCAGGCGGTTCGCGCGTACAACCGCGGCTACGGTGACTCGCCTGGCCTGTTCGACGCGGCGCGTGCGGCGTCGCCCGCGTTCGCCATGGCGCATCTGGGAAAAGCCTGGCTATTTGCGCTGGCCAACGATCCGAGCCTGCTCGGTCCTGCTCGAACCTTGGTTCAGGCCGCGGCAAGCCTGACGATGAACGATCGGGAGCTTGGCCACTTCGCCGCGCTGCAGCAGGCTTTGGCGGGCGCACGCAGCGCGGCGGTTGCGCTGTTGGATCGGCACCTGATGCGGTTCCCGTTCGATCTCGTGGCGCATCAGGCCGCGACATTGCTCGATGGCTACCTTGGACGATTCCGATGGGTGCGCGACCGCACGGCACGGGCTCTGCCGTTCTGGTCGAAGGACATGCCCGGCTACGGAATCATACTCGCGTTCCATGGTTTCGGTTTGGAAGAAGCCGGCGATTATGCCCGCGCCGAGGACGAGTCGCGCGCGGCGGCCGAACTGGAGCCGCATGCTTTCTGGCCGCATCATACCGTCGCGCACGTGATGGAAATGACCGGCCGCCCGGAAGACGGCCTGGGCTGGATGGTCGCGCGTGAGCCGTTCTGGTCGGCACCGGAGAATGTCACGCAGGTTCACATCTGGTGGCACAAGTCGTTGTTCCACCTCGAACTGGGGCAGTACGAGGCGGCGCTCGCGCTGTACGACGGGCCCTTGCTTCATACGCTGCGGCCTTTGGCCCTCAATCTGTGCAACGCCTCGGCGCTGCTGTGGCGGCTCGACACGCTGGGTTGCGACGTGTCCGAGCGGTGGCGCGATCTGCTGACACAATGGGACGGGCATGCCGACGGAAAGTGCCTCACGTTCATCGACCTGCACGCGGTGATGGCCGAGTTGCGATCCGGTCAGGAGGCATTGGCCGAACGGCGTTTAGGCTGGATGCGGGAGACGGCATCGAGCGGTGTGGAGGGGGCATCCTGCTATCGCGAGGTCGGCATCCCGCTGGTCGAGGGCCTCATGGCGTTCCATCGCGGCGCATATCAGCAGGCGGTGGCGTATCTGCTGCCGATTCGTGTCGATCTCTGGCGGATCGGCGGCAGTCACGCGCAACGCGACATCGTCGATTGGACGCTGACCGACGCAGCGGTCCGCGGTGGCGTGCGGGATGTCGCACTGGCGCTGGCGCATGAACGTCTGGGCGCCCGTCCGCGCAGCACCGTGAACCGGAATTTCCTTCGGCGTGCCGAACTGATAGCCGCATGACAGAGTTGGATCGGTCGAGCGGCGCCGTAACGCCTACCAGGCGTGGTTAATCGGAAAGCTGAACTGGGACCGCATTCGGTAGCGGCTCGAAGAGCGCAGCGAGGTTCCAGCGATTGAATATCGGTGCCAGGCACCGGCGTGTTGCAATCACCCTTTCACCGCGCCCAGTGCCAGCCCGCGCACCAGATGGCGTTGCAGCGCCATCATGAACACCACGATCGGCAGCATGATGCCGACCGCCGCCGCCGCTGACAGCGACCAATAGTTGATGTCCTCGCCGCCGTACTCGGCGATCGCCACCGGCAGCGTCTTGGTGTCCGGTCCGGTGAGCACCAGCGCGAACAGGAACTCGTTGTAGGCCAGCAGCAGGCTGAACAATGCGGTGACCCACAGGCCCGGGCGCACAACGGGCAGCGCGACGCGCGCGAATACCTGCCAGGCGTTGCAGCCGTCGATCGCGGCGGCCTCGTACAGCTCATGCGGCACGTCGACGAAGAAGCTGCGCATCAGCCAGATGGTGAAGGGCTGGTTGATCGCCACCAATGCCAGGATCATCGCCGGATACGTGTTGATCAAGCCGAGTGTTTTCGCCAGCAGGAAGAACGGGATCGCCAGCAGGATGTGCGGGAACATGCGCATCGCCAGCAGGCCGAACAGCAGGCCGCGCGATGCGCGCGAGCGCAGCCTCGACAGGCCATAGGCGGCCATGGTGCCGACCGATACCGAGGTGACGACGGTGCAGACCGAGATCACCGCGCTGTTGATCAGGTAGTGCCAGAACGCCTTTTCCACCCAGACCTGATAATGAAACCCGAACGTAGGGGTGAAGATCAGCTTCGGCGGCACCGAGAATGCATCCACCGGCTGCTTGATCGAGATCAGCATGCCCCAGATTATCGGCGTCAGGTTCACCGCGGTGAAGCCGCACAACAGCAGGAACAGCGGCAGTTGCGTGCGCAGCCGTCGTGGCATCAGAAGGCGCCCCCCTCACGGCGATAGACGATGCGGATCATCAGTCCGGTCAGTATCGCGACGAACAGCAAGGTCAGCACGCCGAGTGCGGATGCCTTGCCGATCTGCAACAGGCGAAACGCAAGCGCGTAGGTGTACAGCGTGACCGTCTCTGTCGCAGTGCCTGGGCCGCCGGAGGTCAGCACGTAGATCGTGTCGAAGAAGCGGAACGCGTCCATCAGACGGATCGCCAGCACGAATACGATCAGCGGACGGATTGCCGGCAGCATGATGCGGAACAGCAATGTCCAGACCCCGGCACCATCGATCTGCGCCGC
>DATKFJ010000112.1:0-6091 GCA_035511435.1 Acetobacteraceae bacterium | reverse complement strand
AGGTATACCAACACCGATCCGCGTCAACGAAAAGGCTCTGGCCGCGATCAAGGGAGGCCGACCCGTCGCTCGATCAACTCTCCGCAAGGCGTTGCTGGCCGCCCGCCAGGCGTCGGGGTCGATGTTCGATGTCAATGCCTACATCGTGGACCAGCGCACCACTCACCCGCGCTGAACTGAGTGGGGCTGCGCCGGCCGGGGTGGCGGGACCTGCGTCCCGCACCGTCGCAGGTCACGGCTTGACCCGAATGCCCGGACCATGAACGAGCGGACCTCCCAGTCTTCGAGCGGAAACGGATTGTCGATTGTAGCGTGCAGCATCGTCATGGCCTCCTTGCCAAATGCTGTGGGTGAACCGTTTCGTTCACCGTCTACGCTAACTTGTAGGGCCTCCCTGTCGGCCGGGCGGCTGGTGGGCACTGGTCTGGAATGTACTCGGCGACAGCATCCGCCCCGACCCGTTTCACGAAGCGACGAAGGCGCTGCTCCCTGCGCCTTTGAGCCCTTCAGCGGGGCCACGTGTTATTCCGTTCGCTCTCGATGCCGAGGCCCGGATGGCGGCGATGGAGCAGATCGGTGCGTTCGACGACATCGAGCATCAGGCAGGCGCCTGGTCGCTGGTCCTCGATCCTGAACGGACCGTCGCGCTCTATGCGACATTTTCCAACATCAACATTCGCGCCGACCGCGCAGCGATCCTGGGGGAATTAGGTCGCATCGCGCGCGACGACTTCCACGGCAGCGTAACGCGCAATATGACCGCCATACTCTACACCGCACTCTCCACTGGGCGACGACGTCGACGCGCATCCTGCAAGGCCTGCCATACGCGCTGCGCTGACGCGGGCATATCCAGATGCGCGACACCCTGTGTTCGCAGCGCATCCATCACGGCGTTCATCGCCGTCGGCAGCGAGCCTACCGTGCCCGCTTCGCCGACGCCCTTGACGCCGAGTGTGTTGGTGGGCGACGGGACCAGGACAGTCTTGATCGTGACCTGCGGGAGCAGATCGGCGTGCGGCATGGTGTAGTCCATGAAACTGGCCGTCACGATCTGGCCGTCCTCGGTGTAGACGCACAGCTCGCCGAAGACCTGCCCGAGGCCTTGCACCAGGCCGCCGAGAACCTGTCCAGCAAGCAGGGTCTGGTTCAACACCACGCCGCAGTCGTCGATCGATACGTAGCCGACGATTTCGGTGGTGCCGGTCTCCGGGTCGATCTCCACTTCGGCAACGTGGGCGCCGGATGGAAAGGCCTTGGGTGCCGGGTAGGCCACGGTGGTATCGAGCCCGCCGGGATGCAGCCTCGCCAGCTCTGCCAGGCCGACCCGGCGGTCGGTGCCGTCGACGATGAAATCGCCCTCGGCGTAGCGGATGTCGGCCGGCGCCGCCTCGAGCGTTTCGGACGCAAGCTCCTTGCCTTTGCGCAAGACTTCAGCGGCCGCCGTCGCGCTGCCGGCACCTTGGCTCATCATGCTGCGCGAACCGAATGCGCCGGCTCCGTTCAGCGTCGGCCCATCCTGGCGCCCGGCCAGCAGAGTGATGCGCAGCGGGTCGATCTCCAAGGCGCGGCCAACGATCTCCGGCAGGACGGTCTCGTGGCCCTGGCCCGAGGCGATCGCCACCTCGTGCAGCAGGATGCTGCCGTTGGGCTCAAAGGTGAGTGCGACGTCGTCGGAAGGGGCCACGCCGCCGGCCGGTTCGATGAACAGGGCGCAGCCGATGCCGCGCAGTCGCCCGCGCCGGGCCGCCGCGGCTCGGCGCGCGGGGAATGTGTCCCATTTCGATTCCGCCAAGGCGACGTCGAGCAGCGCGTCAAAATCGGCGCTGTCATAAGCGGCCGGGAACGGAGCAGTCGCGATGGCATAGGGGAAGCGGTCGCGCGGGATCAGGTTGCGGCGGCGCAGGGCAATCCGGTCGATGCCGGTCTGCGCGGCCGCTTCGTCGACCAGGCGCTCGACCGCATACGCCATGTCCGGCCGGCCGGCGCCGCGATACGCGGTGATCGGCACGCTGTTGGTGACGGCGAGGCGGGTGCGCCCATGCACGGCCGGAATGAGGTAGGCGCCGGTCGCCATCAGCGCGGCGTTGAAGGTGTTGGTGAACGGGCCCGCCGCCGAGGGATAGGCGCCGATATCGCAGATCCAGTCGTGCCGGATGGCGAGGAAGCATCCGTCTGCATCGAGCGCCAGCTCGGCCACCATGGAAACGGCGCGTGCGTGGTAGTCAGTGAGGAACGTCTCCGACCGGCTCGCGATCCACTTCACCGGTCGGCCGATCTGTCTCGCGGCCAACGCCAGGGCGGCATATTCCGGATAAGCCCCTCCGCGGATGCCGAACGCGCCGCCGACATCTCGCGCGTGGACACGCAGCCGGTCCGGTGGCAGCCCGACGAGTGCGGCGAGGCTGTCCCGCACGCTCGTCATGCCCTGGCTCGGGCTCCATAATTCGAGAATGTCGCCGTCCCACGCAGCCATCGCCGCCTGGGGCTCCATCGGGTTGCCAACGACGCGGCCACTCACCTGCTCGAGCCGGACCACGTGCCTGGCGGCGGCAAAGGCGGCTTGCGTCGCGACGCTGTCGCCGTAATCGGTTTCGTAGCAGAGGTTGCCGGGAATTTCCGGATGCAGCAGCGGGGCGCCTTGTGCCAGCGCTGCGGCGCCGCCCACCACCGGCGGGAGCGAAGCGTAGTCGATCCGGATCAACTCGCAGGCATCCTGCGCTGCGTGCGGTGAATCGGCCACGACGATGGCGACCGGCTCGCCGACATAGCGCACGCAGTCCAAGGCGAGCGCCGGCGCGGCAATCGCTTTGAGGGGCTCGCCGCGACCGAGCGGCATCAGCGGCAGGCCACGGCTATAGCCCGCTGACTGCATGTCGGCGCCAGTCAAAA
Source organism: Acetobacteraceae bacterium (assembly GCA_035511435.1). Taxonomy (GTDB): domain Bacteria; phylum Pseudomonadota; class Alphaproteobacteria; order Acetobacterales; family Acetobacteraceae; genus JAMXLO01. The sequence goes on along the minus strand of DATKFJ010000112.1, from coordinate 3,199 downwards.
CCGCGCACACGCCAGGCGCGGCCTGCGCCGCTGACACGTCGCTGCTGACGATCCGGGCATGCGCCCGATCCGCGCGCAGGAACGCCGCGTGCAGCACGCCTGGGCGATCCCAGTCCGCGGCATACATCCCGGCGCCGGTGACCAGTCTGCGGTCCTCGCGGCGGCCGGTGTAGGTGGGTTCCATGTGGTGAGGCCTCGGAATGTTGTTGTGGATTATGCTGTATGCGTCCGGTCGGTTGGAAGGCGCCGCCTGCCCGGCCGCGGTGTGGGTGTTCGGCCTGATCGGGACCACGATGTCGGGCTTGCTGGCCGATCGGTATAATCCTCGGATCCTGCTGTTCTGGTATTACGGGCTGCGCGGGCTGTCGCTGGTGGTGCTGCCGTTCACCGACTTCAGCGTGGTCAGCTCGTTGGTCTCCGCGGCGTTCTATGGATTAGACCGGGTGGCGACGGTGAGGCTGACGGTGATGCTAAGCAACGAGGTGTGCAGCAGGAAGGATGCGCCGGTGATCGTGTCGTGGATTGCCTCGGCCACCAGATGGGCGGTGCACTGGCGGCACTCGACGGTGGTGCGATGCGCAATGCGACCGGGAGTTATCTGTCTGCGTTCATTGCCAGCGGTGCGGCGTGCCTGATTGCGTCGCTGCTGGTGCTGCGGATGTCGCGGCGGCCGGCGATGGCGGTGTCGTGAGGGGGCGGCGGGCCGGGGCAGCAGTGGCCATTAATCGGTATCCGTTGAGGCATTTTTTTGGAAGCTCACGTAGCGAGCAGTTCGAACACCCGCGCTACACGTTCTACCGCTGCAATTTCATCCTGGCGATAGAATGCTGCCGCATCAATCCGGTTGAATGCGCGCTGTGCCTTGCGAGATTGCACAGGGAATGTGGCGAGGTCCTCGACCAGGGCAGCGACACGCAAGTGCATCATCTCGTGGCTGCGAGCCTCATGCCAGAGCAATAATGCCTCATCTAACTTCTGCAGATTCTGCGCCAAAAAAACGGCAATCACACTATGACGCGACGGATCCTGCGGTCGGATGACCAAGTCGGCAGGAAAGTCAGATAGCCGTTCTTCGACAACGGCATTCCGATGGATGGTAGCAGTGCTCAGGAACCGCTGCGTCAAGGCTGCCGTCGCGTCCTCCTGGAACGTGCTGCGGACACGCTCTTGCGTCCAATACTTGACATCGTGAACACGAGCCAAGGCCGACAGAAATTCGATGACTCGATCTGGAGATGGCTCTTCATCCAGGGCCGGTGTCCTGATCTCCAAAGTCTCTGGGTCTACAAAGGCACCAGCCGGCGCCAATACACGTTCCAAAAACTGCGCGCGCGAACCTTCTCGCACGTCGACTCCCATCGCATCCAGTTCGGCCAGAAACGACCCATCATCTGCCAGGAACGATGTCTCGGCACCACGTATGAGATAAGCTCCCACCTTGTCGCCCACGTCATCCTGGAACATCGCACTGATCGCAAGGCCGGCCGGCACCTCTTGCACGGATATTTCCGTGCAGAAGGCGTTGCATAGTTGTTGGCGTAGCTCACTCGGTTTCAAAGTCCCAAAGTCCCTTGTTTGGCTATCGTAGACAGCTGCCCGATTCGGTAAATGGTACAAGCCTGAGCCCAGAACGCGTCAGCAGAGCGACCCTGTGCCGTCCTTCGGGACGGTCGACCAATCGGCCGCCGGACGGGTGCATTGACTGATGCGGGACCAGGATCCGGAAGAACATCTCCACAATGTGCGTGTGCATGCAGACCGGCATGACTGGCATGGTCCTCGATCCGCGCCAACAGTCGCCATTGGTCGCCAGCATGGTGAAGCAGCCAGCCTTTATAGTTACCACGATTGATGTTCACCTGACCCAGCAACAGAAACCGATCATCGCCCGACGTGCATGCCATCGCTCGCCAGCGCCAGCCATGAGGCAGGTAGAGTCCGCGTGGAAACGGCGAGAACCGTGGTGGGATCGGTGGATCCTTCCAACTCCCTGGCGGCTCATCGCCAGTCTTTTGTCGCAGAATAAGGCGTCGCAGCAGCATTGCTACACACCCATCATCCGTCCGGTGGCGGAGCACGTAACATGAATGTTAGCTCGCAACCAGGGATCGTTCGCGGTTGCGACACAAGACTCACGCGCTCCGTGCCAGCGGATGGTGCGCTTCCACCAGGCGTTGCAGGCGTTCCGCCAGGACGTGGGTGTAGATCTGCGTGGTGGCGATGTCGGCGTGGCCGAGTAGCAGTTGCAGGCTGCGCAGGTCGGCGCCGTGCGCCAGCAGGTGCGAGGCGAACGAATGGCGCAGCACGTGCGGCGAGATGCGTGCCGGATCGAGACCGGCCTCGAGCGCCAGTTGCTTCAGCAGCAGGAAGAACGCCTGGCGTGTGAGCGCGCGGCGGTGATCTCGGCCGGGGAACAGGAAGCGGTCGGTTTTCGCCTGGAGTGCCACCAGTTCGGCGGCGGCGGTCTTGGCCTTGTCGGATAGCGGGACGATGCGTTCCTTGCCGCCCTTGCCTTTGATCAGCAGAACCGCGGCGTCGCCGGACAGGGCATTGCGCGGCAGAGACAGCAGTTCGGATATCCGCAGGCCGGTGGCGTATAGAATCTCCAGCGCCGCCCTCGCCAGGGCGCCGCGGCGCCCGTCCCAGCGGGTTGCGGCCGCCAGCAGTGCGTCGACCTGCTGTTCGGTGAGGTACTTGGGCAGCGTGCGGGGCAGACGTGGCGCGTCGAGCAGGCCGGTGGGGTCGTCGGTTCGTACGCCCTCACGCAGCAGGAAGCGATGGAACTGGCGTAGCGCCGACAGGCGGCGGGACGCGGTGCGGGCGGCCAGGCCGGCGCGCTGCAGGCCGGCCATGTAGGACTGCAACTGCGGTGCGTCGCAACCGGCGGGTGGGCGGCCGTGGGTGGTGGCAAAGGAGGAAAAATCGTCCAGGTCGGCCTGGTAGGCCAGCAGCGTGTTGCGCGCGGCGCCTCGTTCGGCGGCCAGCATCTCCAGAAACGCCTCGATATGCCGGTCCTGGGCTTGGTGCGGGTCGGGGGCTTGGTGCCGGTCCAGGGCTTTGTGCCGGTCCAGGGCGGCGGCCTCAGTTGCCTTGGAACTTGTCGTTGGGCAGCACTTTCTCGACCGAGTGCGTCGTTGGATTGGGCGGGTACTCTCCCAGCATGACCATCGCGGCGCCCAGCACCACGAGCCCCGCCAGC
>DATKFJ010000111.1:0-9187 GCA_035511435.1 Acetobacteraceae bacterium | reverse complement strand
GTGTGCTTTGGATGCTGGCGGCCGCTCCTTTATTGGCGCATGGTGCCATCGAGTACCTGGCGGTGCCCGGGGCGGTTTATGGCCCGGCCGCCTTGCTGGCCGTTTTCGATTTGCGTCGGGGTCGTACTCGTGCCGAGTCTGTGCCACCTCAAGCCGTACGGAGCATTCGATGACCGCGTCTGTGCTGAAGAATCCACGGCGGTACTTCGAAGCGGTGGCCGCGCGGGACAGACAGGCGACCGCGCCGCCGGTCTGTCTGTATCTGGAGGTTACCAACCGCTGCAATCTGCTGTGCGAGACCTGTCCGCGGACGTTCGAGGAGCTTGAACCGCCGGCGGACATGAGTTGGGAGTTGTTCACCTCGATCGTTGATCAGGTGCCCGATGTGGCGCGCGTGGTGTTGCATGGCGTTGGCGAGCCCATGCTGGTGAAGTCGCTGCCACGGATGATCCACTACCTCAAGGATCGCGGGATCTATGTGTTGTTCAATACCAACGGCACGCTGTTGTCCGCCAAGAAGTATCAGGCGATCATTGACACCGGTCTGGACGAGTTGCGTGTGTCACTGGATGCTGCCGACGCGAAGTCGTTTCTGGCGGTGCGTGGCAAGAATTTCTTTCACCGAATCGTACAGAATGTGCGGGGCTTCACGGAATTGCAGCGCGCGACCGGCGCCACGTCGCCGCGGGTGTCGCTGTGGCTCACTGGCTTGAAGGAGACGATCGATCAGCTTCCGTCCTTCGTGCGGTTGGCCGGTTCGATGGGCGTGCGTGAGGTCTATCTGCAGCGACTGGTGTATGACGAAGCGGGCTATGGGCTGGCTCGCGCGGAGTCGTCGCTGTTTGAGCAAGTGCGGGCCGATGAATCCCGCGCGATCGAGGATGCGACGGCGTTGGCGCGCGATCTCGGGATTGCGCTCGATGCGTCCGGTGCAACTGAACCTGGCTTGAGTCTGAAGCAGCAGGAGGAGGCGCAGCCGTGGTCGGCGTGTCGGCGGCCCTGGTCGCTGATGTATTTCACCGCGCATGGTCGCGCGTTGCCTTGCTGCATGGCACCGTTCTCGGCGCGCGGTTACGAAAGCTACACGTTGGGGGATGCGACGCAGCAGACGTTGCGGGAGATCTGGAACGGTGCGGCGTATCAGGATTTTCGCGGCGCTCTGCTCAGCGATAGCCCGCCGCGTCCATGCGCGAGTTGCGGCCTGCGCTGGAGCCTGTGACGGCTGGCATTGTCATTGCGGGAGTTGGAGCGAAGGAAGCATGCTCGCACCAGTTGTGCACCCACTGGACCGAGCTTGCATCGTCGGCTCGGCCTGCTCGCAATGACCGGCGGTGGACGATGGTCGATCCATGAATCGCGTTGCGGCGGTTATTCCAACGCTGAACGAGGCTGAGACGATTGCGGGCGCGATTGCATCCATCCCGCGCGATGTGGTGGACGAGGTCGTTGTTGCTGACAGCGCCAGCCGCGATGGAACGGCGGCAATCGCGCGTGCGGCGGGTGCGCGCGTCGTTTCGCTGGCCGAGAGCGGTTATGGTCGTGCGTGCGCGGCGGGTGTGGCGGCGGCTGGGGCGGAGTGCGGGATAATCCTGTTTCTTGACGGCGACGGTGCGGATCGCGCTGATCTGGCTGGGATTCTGGTGGAACCCATTCGCGACGGTACGCATGACTTTGTTATAGGCTCGCGTGTCAGGGGCGAGCGCGAAGCAGGCTCCATGAGCTGGCATCAGGTACTGGCGGGCCGACTTGCCGGTTGGATCATGTCAGCGCTGTACGGGGTCCGTTACACCGACATGTGTGCCTTTCGGGCGATCAGACGCGATGCTCTTGAGCGGTTGAGCATGTGCGAGGCAACTTACGGCTGGAACATCGAGATGCAGATGAAGGCTGCGCGGGCTGGGCTGCGCATACTGGAACTGCCAGTGCCGTACCGGTGCCGCGCGGGGGGAAGCTCGAAGGTTGCCGGCTCGCTGCGCGGCAGCATCCGCGCCGGGTGGCGCATTGTGCTGACCATCGGTCGGATTGCGATGCAGGGGCGGCGAACTATGCTTCGGTAAGCACCGCTTTTTTCGTGACGCAAGCCGTGTTCCGCCAACAGTTGCGACGATGTACCATGTCAGATCGAAGCCTCGCGGATCACGACCGGCATCCAGTTTGTTGCGCGACGATCAAGCCGCGCGTCGGTGGCTTCGCCGTCGTAGTCAGGTGCGGCTGGGATTTGCGTGAAGGCGGCACGATCGTCCAGGCAATTCACGTTCAATACGGCGCGCAGACCCGTGCTGGTCTCGCATACCGCGCCGACATACACGCCACAGCGGCGACACAGCATGTAGTCGGCGGTGCGCGAACCGAATTGGTAGCGCTCGACCTGCGTCCAGTCATTGGCGGTGATTTCCACCTGGCCATTGCGGTCAGACAGTGTGCGCGTGCCGTGCGAGCGGCAGAATGCGCAGGAACACGAGCGCAGCGGCAGTTGCGCCGGTGGCTGCGAAAGTCGGAGCTTCACGCTGATGTTTTGGCAATGGCAGCCACCTGAATGCAGCATGCGGAGCCTCTTGCGGTGCGGTCGGCACGCTAGGCGTTTCCGGCATCTGCGGCTAGCCTGCGGGGCAATGCCGGTTGATGCACAACTCACGGCGCTGTGCGCCGCTGCCGCTGTCGATGAGGCCGCGCCGGTACGGGCGGAGTCTCATAATATCGCGTTTGCGGTCTTCCGCGTAGGCGACCGCCACTACGTCACGCAGGATGCCTGCACGCATGGCCCTGGTTCGCTGTCCGAGGGATACGTAGAGGGTGAGGAGATTGAGTGCCCGTTTCACCAGGGCCGTTTTCACATACCCACCGGCCGTCCGAGCGCTGCACCCTGCACAATTCCGCTGCGTATCTGGGATGCGCAGGTGATCGACGGACGGGTGTGGATTGACCTGAACGCCGGATGGACCGAAAGCGAGTGATCAGCGAAGGGGACAGAGATGCTTCGCACGGAACAGAATGAACTGCTGACCCGCACCGGTGCGGGAACGCCCATGGGCGAGATGTTCCGCCGCTACTGGATGCCGGCGCTGCTGGCGGAGGAATTGCCGGAGAACGATTGCCCTCCCGTGCGGGTGCAGCTTCTGGCGGAGAAGCTGATTGCGTTTCGCGACACGCAGGGACGCTATGGGCTACTGGACGAGTTCTGTGCGCATCGCGGTGTATCGCTTTGGTTCGGCCGCAACGAGGAGTGCGGGCTGCGGTGTCCGTATCATGGCTGGAAATACGACGTGAGCGGCCAGTGCGTGGAAATCCCATCCGAGCCCGAAAAGAGCGGATTCCGTGCGAAGATCAGGCTGCGTTCGTATCCGCTGATCGAGCGTGGCGGCGTGTTGTGGACCTATATGGGACCGCCGGAACATCAGCCGGGCCTGCCGGAATTCGAGTTCGCCATGGTGCCGCCGGATCAGACCTACAGCTCGAAGCGGCTGCAATACTGCAACTGGCTGCAGGCGATGGAGGGCGGCATCGATTCCAGCCATGTCTCGTGGCTGCATCGCGGCGAGCTGCGCAGCGATCCGCTGATGGTCGGGTCGCGCGGCAATCAGTACAACATGGGCGATGCGGCGCCGGTGTTCCAGGTGGTTGACCAGCCGGCCGGCCTGTTCATCGGCGCGCGGCGCAATGCCGAGGACCAGCAATACTATTGGCGGATCACGCCGTGGTGCATGCCGTCGTTCACCATGATCGCGCCGCGCGGCAATCATCCGGTGCACGGCCATTTCTGGATTCCGATCGACGATGAGAACTGTTGGGCGTGGAGCTTCGACTATCATCCGACGCGCGCACTGACCGCAATGGAAGTGCAGGCGATGCGCGACGGAAAGGGGATTCATACGGCGACCATTCCCGGCACCTACATTCCTGTCGCCAACAAGCACAACGATTACCTGATGGATCGCGCCGGGCAGAAGGCCGGCGCGACGTATAGCGGTGTTGCGGGTATCGCCATGCAGGACGCGTCGCTGCAAGAGAGCATGGGTGCGATCATGGACCGCTCGCGTGAACACCTGCTGTCCACCGACAACGGCATCATCATGGCTCGGCAACGATTGCTGCGTGCGGTGCGTGCGCTGGAAAAGGGTGAGCCGCCGCCGGGTACCGATCCCGCCACGCATCATGTGCGGTCGGCCGCGGTGGTTCTGCCTCGGGATGCGCCATTCGGCGATGCGGCGCGTGATGCCTTGACCGCGAGATCCGGTGTGGCGCCGGCTTCTGTGTGACATGGGGAGGGGGTAAATGGCCTGGAAACGCATGGTGCTGCAGATCGGCATGGGCACCGACATACGCGGCGCGGACTACACCAAGGCGGCGGTGCGCGCGCTGCGCGATGCGCTGTGGCATAATTCCCTGAGTGTGGCGGACGCTGTCGGATTGCATGTCGACTCGATGCGGGTCGAAGTCACCATCGGCGTACCGAAGCCCGAACGTGTGGACAAGGCAGCGGTACTGGCGGTGCTGCCGCATGGCACGGGAACAGTGAACGTGGTCGAGGGCGGATTGGAAATTCCGAATGATGCCGGCACCAATTCCACCGTGATCGCCAATGCCGCCGCCGTCGTGCGGCTGGACGTGTGAGGGGGCGGGGCAATGGCAAAGCGCGTGATATTGGAGATGGGCAGCGGTAATGATCTGCACGGAGGCGACTACACAAAGGCCGCGTTGCGGGCGGTACAGGATGCCCTGCATCACAGCTCACTGAGCCTGATCCGAAGCTTCGGACTGGATTCACGCCGCATGCAGGTGGAGGTCACTATCGGCGTGCAGCGGCCGGAAAAGGTGGATGCGGCTGCGGTGCAGGCCTCGCTGCCGCATGGCGAGGTTATCGTGAAGGTGGTGAAGGGCGGGTTGGACGTGCCAGACGAGACGTCGAACGACGTGGCGGTGATTGCGTCCGCTGCGGTTGCGGTGCGGCTCGATCTGCCGCAGTCTAAACCCTAGCGTCATGGCGCCCCCGGATCTGATCCGGGGGTCACCCGGGCATCGGTACCAGCAGTGATGCCGCTAGGAATGGCCGGGTCCAGCCCGACCATGACGAATGGAGGAGAGAAGGTCCAATGGCCACCTACGAATATACCACGCAGGATGTCGAGTATCTGCGCCACGGCGACCGGCGCTTCATGGCGCGGTTGTTCAAGCCGCAGGGTGCCGGCCCATTCCCGGCGGTGCTCGAAATACATGGGGGCGCCTGGTGCAATGGCGATCTGAACGAGTGTCAGATCTATGCCGAAGGGTTGGCACGGGCCGGCATCGCGGTTGCCGCGATCGACTTCCGCCATGCGAGCGACGGTTATCCGACGTCGTTGGCCGACATCAATTATGCCATCCGTTGGGTGAAGGCGCATGCGCCGGAGTTGAATACGCGCGCTGATCTGGTTGGTGCGGCGGGGCAGTCGAGCGGCGGGCATCTTGCCATGCTGGCGGCGATGCGGCCGAACGATCCGCGTTATGCTTCGATTCCGCTGCCGTCGGGTTCACCGGCGGTGGATGGGACGTTGCGCGCGGTGGCGATGCTGTGGCCGGTGATCAATCCGCTGTCGCGGTATCGGCATGCGCTGCGGGCGCGGGATTCCGCGACCCCGCCGGCGTGGGTAGGGAATATCCCGCAGCGGCACGATCAGTATTGGAAGACCGAGGCGAACATGGCCGAAGGCAATCCGATGCTGATGCTGGAGCGCGGGGAGAAGGTGCTGATGCCGCCGGCAATCTGGATCCAGGGGCGGCCGGACATCGTGCATGACTATCGGGATCCGGAGTCGCCAATCCCGGCGAATGAACCGGAACGGTTCACCGCGAATTACCGTAAGGCCGGCGGGGAGATCGAGCTGCTTTATCTGGACCAGGCGACGAAGGCAGGTGCTCCGTCGTATGATGCGGCGGCGGCCTTCTTCCACAAGTATATCAAGGTGTAGTGACGACACGTAAGTGGCGGAATGCGCTGCGCCTTCCGCCACTCGGTTCGTCACCTGCCTGGCATTTGTTCCAGCAACTGCCCGAGACCGGGCAGTTTTTCTTCCACTTTCATGATCCGCATCATGGCCCAGAGCGCGGCCTGGTTGGTGGTGATCACCGGTTTGCCGAACGCGCGCTCCCACTCGGGCACGAATGACATCGTCGGGAAGTTGCCGCCTGGGACTACGAAAATCTCGATCTCCGGGCGATCGATTCGGGCGAACGCATCGCGCGCATTCTCCGGGCCAAGCTTGCCGATCATGTAGGAATCGGTCGCGGCGAAGCCTTCCACCGCCAGAACTTCGAGGCCGTACTTGGTCCGGTAATAGTGCCGCGCCCGCTCGATCACCTGCTGCGAATAGGGCGACACCAGCGCGATCCGCCGCGCGCCCAGTGCCCGCACTGCTTCGCCGACTGCCTGCGCCGAGGTGATCGCCGGAACGCCGGCCGCCTTGCTCATGCGCTGTGTGACGTTGCCGTCGTAGTTCTCGGCGAACAGACTCGCTGAGGTTTGCGCCAGACTGACCACCTCAACCTTCGCGGTGCCGAGCAGGCGCGCCTGATAATCGATATCGGAATCCTGGCTGGGCGAGAACGGGCCGCCACCGCTGGTCAGCAGCCGCCCCACATGCGCCTGCAGCGTGGGTGGCAGCAGCCGGTTGTACTCGATCTCGACCGTCGTGTTGGTGGACGGAATTAGAACGCCGAAATGGTGTGTCATGCTCCAGGCCCTTCACCAGCGTGCGGCATCCTGACACACTTCGGCCGATCGCGCAGGAGGCGTCCATGAAGATCGGCATTTCGCTCAGCATTCTGGCCCAGGCAGGTCGGTCGGACGTTGCCGTCTATAAGGAGCATCTGGAACTTGGCGACCTCGCCGAACCACTCGGCTTTGATTCGATCTTTGCCCTGGAACACCACTTCACCGGCTATTCCATGTCGCCGGCGCCGACGCAGTTGCTGAGTTACTTCGCCGGTCGCACCAGGCGCGTCGCTCTGGGTACTTCCGTTATCGTGCTGCCTTGGCACGACCCGATCCGCGTTGCGGAACAGATCGCGCTGCTGGACGTGCTTTCAGGCGGGCGCTGCCCTGTTCGGGTTCGGGCGTGGCGCGGCGTCGGTGGAGTACGCCGGTTTTCGCATCCCGATGGAAGAAGCGCGCGCCCGGTTTGTTGAATCCGCACAGATCGTCCGTTTGGCGCTCAGCGAGCCGGAGTTCGAATGGCAAGGCGAACACTACCAGATTCCGCGGACGTCAATCCGTCCACGACCAATTTCCAACCCTGAACGGCGGTTCTTTGCATCATCCGTTACGCCCGAGTCAGCCGAGATCATGGCGAAGCTCGGCTTTGGCATGATGGTGATCATGCAGAACGAATGGCCGAAGGCCGCGGCCGATATTGATCGCTTCCGCGAGGTTGCGGCAGCGGTCGGCCATGCGCCCCCGCCGCCGATCATTCTCACTAATGTGTCGTGCGCCGAAAGCCGTGATGAAGCGCAGGAGCGGGCGATGAAGTATCTCGGGCGGAAATGGGATTCGATCGACAATCATTATCATTTTTCGGACGGGCACCTGGCCGCTGTGAAGGGCTACGAAGCCTACGACAAGATGACCAAGACCTACGCCAAGATGAAGGAGGATGCGGCGCGGCTGAAGGCGACCGAGTTCTACGTGAAGATACAGATCGTCGGAACGCCGGATGACTGCATCCAGCAGATCGCGGAGCTGCGCGCGCTGACCGGCACCGATCACCTGATCGCCGACTTCTCCTACGGCGGGATGCCGCACGAGGACGGCGAATTGAACTTGCGCCTGTTCGCCGACCGCGTTGTGCCGGTGCTGCATCGCGATACGTTGTTCGCCACCCCGGCCGTGCAATCTGGCACCGCCGCGCATGAGGACATGTTCGCTCCGGCATAGCGGTCCTTGCATCGCGGTGCGATTGGCGCAGGCCTACCGGACAGCGCTGCAGCGGACAGTCAGCCTGAAAGGGCTCTAATCCGGCTGTCCCGCCTTGTGCGCCAGCAACGCCATCAATCGCCGATCGCGCCATTCCTGCCGCACTGGCTGCATGTTTGCCGGCAACTCCGACCGCCGCGCCGCTTGCAGCTTGCCGACCAACGCGCTGTCCCATTCGCGCGGCGTCATCTGGCGTTGCATCGTCGCGTACAGCGGGCCGTAGCGCTCGCAATAATCCGCCAGTCCGGCCGGCGCATTCAAATCGATTGTCTCGAGTGGGCCCATGAAGCTCCAGCGCAAGCCGAGACCATGCTTGACCAGGGCATCGAGATCGGCGGGCGAGATCACATCGTCTGCCACCAGCCGAAACGCCTCCGCCAACAGCGCGCCTTGCAGCCGGTTCAGCGCGAACCCGTCCATCTCTCTGTTTACCGTCGCCGGCACCTGACCGGCACGCGTCATCAGCTCGCGCGTGCGCGCCACGACCGCGGCATCGGTCCACGGCGCGGGACACAGCTCCACCAGCGGGATCAGGTAGGGCGGGTTGACCGGATGCGCGACCAGGCAGCGTGCGCGCCCCGCCAGGGCTTCGGTGAAGGCGCTCGCGGGAATGCCGCTGGTGGAACTCGCCACGACCGCGTCCGGGCGCGCGGCGCGGTCCAGTTCGGCAAACAGCGACAGTTTGGCATCGACACGCTCCGGCCCGTTCTCCTGCACATGCTCTGCGTCGCGCACCGCATCAGCCAACGTCGCAACCGGGCGGATGCGCGCGGCCACCAAGGCTGGCGGTTCGGCGAGCAGGCAGGCCTCCTGAAGCTCCGGCAGCCGTTCGGCGATGAAGCCGAGAGCGGCCTGGGTCTGCTTCGGAAACGGGTCCCACAGTGCTACGTCGAAACCGGCGCGCGCAAAGACGATGGACCAGGCACGGCCGATCAGGCCTGCGCCGATGACGGCAACCTGTGTCATGGTTTAACTCCTCCAGGGGTACTACTCTCGGCTGCTCGCTGCTGCGACCTTGCTCCCGGCGATTACCCCGCCATCCAAGTTGTGCAGGAACAGATTAGCGCGAGGAGTGGGGTTGGGGAGAGGGAGACGCTCCTCGGCTTTCTTCCAGTGACAATATGATCCACTCAATTGCCCTGGGGGCTTGAGCTCAGCGCCGCCGACCCGCAGAGTCAACGTGTGACATTCGAACCCGACTGGGTCCAGACGCTCGCCGGCCGACCGGAGTTGCTGACGCCG
>DATKFJ010000110.1:0-3952 GCA_035511435.1 Acetobacteraceae bacterium | reverse complement strand
CCAGGCCTCCTCGTTCCAGGTCGGGATGATGACGTCTATGCGTTGGCTCACGGGGTGCAACGAAGGTGTTCGAGCGGATGACGGGTTGGCAACGGGGAGTTGCTCGCGACCTCGCACAGTCTGGCCAATTTGGCAATTACGGTGGCAGCGGGGACGGTGGCAGCGGGTTCCAGGGCGATCGGGACCACTTGCGCCGGTGGCCGGAAAGCGCAATGTTTTGCTGCCTCGGTTGCGGCATCGCGACTGCCCGAGCCTCGCCGTGGCATCCAACGATGAATGCTGGGGAGGTTGCTCAGTTCATATTCAGGTCGGGTCAAATTCAGGTCGGGCCAAATTCAGGTCGGGCCTTTCGTGGCACTTGGATGCGAGGCAGATGAAATGACGGAAAGCGAGGCCTCCCTGCAGGCTGGCGCGAGAACCATTGGCACTCTTCGCTTGTTGGTGTTGTTCGCTGTCTCGATTGTACCGGCGACCGTCGGAATAATCCTGTCCGTCGTTATCAGTGGGGACCTCTACGCGGATATTTCCGAGAACCTGGCAAGGTTTGTGCACATCTTTACCAATGTATTCCTGATTGCATACCCGATCTTCTGGGGGATAAGCGGTGCTGACGAAACCAGATTGATGCAGGCATTCCTGCGAAACTCGGAACTGCCGCCGGTGCATCAGCAGTTCGTCCGCCTTTCGTTTGGTTTCTCCGTCGGCTTCGGAATCGTACTGGGGCTGGCAATCATCGCAATGATTGCTGTTGTCGTGGCACCGGATCAGGTGATTGCCGATCTCGGCATCAAGCTTCCCGTCGAGCCGGCATGGGTCTACCTGGTGGTGGTATTCCTCGCCTACTCCGCTGTCGACATTCTGTCATGGCTTACGCGCCGGTGGTTCCTGCAACACCTGATTTCGGACTCGCAATCCCTGTCCGACTACTACCTGGACCGACCCCATGTCAGACGGCTCGTCTTGCAGTGTGTGTGTCCGGCTGTGCTGCTGGGTTTCGCTGCCTTTTGGCACCGCACGGGGACCTTACCGGACGTCCTGGCGTTTGGCGTCTTCCTGGCTTCCACGATTTATTCCGAGGCGGTCATCGCGTCGTGGCGAAACCAAATGAAGAAAGATCTCAAGCCGGAGTCACGCAGTCTCGACGCGGCCCTGGATCAGATGATCGCGCGGGACCGGATATTGAAGACAGCGCTGTATGCCGCGTTTCTGATCAGCATCGGGACGCTGGTGATATGGCTGACCAATGCAATGATCCAGCGGTTCACGGACACTGTTGACGTTGTGTATTCGCTCGGTGACCATACGTCCGGCTTGCTGGGTCCCGCAGCTTTGGCGATAGCGTTCGGCGCAGCGGCCTTCCTTTTCAAGCTGCGGTCGCGTCTGCTTTATGGACTGATGGAGACACTCGTCGGGGTGATTTTCATCAAGCATGCCTTGCCCTCTCCACTACCGACGGGCGGGCTCGATATCGTGAAGATCTTCGGCAGCATATTCATCTTCATGCGCGGACTGGAGAACTCGCACGGCGCCCTGCCGGACACGCGCGTCGATCTGGCTGCCACGATCGACAATTTCGGCCAATGGAGAGTGTTCCAGTAAACGCCGAACGCAGGGCAATCAGGTGGACGCGTGACGGATGCCGATTGGCCTGGCTTTTGCTGTCATTGCGGGCCTCACAATGACAGGGAACTGCACGGCTCGGAGTGACAGGGGCAGGCAGAAAAACGGCGGGGCGGAAATTTACCCGACCCTTCCGCCCTGTCGGCACGCGTGCTACCGGCGCGCCAATGAAACGCCTGTTGCAGCATCCCATCGTTCAGTGGGCGGCGGCCCGTCTGCTCGGGCTATACCTCGCATTCGCACTGCGAACGACGCGCTGGTCGCTGGAGGGATACGAGCATATGGCGCCGCATGCCGCCGGCGCACCCGTGGTGGTCGCGTTCTGGCACGAGCGGCTGCCAATGATGCCGATGCTGTGGGTGCAGGCACGGCGATCGCCCGAGGGTCGCGGCTCCCGTGCCCGCGCGCATGTTCTGGTCAGCCGCCATCGGGACGGGCGGTTCATCGGCGCGGTGGTCAGCCGCTTCGCGCTCGACGTGGTGCTGGGATCGTCATCGCGCGGCGGCGCCAAAAGCCTGCGTACCCTGCTGAACCTGCTGGTCGGCGGTGATCATATCGCCATCACGCCGGATGGCCCGCGCGGTCCACGCCGCGTTGCCGCGCCTGGCGTGGCGCACCTCGCCGCGCTGTCGGGCGTGCCGGTGCTGCCGTGCGCCGCGCAGACCACGCGCCACTGGGTGCTGAACACGTGGGATCGGATGGTGGTGCCGAAGCCGTTCGGCCGCGGGGTGGTGGTGTGCCTGCCGACCATCGCCGTGGACCGCGACGCCTGGCAGGACGCCGTCCCCGCGATCGGCGAGGCGATGACGGCAGCGGTCGAGCAGGCGGATCGGCTGTGCCGCCGCTGAACCCGCTCGCCGCGCTGTGGGCCGCGGCGGCAACCGTCGCCGCGCCGGGGGTGCGGCTGATGCTGCGGTTCCGATTGCTGCGGGGCAAGGAGGTTGCGGGCCGGCTGGCGGAACGTCGCGGCATCGATCACACGCCACGGCCGCCCGGCGCGCTGATCTGGCTGCATGCCGCCAGTGTCGGCGAAACCATGTCGATCCTGCCGGTGCTGCCCGTGCTCGCCGAAGCCGCGCCCGATGCCACGATCTTGCTGACCACCGGCACCGTGACGTCGGCCACGCTGCTGGCGCAGCATCTGCGCGCCGGCCACCTGGGCACCGGCCTGAAGCGCCGCGTGCTGCACCGCTTCGTGCCGATCGACGTGCCTGCCTGGGCGGCACGGTTCCTGGATCACTGGCGTCCGGATGCCGTTGGGTTCGTTGAAAGCGAGCTGTGGCCGAACCTGCTGGCCGCCTGCCAGGCTCGGGGCATTCCGGTGATGCTGATCAACGGCCGCCTGTCCGATCGCAGCCTGGCGCGCTGGCGGCGCGTGTCGGGGCTGGCGCGCCACGTGGTCCGCGGCCTGGCGCGCGTCCATGCGCGCAGCGAGACCGATGCCGAACGGCTGCGCGAGCTGGGCTGTCGCTGTGTGATGGCGCCGGGCGATCTGAAACTCGCGGCTCCGCCGCTGCCGGCCGACGAGACGGAATTGCAGCGCCTGCACGTCCTGTTCGACGGCCGCCCGGTTTGGCTGGCCGCCAGCACACACCCCGGCGAGGAGACGTTGATCCTGGGCGTCCACCGGACGCTGGTGGCGGCGCATCCGCGGCTGCTGACCATCATCGCGCCGCGCCATCCCGAACGCGGCGCCGCCATCGCGGAGGAGGCGGGCGGCGTGGCCGTGGCGCGCCGGTCAAAGGGCGATGGGCCACCGGGTGATGGGCCATCGGGCGATGGGCCACCGGGCGATGGGCCACCGGCTGATGGGCCACCGGCGGCGGGCGCGGGCGTCTGGATCGTCGACACGCTGGGCGAACTCGGGTTGTGGTATCGGCTGAGCCGCATCGCCTTCGTTGGCCGCAGCCTGCTGCCGCCCGGCGGCGGCCAGAACCCGCTGGAGCCGGCCCGGCTGGGCTGCGCCATCGCAGTGGGACCGCACGTCGGAAACTTTACCGACCACGTTGCCATGCTGCGCGCCGCCAAGGGATTGACCGTGGTGCAGGACGCGACGGAGCTGACGCGGTGGGTGGACGCGCTGCTGCGCGATCCGGCGCGGCGGCAGGCGATGGGGGATGCCGCGGCGGCCGCGCTACAGCCTCACAACGACCTGCCACGCCGAACCGCGGCCGCCCTGGTCGATATGCTGTCTGCGGGTCCGGGCTGACGTGCCGCAGCCTCCTGCGTTCTGGCGTCGCGGCGGCGGTGGGCTGTTGGCAGACCTGCTGTCGCCACTCGGCTTGGTCACCACCGCCGCCACCGCCCGTCGCATGGCGCGGCCAGGGTGGCG
>DATKFJ010000109.1:0-6345 GCA_035511435.1 Acetobacteraceae bacterium | reverse complement strand
ACCGATCAGGATCGCCGGCAGCACGCCGATGAAGAACACGACGCGCCAGCCATAGCCGCCCAGGTAACTGTATGCCCAGGCGCCAAGGAAGGTGCCGAGAGCGCCGCCGGTCATCATGCAGCCGGCGATCTTCGCGCGGTTGTTTTCGCCGAGCGCCTCCGCCAGGAGCGGTATGCCGACCATCAGTTCCGCGCCGGTGCCGAGGCCGGCGATGAAGCGGTAGACGGCGAAGTCCCAGATGCCGTGTGACAGTCCTTGCAGCGCAGTGAATACGCTGTAGAGCAGGATGCTGAATGCCAGCGCCCGCACTCGACCGACGTAGTCCGCGATGATGCCAAAGACGAAGCCGCCGAATGCCCAGCCGAGCAGACCCATCATGCTGAGGATGCCGCCATAGGTGCCGATCAACGCAAGCGGCGGGTTGCCGCCAAGCAGTTCGGTCAGCGCCGGGCGCAGCACCAGCGAGTAGAGGCCGAAATCCGCCGAATCGAGCGTCCAGCCAAGCCAGACCACCAGAAACACGAACCACTGATAGCGGCTGATCGACCGTAATCCGCCCATACGATCGGCGGCAATACTCGTTCCGTCGCTCATCGAAGCGCACTCCCCGTGAAGACGCGAACCGGTATCCGATCGGGGAGTGGAGACATCGCGCGCGCAGGTCCGGACGCAGTGATCTCCACTGCCTCGCGCCCTCGCACCTGCCGGCACAACGTCGTCGCCTGCGTCATACGGAGGCGGGTCGGCTCGTCGTCGGCGAAAATTGCCAGTTGCCTGGCTGGGTCAGACGTATCCTTGCGGGATGCGCGGCGTCAAGCGCCGGATCCGTGTTTGCGGCGTTGTGTTCGCCAGTCAGCCAGGCAGCGTTCTAATCGGGCAGTACCTCGATCGCATCACCCACCGCAAAGCGTCCACGCTCGATCACCTCGGCATGCACACCCAGTTCGACGTGACCATACAGCCGGCGCAGTTCCTGCACCGGATTGGCATCGCGCTCCGCGGTCACGGGGTTAACTTCGGTCGCGGCGCAGCGGGTGATCGGCTTGGTCACGCTCAGGACCGCGCCGCCGATCTGAAGCTGGCGTCCGACCCACTCGCGCTCACTCCACGCCGGTGCGCCGCTGAACCAGACATTGGCGCGAAAGCGCCGGCGGTGACGGCGCGCATCGACCTTCGCCTCGAAGTCGCGCAGGCTGGCCAGGTTGATCAGGCTGACCACCTTGTGCCGCTGGTCGCAGAAGCTGTGTCCGGGGATGTGGTGGAAGCGCGGGGTGCCGCGCGCGTCTTCGCCCAGGTAGTCGGTCAGGAAGCTGCCGATCCGATCGCGCCCCGCGCCGGTCAGCGCATTCTCCACCACGGCCGTCCCGTCGGGCGCACGGATCGCCAGCATGCCGCTGCGGGGGTCGAAGAATGAGAACAGCGCCGCGATTTTGGCGTTCTTCATCAGGCACATGAAGTTCGCCTTCTGCAGCCATTGTGGCTGCTCGGGATCGAACCCGGCGTCGCCCTGTGCCAGGGCAAAGGCGCGATCCCACGGGATGCAGTCGCCCTGTTCCACCTCGGCCGACTCCAGCGCCTCGGCCGTCAATCCCTTTACCGGATAGCGGTAGAGATATTCGATGCGCATCTGGTGCCCTCCCCCCTTGAGACCCAGTGTGCCTGGACCCAACTGGATTGCCAAAGGTCTACGCCTCCGTTGCCTAATCAGGGGCGGGGGCTGGCCGTCGCCTCAAGACAGGGACACAAACATGGACATAGAGAAATTCACCGAACGGGCGCGTGGGTTCCTGCAAGCCGCCCAGACGATCGCGATCCGCGAGTTCCACCAGAGGATCACGCCGGAACATCTGCTGAAGGCACTGCTGGACGATGAGGAAGGCGCAGCCGCCGGCCTGATCAAGGCGGCGGGCGGCGACCCGAAAGCCGCGCTGACCGCGGTTCAGGCCGAGCTGGGGCGGCTGCCCAAGGTGCAAGGCGCCGGCGCCGGCGACCCGCAGATCACGCCCGATATGGTGCGCGTGCTGGATGCGGCGCAGCAGGCGGCGACCAAGGCCGGCGACGAATACGTGGCGCAGGACCGGCTGCTGCTGGCGATCGCCGCGTCCGATACGGCGGCTGCTCGCGCGCTGCGCAATGCCGGCACTACGCCTCAGGCCCTGGAGAAGGCGATCACCGACATCCGCAAGGGCCGCACGGTCACCAGCCCGAACGCCGAGTCAACGTTCGACGCATTGAAGAAATACGCTCGCGATGTGACTGCTCTGGCGCGCGAGGGCAAGCTGGATCCGGTGATCGGGCGCGACGAGGAAATCCGCCGTACCATCCAGGTGCTGGCCCGCCGCACCAAGAACAATCCGGTGCTGATCGGCGAACCTGGCGTCGGCAAGACCGCCATCGTCGAAGGGCTGGCGCTGCGCATCGTCAACGGCGACGTACCGGAGGCGCTGAAGGGCAAGCAGCTTTTGTCGCTCGACCTTGGTGCGATGGTCGCCGGTTCGAAGTATCGCGGCGAGTTCGAGGAACGTCTGAAGGCGGTGCTGAAGGAGGTTGAGTCGGCCGAAGGTCAGGTCATTCTGTTCATCGACGAACTGCATAACCTGGTGGGCGCCGGTCGCGCGGAAGGATCGATGGATGCATCGAACCTGATCAAGCCGGAACTCGCGCGTGGCACCCTGCACTGCATCGGTGCGACGACGCTGGATGAATACCGCAAGCATATCGAGAAGGACGCGGCGCTGGCGCGGCGCTTCCAGGCGGTGTTCGTGGGCGAGCCGTCGGTCGAGGATACCATCTCGATCCTGCGCGGCATCAAGGAGAAGTACGAGCTGCATCACGGCGTGCGCATCACCGACAGCGCGCTGGTTGCCGCTGCCACGCTTTCCAACCGCTACATCACCGACCGGTTCCTGCCCGACAAGGCGATCGACCTGATCGACGAGGCGGCGAGCCGGCTGCGTATGGAGGTGGATTCCAAACCCGAGGAATTGGACGAACTGGATCGCCGCGTCATCCAGCTCAAGATCGAACGCGAGGCGCTGCGCAAGGAAAGCGATCATGCGTCACGCGATCGGCTGGTGCGGCTGGAAAAGGAGCTGTCTGAACTGGAAGAGCAGTCGAATGCGCTGACCGCTGCCTGGCAGGCGGAAAAGGAGCAGGTGCAGGAGACCCAGAAGCTGAAGGAACGACTGGATCAGGCTCGCAGCGAGGTAGAGATCGCGCAGCGTCGCGGCGATCTGGGACGTGCGTCGGAGCTGCTGTACGGCGTGATCCCGGAGATCGAGCGGAAGCTGGCGGCGTCATCCGACGGCACGCTGGTGAACGAGGCGGTGACCGAGGAACAGATCGCCGGTGTCGTGTCGCGCTGGACGGGCATTCCGGTCGACAAGATGCTGGAAGGCGAGCGCGAGAAGCTGCTGCACATGGAAGAGCAGTTGCGCAAACGCGTCATCGGCCAGGAGGAACCGCTGAAGGCGGTGGCCAATGCAGTGCGGCGTGCGCGCGCCGGATTGCAGGATCCCAACCGGCCGATCGGCAGCTTCCTGTTCCTGGGTCCGACCGGCGTTGGCAAGACCGAGACGTGCAAGGCGTTGGCAGAGTTCCTGTTCGATGACGAGCGCGCGATGGTGCGTATCGACATGAGCGAGTTCATGGAGCGCCATGCGGTTGCGCGGTTGATCGGCGCGCCTCCCGGGTATGTCGGCTATGACGAGGGTGGCGTGCTGACCGAGGCGGTTCGGCGCCGGCCGTACCAGGTGATTTTGTTCGACGAGGTGGAGAAGGCGCATGAGGACGTCTTCAACGTGCTGCTGCAGGTGCTGGACGATGGTCGTCTGACCGACGGCCAGGGCCGCACGGTGGATTTCAAGAACACCATCATCGTGCTGACGTCCAACCTTGGCAGCGATGTGCTGGCGGCGCAGCCGGACGGCGAGTCGACGGCGATGGTGCAGGGCGAGGTGATGCGCGCGGTGCGCCAGCACTTTCGGCCGGAGTTCTTGAACCGGCTGGACGAGATCATCCTGTTCCGGCGCCTGCAGCGCAGCGACATGGGGAGCATTGTGCAGATCCAGTTGGAGCATCTGCGCAAGCTGCTGGCGGATCGCAAGATCAACATCGAGCTGGATCGCAGTGCGTTGGATTGGCTGTCGAACGAGGGCTACGACAGCACGTATGGTGCGCGGCCGTTGAAGCGGGTGATCCAGCGCAGTCTGCAGAACCCGCTGGCTTCACTGATCCTGGAAGGGGCGGTGAAGGATGGCGACACGGTGCACGTTACCGCAAGCCGCGATGGACTGCTGATCAACGGGCAGTTGGCCGAGGCGGCGTAAGCCCGATGCGGTGATTGAGTTGGGAATAGCGGCCGCAGCATCACGCTGCGCCGCTCTTTTCGACGGGCATTGTTCGGCGGGCGTTGGTGGTGGCACGGCCGCGGCTGGCATCGCCGAGGCTGGTATCGCCGAGGCTGGCATCGCCGAGGCTAGCGTGCTCTAGACCGAAGACGGTGGCTCGCTGGCTCCTGGGCCAAGGGCGCGGACCATCAGGACAGAGTCGAGCCAACGATCGTTTTTCCAGCCGATGTTTGGCAGCACGCCCGCATGGCGGAAGCCGCAGCCTGCGTGCAAGCGGATCGAGGCGTGGTTGGCCGAATCGCCGATCACCGCGACCATCAGCCGGAAGCCTGCCTGTTCGCAGCGGTCGATCAGCCGCGGCAACAAGGCGCGGCCGATGCCCTGGCCCTGGCAGTCCGGTGCGACATAGACCGAATTCTCCACGGTGAAGCGGTAGCCGGGGCGTGGACGGTAGATGCCGGCAGAACTGTAGCCGACCACCCGCCCCGCCGCGTCTTCCGCAACCAGATGTGGGAAGCCCGCGTGCAGCAGGACTTCGCGGCGGCGGGCGATTTCTGCGGCGTCCGGCGCATCGAGTTCGAAGCTTGCGTTGCCGTGCAGCACCGCGTGGCCGTAGATCGCGGCGATCTCCGGAACGTCGGTCGGCAGGCTGTCGCGAATCAGCAGTGACATGGCGCAAAGTTTGCGCGGGGCTGCCGGCATGGCAAGGCGGATCAATCAGCCGATGGTCCGGACTATTTCCGTCACGGCGAGACCAACGCGATCATGGCAAGACAATCCCCACCAGCCACCTGTCATTGCGGAGAGCAGCATCGAACCACAGCTTCGGCTGCCTTGTTGGCCTGCCTCAGCGCGTGTGCGACTCGGTTGCGCGCCCGGATCGCACTAACCGTCAGGAATTTCGCCGCATCGGAACCGGGCGCCGCGGCTGCAAGTTCGCGCAGTGTCTGCAACGTCGGCCATGCCGGCTGCGCCAGCGCAGGATCGTGCGCGAACCGGTCTCCCGACGTGTAGTCGATCGGCACCAGCGCGCGCGACATCCGCATCAGCGCGCGGTTGATGCATGCTGCTTCACTGTCATCCGCCTGCCCGGCAAGCGAGGCCAGTCGCGCGGCGTTGTCGCGCAGCGTCACCGCGGCCGCCGCCAGCTCATCCAGCGACAGCCGCTGCCCCAGCGTCGTGCGAAGCCGGTCCAGTTCCGCCAATAAGTCCTGCGCGTATGCGGCATAGTCGAGCGGCAGCACCGTATCGGTCAGCAGCCGCCACACTGCGTGCATATAAATTCGCGTGTCGCGCACCAGGTTCTTCTCGCTGATCTTGTCGGCAAAATCGTCCGGCGTATGCCACCACCAGCAATGCGCACCGACCGGTGTCGGCACCGGCTCGCTGATGTCGCCGAATATCGCCGGCAACCCGACCCCGTTGAACGACTGATCCGCGCCGCGGCTCATGCGTTTGCCAAGCAGCGTCTGCCCCGACTGTTCCGTGATCGCCTCGCCGGCCAGAGCACGCAGTTCGCTCATGGAGCCGACATTGGCCAGAATGTCTGCTCCTTCCGCCCCGGGGGAATCGATGTTGATGTGCGTGACGCAGCGCCGATCGAGTTCGTCCCAGTGTTCATCGACATACCACGTGGAGCCGGAATAGCGGCCGTGCGAATGACCCGACCAGAAGCACAGCCGCAGCCCGCGCTTCCAGCGTTCGCGCCGCGCCGCGCACAGGCGGGAGACTTCCAGCATGGCGGCATTGGCACTGCCGTTGTCCATCACGCCGTAGTACCAGGTGTCGTGATGACCGGAGAACAGCACGAACGGCGCGTCATCCCCCGCCGCGGGCGCATCCAGCTCCGCCTCCAGGATCGGCGTCTTGCGCCAGCCCGTGTCAACTTCGGCGTGCAACGCCACGGACGGCCGTTCGCCCCGCGCAAGACGGTCGCGCAACGCGGCGCCGTCCGACAGCAACACGCTGCACACCACGGTTGCGGGAAGCTCGGACA
>DATKFJ010000108.1:0-2975 GCA_035511435.1 Acetobacteraceae bacterium | reverse complement strand
CCCACCAGTCTGGAATTGGAAGATCGCATCGAACGGCGGGTGACGCTTTACCGGCTGGGCGGCTGACCGGGCTGCGCGCCGGGTGGTTTGGCCTTGGGTTTGCCACCACCGGTAAGCTGCGACAGATCCAGACCATTCACGATGACGGACGGACCATCGCTGACGATGTCCCACACCAGACGACCGCCATCCGGTTTCGCCAGGCCGCGCAACACGATCAGAACCGGCACTGCCTGCTGCAGGTCCGGGTTGGTGCGTGCCTGGGTCATCAGATCATCGAGGCCGGTCGCGCTCAGATGCGCTACACCGTTCCAGGTGGACGGCGACGACATTGTGACGCGGCCGGTGCCCTCGACCTTCGCCGGGCCGAGATCGAACGACAGGGTTTCGATGCCGATTACCGCACCCCCGTGCGCGAACAGCGCCGCGATATCGGATGAGAAACGATCATCCGCGGCGTCCTCGGTTGCGTCCGTCGCCAGCTTTGCCAGATCCGCGGTCTGCACACCGGACAGACTCGGCTGGATTTCGATGTGCTGCGGCAGGTAGGCCGCGATCTTCGGCGGCAGCGTCGGGCTGTTCAGGCCATCGAGTCCGATGTCGAACCAGGCGTGCAGCTTGCCGTCCGGCGCCTCGCCACCGAAGCCGATCTGTAGATGCTGCACGGCCATCGCGCCCCTGCCCGCGATCTCGACCTGTAGCCCGTCGACCGTTTCGCGCATGCTGGCGGCAGTCATCACGCCCTGCAGCGCTGCGATCACCAGCCGCAACTGCGCCTTGGCCGGCGGTGGCAGTTCCGCCTTGCTGCCCTTCTGCATCATGTCGGGGGGCAGCGCACCGAACAGCGCGCCGGATGCCGCGAGCAGCGCGGCAGCCCGATCACGGCTGACGCCTTCGATCCGCCCTGTCGCGTGGATCGATTTCGCGGCGATCGCCATTGCCTCGCTGCCATTGGCGCTGGCCGCGGATTTCCATCCTTCCATGGTGCCGTCGGTGGTCAGATCCAGCCGGCCGTTCTGCGTCGGCTGCAGGGTGGCATCAGCGAGATTGCGGTCGATGTGCTGCTCCTGGTGCTGCTTCGCGTTGTCCGCGGTCACTGCAATGGCACCGATGTCGACGTGCAGCGTGGACGGCGTCGCCAAGGTTGGATCGATGGCGGCGTGGGTGTCCTGCGTGCCGATCGTATAGGCGACCTTCATCGGGCTGCCGGTGGTCAGGTCGTCGGTTTTGTCAGGAACGGTCACGGTGAACTTTGCAGCCGGCGGCGCCTTCACGTCGTCGATCGACCAGCGGCCGCCATCCAGCGGGCGTATGGATGCGGTTACCGCGAGATTGTCGGCAGGGTTTTCCACGCCCGGGATCGGCCAGATGAGCTGGTAATGATCGTGCTCGCCGGTGATGCGCCAGGGCATGTCGGGCAGCTTGACCGTCGGGCCGAGCAGTCCGGCGAGCCAGTCCTTCAACTGCTGTTGCAGTGTCTGTGCCTGCTCCGGGCCGATGTCATCGGCCCGGGCAGCACTCGGCAGGAACAGCAGCAGGCAGAGCGCAACAGAATGCGACAGGCGCACTGGCCGGTCCTCCTCGGCGTGGTTGGACGCCGAGGATACCGCGTGATGTGGTTACGCTGCCACGTCAACCAGCACGAGTTCGGCGTCCGAGGTCGCGGCGATGACGACTTCGGTCTCGCCGGTGATCGCGGCGCCGTCGCGCGCGTTGACCGTTGTGCCGTTCACCGTGACCGTGCCGCTGGCCGGTACCAGGTAAAGCCCGCGGCCGGGTGGAAGGGTCAGGCGGGCGGTTTCACCGGCGCTCAGTGTGCCGGCCAGCACGGCGGCATCGGCGTTCAGCTTCAGGGCGTCGCTGTCGGCGTCCTGTGCGCGGCCGCTGGCCAGCACCGCCAGGCCGCCGGTGCGGGGGAACTGCCGGGTGCCCCAGCCAGGTGCCACGCCGTGACGGTCGGGCTGGATCCAGATCTGGAACAGCCGTGTTGGGGTGTCTTCCTGGTTGTACTCGGCGTGCACGATGCCGGTGCCGGCGTGCATCACCTGGACATCGCCAGCCTCGGTGCGGCCTTCGTTGCCCAGGTTGTCGCGATGGGTGATGGCGCCTTGGCGGATGTAGGTGACGATTTCCATCTCTTTGTGGGGATGCGGGTCGAAGCCCATTCCCGGTGCCACCTCGTCGTCATTCCAGACTCGCAGGCGGCCGAAGGCCATGCGTTCCGGGTCGTGGTAGCTGCCGAAGCTGAAGTGGTGGCGGGCGTTCAGCCATTCGTTGCGGAAGCCGCCGAGTCCGGCGAAGGGGCGTAGCTGGATCATGGTGGTTGTCCTTGTGCATGTCGTTCGATATCGAACGATTTGGCGAGGAAGTGGGGGTTGGATAGGGCTGCTTCAAGGGGGCGTCTGTCTGTCGTTCGGTGCTCGTCGGCGGCTTTGGCAGTCGATCTGGCGGCCACGTGCCGCAGCGATGCAAGGAGACCAGGCGCACCAGATCGCATGGGTGTTGCAACCGAGCGCACCGCGTCCCATTCTGCCGGCATGACAACGCCGGCTCCCCTGATCGAGGATGACGAGGCCGAGGCTGAAGCCCGCGCGCTTGCGGCGGCCATCGCCGCGTCGGATGCTGATCCGCGGACGGTGCCGCACGAGAAGGCCCGCGCCTGGCTGCTGCGGCTCGCCCAGGGCGAGTTCGACGCCCCACCTCCCAAGCCCCGCTGATCATTGCCGGTCGTCTGGCGTACCCGCGCCCTGGCCGATGTCAGCCGGATCGTACGCCACATCGCTGCCGATAACCCGGTCGCGGCCAAACGGGTCGGGCGGGAGATTCTGCTCGCCGGCGACAGTCTGGTGATGTTTCCCTATCGCGGCCGGCCCGGACGGCAGGCCGGAACTCGAGAGCTGGTCGTCATGCCGCCGTATCTCATCGTCTATCGCGTCTCTGGCACGGAGGCGGTGATGATCCTGCGCGTCTGGCAC
>DATKFJ010000107.1:0-6270 GCA_035511435.1 Acetobacteraceae bacterium | reverse complement strand
CTGCGCGAGGCCACCGATGAAATCGAAGCGGAAGGTGTGCGCCGCGCACGCGCCAGGGCAGCGGAGGCCGATCTGGTGATCGCGGTTACCGCGCATGATCCGTTGCTCCCGTGCGGGCCGTTGCTCCCGTGCGGCGATGACGGCGCAGGTTACAATGGCGACAGCCCAAAGAACGGGGATGACAAAATCAACCCCGCGCCGCACCACCTGCTGGTAGCCAACAAACGCGACCTCGGCGGCGCAATCCCCGCCGCCGCAATCAGCATCAGCGCACGAACCGGCGAAGGTCTGCACGAACTGCGCGCGCGCCTGGCCGAAGCCGCGCGATCACTGACCGAAAGCGCCGGCGCCCCACCGCTCACGCAAGCCCGCCACCGTGCCGCGCTGCTGGAGGCGGCAGCACGACTGACCGGCGCGCAGACCGCGGACCTGCCGGAACTGCGCGCGGAAGACCTGCGTCTCGCATTGCGAGCACTCGGCCGCATCACCGGCAGCGTCGGCGTGGAGGACATACTCGACACGCTGTTCGCCCGCTTCTGCATCGGCAAATGACGGCATCGGCAAATGACAGCGCGGGCACGGTGTCGCAATGACAGTATGAACCCGCTCACACGCGCGCGAATATCGTCTCCTTGAACCGCTTCATGTTCGCCAGCGTCTCGTCCGCATCGTGGCCTTCGACTTCAACGTCGATCGCCGTAACCCCAAGATCACGCAGCGCCCGCAGATCACCCACAATGTCCGCAACGCCGCCGGAGAACAGCCGCCGCTCGCCATCCGAAGCAACCGGCGCAACCGCCTCACCATAGCGCTTGACGCGAAACACCACGGTCACGCTGGCCGGATCGCGCCCGGCGTCCGCGGTCAGCTTGCGCAGCCGACCGATCCCCGCCGTCAGGCGAGGCAAGGTATCCAGCAACGCCTTGTTGTTGGACCCGATGGGATACCACGCGTCACCGAACCGCGCGGCGCGACGCAAAGAGGGCCCGCTCTCGCCGCCAACCCAGATCGGCGGATACGGCGTCTGCACCGGCCGCGGCTGAAACACCAGATCGGAGAAATTGGCGTAGCGTCCGGCGAAACGCGCGTGTTCGTCGGTCCACAGCGCGCGGAACGCCTCCAGGTATTCGTCGGTCACAGCGCCGCGTTCGGCGAACGGCGTGGTGACGACGGCATCGAACTCCGCCTTCAACCAGCCGGCGCCGATGCCGACGACCAGCCGCCCCTCCGACAGAACATCGATCGTGGTCAGCATCTTTGCCGCCAGCACCGCCGGACGATGCGGCACCACCATGACAGCCAGCACCAGACGGATGCGCGACGTCTTCGCCGCGATGAAAGCCGTCGCGGTAAGCTGTTCGTGCCGCGTGGTCGGCGCGTTCGACATGAACTCGCCGGATTCCGAATACGGATAGCCGGGAACGCTCATGTCAGGCAGCACGACATGATCGGTGAGGGTCAGGTAATCGTATCCCATCGCCTCACCCTCTTGCGCCAGGCGGGTGAAAGCGCGCGGCGCGGATGTCGGGCCACTGATCGGCAGGTTGAAGCCAAGTTGCATACCGGTCTCCTGATCAATCGCGATGGAAGTCGTTCTACCGCGACGCAGCCGTCGCCGCGGCGCAATCATGATCCTGAAGCTGCTCGCCTTCGCCCCAGTTGCCGACCGCCGGTGTGGCATGGCCGGCCAGCACGATGAACCCGTCCTTGCCCTGCGCGCTGTAGCCCACGACGACCAGCGTGTAATGCCCCATGTCGCCGCGCGCGCCGGCCACGCCGTCCGCCAGCAGCACAAACGGATTGGCCGCGCCAAGCTCCGGCCGATCGATGCGCATCGCCATATAGTCGTGTCCCACCAACGGCACCGGGAATTTCGCCCAGCCTGGACCAACGGCGGCGGCGTGTTCGCGCAGCGCGGTCGTGACATCGACACGCATGCAGTCGATGTGAATGTGCAGCTGATTCTGCGAGCGTCCGCTGATCGAATTGATCGCCAGCCCGAGTGCATCGCGCGGCAGATGATGCAATGCGCGTTCCTCGACATAGTGGCGCTCGCGCCATGCGTCGGCCCAGTAGTTCGGTGCGTTCGAGGCGAGCACGGCCGGACTTTCGATGCCGCTGATGCGCGGCGTCGGCAGCAGCAGGTACTGCGTGCGACCCACAAGGTCCTTCAGCAGCGCGTAGCCGCCCGCCAGATCAACCGCGACACAGGGGTTCGGCATGTGGTTCAGCTTCTGGTCCGGTACGCATTGGTCGCTCACGATGCGCCACAGTGCGTTTTCATCGGCGATGGCCTGGAGCGTCATTGCGCAGACAACCAGCGCGGCGACAATCAGTGTGCGCCACACGCCTCCCCCCGGCCCCCTCCCGCATAGGGAGGGGGCGTATATATGCGCGTGGCTACAGCACTCCCGCTCGCCTTGCGGGAGTGGGTTGGCGGGAGGGATTGCAGCGAAGCGGTCGGGAGTTGCCGCCGTCACCACCCCCGCACGCCGCCAGGCCGACGCACATCGGCGCCGCCTTCCATCATGCCGGTCTCGCGATCGGCCAGGATCGCGCAGACGCTGCCGGCATGCCATTCCCACTCGCGCCACCAGTTCACGCTGTGCCCCATGCGATCCAGCGCGCTCGCGGTCTCATCGCTGAACCGCCGTTCCATGCTCATGCGCCGCGGCGTGTAGCTGTGCGGATCGGACGAACCGGGGAAACTCGAACTGGCAAAGCGCGGCTGCTCGATCGCAGCCTGCGGCGCCATGTCGAACACGAACATGTTGAGCAACACCTGCAACATCGCCTGCGGCTGCACGTCGTTGCCGGGCGAGCCGAACGGCATGACCCAACGATCGCCGCGCATCGCGATCGCCGGATTGGGCGTCAGCCGAGGACGCTTGCCGGGCGCGAGACACGCGGGGTGCGAAGGATCGGTCCAGGACTGCATGCCGCGCGCCGAAGGCGCCAGACCTGTCCCCGGAATCACCGGCCCATTGATCGCGCCGTCACTCGGCGTGGCGGAGAAGCAATTGCCGTGACGATCCACCACGCAGACATACGACGTGTCGGGATCGCCCTCGACATACTCCTTGTCCGCCTTTGCCCCCACCGCCCCGCGCCGCGCAATCCCCAATTCCTCCGCCGTACCCGCCGGCGGCATCTCCGGCCACGCGACGTCGGGATTGATCAGGCCGCGCCGCCGCGCGGTATAGGCATCGCTCAGCAGCGCATCGATCGGCACGTCGACGAACTTCGGGTCGCCGTAATACGCATGCCGGTCGGCGAACGCCAGCTTCAGCGCCTCCACAAGCGTATGGACGTAGGCCGGCGTGTTGTGACCAAGGCCCTTCAGGTCAATGCCATCCAGGATCTTCAAGGTCTGCAGCAGCACCGGCCCCTGGCACCACGGCCGGCAACCGAACACCGTGGTATCGCCGAAGCGCACGGCCAGCGGCGTTTCGACATCGACGCGAAACTCCGACAGGTCATCCTCGCGCAGCCAGCCGTCATTCGCCTTGTGATACGCGACGATCTTCTGCGCGATGTCGCCGCGATAGAATGCCTGACGAGCGGCCGCCAGCCCCGCTAACCGTCCGCCCTTCCCCGCCGCCGCAGTTTCCTCGTCTGCCAGATATTGAATCGAATTCGCCAGGTCGGTCTGGAAGAAACGCTGTCCCGGTTTCGCCACCTCGCCGGTCGGCATGTAGATCGCGGTATTCTGCGGCCAGCGGCGAATGGTTTCCGCAGCCTCCGACATCACCTCATGCGAGATCGACTGGAAGCCGAACCCTTCGCGCCCAAGACGGATCGCCGCGGCGGCAACGTCGGCAAAACTCATCGTGCCATACAGTTCAAGCGCGGTGATCCACGAATCCGGCGCGGCCGGCACCACGGTGCGCTTGATGTTGGACAGGATGCGGCCGCCCTGATGCTCGCGGAACCACGCGGCGGACGCCAGCTTCGGCCACGGGCCAAGACCGCTGATCGACACCGTCTTACCGGTCTCCGCCAGATGGATCATGATCGGCGCCACGCCCGCGAAATGCACGTATTCGCATTGCAGCACGCCAAGCGCGATGCCGCCCGCGACACCAGCATCGATCGCATTGCCGCCGGCTTCCAGGATCTCGAATCCCACCTGTGCGGCGAGGTAGTTCGCCGATGCAACCATGTGGCGCGTGCCGATGATCCGTGGGTGATGTGTGGGCATGCGATGCTGGTCGGCCATTGCTGTTCTCCCTACTGTGGAACGATCTCGGCGGCGCGGATATGGCCGTCGATGCGCGGCGTATGGCGGATCCGTCGCGCCATCGCCTCGATGTTGAACTGATGGTGCAGCGGCACCAACGCGTGGTCGCGGAACGCAATATCGGTCGCCTTGATCAGCAACGCCTCGCGCGCATTGCGGTCCAGCGTCACCAGCGCCCGATCCAATACGGAATCAAACGCCGGATTGCTGTACATCCCGCGATTGAACGCACCGCGGCCGCGCGCCGCGTCGGGCGTTGCAAGCTGGCTGATCAGCATGATCGAAGGTTCAGGCGTATCGATCGTCCAGAAGTAGGTGAACAGGCTGAATTCGTGCTGGTTGGCGCGCGGCACCCAGACCGCATGCGGCATCACCTCGGGCGTGGTCGCAATCCCCACGCGGGTCAGCATCTGCGCCAGCGCCTGGCAGATCGTCGCATCGTTGACGAAGCGATCGTTCTGGCAGGCGACACCCAGCTTGAAACCGTCCGGATAGCCGGCATCCGCCAGCAACCGCTTCGCCTCCACCGGATCGAACCGGCTCGACGGCAGTTCGGGATCGTAGCAGTACTGTCCGGGTTTCATGTACTGATTGTCTGGATCGGACTGCCCGTTCATGATCCGGTCGCGGATTGCGTCGCGATCGATCGCCAGATCGACGGCCTCGCGCACGCGCCGGTCGCGGAACGGATTGACCGCCAGCGGCTTGTCGTCCTTGCCGGCAATCGTCGGCGACGACCGGTCCTGCAGGTCGAATACGAAACCGACGATGTCGTCGGACAGACCCGACGCAACGCTGAAGCGCGCATCGTCCTTCAGTCGCGCGATGTCCTGCACCGACACCTGATCGATCAGGTCCACATCGCCCGCCAGCAGCGCCGCCAGCCGCGACGCGGGGTTCTTGATGTAGCGGATCGTCACGCGGTCCCATGGCTGGCGGCCACCCCACCATGTCTCGTTGCGCGCCAACACCACCTTGTCGCCGCGCGCCCACGACACCAGGCGGAACGGCCCGGTGCCGATCGCCGCGCGGCCGGTGTTGTAGTCCGATGTCGTCGCGCCTTCGCCATGCGCGCGCGACACGATGCCGATGGCGGAAAGATATTCCGGCGCCAGCGGGAACGGCCCCGTGGTGTGGAACCGTACCGTCAGCCGATCGACCACCTCCACCCGTGCGATCGCCTTCACGTATTCCGACATGTCGGTAACCGTGGTCTGCACATGCGGCACGCGCTCTATGGTGAACGCGACATCGTCAGCGGTCAGCGGCGCGCCGTCCGAGAAGGTCACGCCATCGCGCAGCTTGAACTCCCACGTCGCATCGTCCACCAGGCGCCACGACACGGCAAGATCGGGTCCCAGCCGGTCCCGCGCATCCATCGCGGTCAGCGCATCGAACAGGTTCGGCAGCAGTCCCTTGTTGCCGCCGAAATTATGGTAGTGCGGATCGATCGAGTCCGGTTCCACCGCGACTCCCAATCGTAACTCTGCCGCCAGCACGGGCGTCGCCAGCGCAAACATCGCAGACAGCAGGAACACCACGCCCCGCCGCATCAGCCATTCGCACCGCTGCGTGGTGAAAATCAACCGAACGAGTCCGCCGCGATCAGCCGTGTGCAACGACCGTGTGTGAGAAGAGCGTGTGTGCAACGAGCTTGTGTGCTCCGGGGCACCATGCTGGTTCCTTCCGTCAGATTCCGTCCACTACAGGACATAAGGGCCGGATGAGGCAATGCACCGCAGCAGCTCGCCAAACCAGGGCTGCGCTGCCAGGCCAAGCGGTGGCGGGGTCAGCACGATATCCGCGCCAACCGGCAGGTCGCAGTAGCGATTCAGCGCAATTCCATGGAACGACGTCACGGTCTCGCCGACCTTCAGCAGCTCCCAGGCGTTGACCATCCTGGTGCCGCTGTGAACCGCCTCCTGCGGCGTGAACGTAAGCAGACCCCGCACCGCGCTCGCCGCGATGGCGTGGGAATCGCCTTGCATCAGCAATACCACGGTCGCCGGCCCCAGGTCGTCCGAGCCGAC
>DATKFJ010000106.1:0-4425 GCA_035511435.1 Acetobacteraceae bacterium | reverse complement strand
GAGAGCCTGCCTGACATCGGACCGAAATATGTTGGGCTGATGTGTTGGCGGCAGGCCAAGACTGGCGGTGCCAGCCGGTTGTTCAGCTTTCTCGAAGCGTATCGGCGTATGGTGGAGAGCGATCCCGCATTGGCCACGCGCCTGACCGAGCCATATTTCTGGCTGCCGGAGCGCAAAGTTCAGGAGGACGCCATCTATTACCACCCGGTTGTGACACGCAACAACGGGCGGCTGCGCTTCCAGCACAGTCAGGACTACAACTGGCGTGGTTACAAGAAATGGGGCGAGACCTTCGATGCGACCAGCAGTACGGCTTTGCAAATGTTGAGCGACCGGTTGGTTGAGACGATGTTCGAAGTCACCTTGCAACCTGGCCAATTTGCTCTGTTCCACAACGACACCGTGGCGCATGGCAGATCGTTCCACACGGATTGGCCGGAGCCGGAACGCAAGCGGCATATCCTACGTCTGTGGTTGGGGCAGAGCGGTGAGACCTATCCGATTCCCGACACGCTGCGCGCTCGGCTGCTGGCGAGGAAGGCCGCATGACCGGTCCGCGGGCCGGGCTAACCCGGCGCGGCCTGTTGGCCAGCGCAGCCGTTCTCGGGGTAGCCCTGCCTGATGTCGCGCAGCCTGGCGCCGCTCGGGCCGAAACCCCGAAGCTGTTCGTTTTTGCCAACAGCGACCGCTACGATACGCTCGATCCACACCAGTCGTTTGACGTCGCCCGAGTCGCGGTCCGGCTCAATTTGTATGATAACTTGTATCGCTGGGAAGATAACCCACCCCAGCTCAAGCCTTGGCTGGCAGAAAGTCATACCATCTCAGCCGATGGCCTGACCTACACGTTCAAGCTGCGTAGCGGTGCCAAGTTCCACGATGGCGCGGCAGTGACCGCGGACGATGTGGTCTACAGCGTCGAGCGCCTGCTGGGCATGGGCAAGGGCGCGGCGCCGCTGATCGGGATGATGGTGGAAAAAGGCAGCACCAAGTCCCCCGATGTCGCAACAGTGGTGTTCACCATAAAGCGGCCGGCGGCGATTTTCCTGTCAGCAATTCCAGAGCTGCACATCGTCAATGCCGAATTGCTGCGCGCCAAGGAAGTCAACGGCGATTGGGCGGGTCCATGGCTGTCCTCGAACGACGCCGGATCCGGCGCCTATATGCTGGACAGTTTCGATCCCGTCGGCAATTTCCGCGCGAAGCGTTTTCCCGATCATTTCGTGGGATGGCAGGGCAATCATCTTGACGATGTCGAGTTCCGTGCCGTGCTGGATACCTCGACCATCGTTCTTGGCATGACACGCGGGGACTATTCTGGTACCGACGGGTATCTGCCCTTCGAGCAGATTGAGCGGCTTCGGCGCGCGCCGGACGTGAACATCCTCGAGGCCGAATCGATGCGTCTCGCGGCAATTCAGATGAACAACAGCAAATCACCGTTCGATGACGTGCATTTCCGCCGCGCGATTGCCTACGCGTTCGATTACGACGGCATGATCAGCGGGATTCTGCATGATTCGGTGGTCCGCAATCCGGTGCCAATCCCGAACAACTGCCCGGGATTTCCCGTCGGCGTCACAGGATATTCGTTCGATCTCGACAAGGCGCGCGCGGAATTGAAGTTGGCCAAATCGGTTCCCGACCGGGTCTATCAGATCGCATTTTCCTCCGGACAGGTAACGCTGCAGCAGCAGGCCGAAGTGCTGCAGAATGGACTGCGCCAGCTCGGCATCAAGACCGAGCTTAAGGTATTGCCTTGGGCCTCGTTGCAGCCGTTGTTTCGGAGCGCGGAGACATCGCCGGATTTCTTTTCAACGATCATCAGTACCTACTACCCGGATCCGCACAATTGGATTGGAGAGATGTACAGCTCCGCCGCATGGGGCACGTTCAAGTCCGCCGCCTACTACAAAAACCCCGAGGTTGATCAGCTATTGGCCCAGGGTATGGCCAGCACCGACCCCGAAGCCCGCTGGAAAATCTATGCCGCCGCAGCACGAATCGTGCTGAATGATTCGCCGGGCATATTCATATATAATACGAAATGGTTCGGGCCTTACGCAAAGAACGTCGCTGGGGTTCGTTTCAGTCCGATCGGCAATGGCATGGAGATGCGGTGGGCGAGTTTCGCTTGAAGTCCACCTGATCGCATGAAGCGGCTCGGCGTATTGGCGGCAAGCCGTTTGTTGTGGTTGGTGCCGACACTTTGTGGCTTGGTGTTGCTGACCTTTGCGATCGCGCATGTGATTCCGGCGGACCCAGCCGGATTGGTGGCAGGTGACACAGCGACTCCAGAACAGGTTGCAAAAATTCGCCACAATCTTGGGTTGGACCGCCCGCTTGGCGATCAGTTGGCTGCCTATGTCGCCGAATTGGTACGTGGCGATCTCGGGACAAGCCTCTTCACCAACCGCCCGATCGCAGAGGATCTGCTGAACCGGCTTCCGGCGACGTTAGAACTGACCGGATACGCCATGCTCATCGCGGTGCTGGGTGGCGTGCCTTTGGGCGTTGTCGCTGGCTACCGACATGGCACTGTGTTGGACCATCTGATCCGGGTTGGCACCGTCGCCGGCTTTGCCATAGCGAGTTTCTGGCTGGCGCTGATGTTGCAGTTACTATTCGCCATGCAGTTGCGCTGGCTGCCGCTGGCTGGACGCGGTGGCAGCGGCGCTCTGGTCGGACCGACGGGATTGCGCACCGTCGATACGCTGTTGTGTGGCGATCTTGCCGGTTGTGTCGACGCATTGGCCCATCTCGCGCTGCCAGCTCTCGCGTTGGCGCTGCCGATCATGGCGACGTTGGTGCGGTTCGCACGCGCCGGCATGCTGGATGTTCTCGGTGGTCCGAGCTTTGCGTATCAGCGCGCCATGGGTCTTCCCGTGCGAATTTCGCTGTGGCGCTACGCGCTGCGGCATGCGCTGGTGGCGGTGGTGACCCAAGCCGGTCTGTCGTTTGGTGTTATGTTAGCGGGGTCGGTGGTGATCGAAACCATCTTCGATTGGCCCGGTGTGGGCAATTATGCCTACGAATCGATTACTCATTCGGACTATCCCGCGGTTATGGGCTTCGTACTGTGGTCGGGTGTGGCGTTCATCGTTATCAAGTTCGTCATCGACGTGCTGCTGACGCTGATTGATCCACGCGAGCGCGCCCGATGAAACGCACCCGTTCGGTGCTGCGCGATCCCGCGGCACTGATCGGCGGCGGGATCGTCCTGGCGATCTGTCTCGCAGCTGTGCTTGCGCCGGTGCTGGCGCCCTATCCGCAGGATCTGGTTGCAATGCATTTCGGCCAGCGGTTGCGCCCACCCAGTGCCCTGCATTTGCTGGGCACGGATCGAGTTGGCGCGGATATCCTCACACGCCTCTTGTTCGGCGCGCGCACCACATTAACGGTTGCGGTGATCGCGGTTTCCGCCGCTCTTGCGATTGGCGTCCCGATCGGATTGGTTGCCGGTTATTGGGGCCGCGGGCTGGGTGAGGTGTTGATGCGGGTGTCCGACGTATTCCTCGCAATACCGCAGCTGATCCTAGCGATCGCCATCGCCGAGACGCTTGGGCCGGCATTGCCGAACGTAATCCTGGCACTCTCCATCACCTATTGGCCGTGGTTCGCGCGGTTGATTTACGCTCAAACGCTCTCGGCGTTGAAGGAACCCTATGTGGATGCCGCGCTCACTATCGGTGCCCACCCGCTGCGGATCATGTTGCGGCACGTATTGCCGGCGGTGTCCTCGGCGATCATGGTGCGTACGACGGTGGGTTTGGGTTTCACCATTCTGACGGCGGCTGCGTTGGGCTTCCTCGGACTGGGAGCACCGCCAGATACACCGGAATGGGGCCGCATGGTTGCGGATTCGCGCGATTATTTGCCGGATGCCTGGTGGTATGCGTTGGCGCCGGGCGGCGCGATATTCCTGTTAGTGATGGGCTTCAACCTGCTCGGCGATGGGTTGCGTGACCTGCTGGATCCGCGTTTCGCGCAGGCAGCGGACACTGGGCGCGACGCATGAAGGAAATCGTCGAAGCGCGTGCCAACGCATCATGCATTGAGGCCCCATTATTTATACAGGCACTGTCTGTGGAGGTCCGCATTGGTGGGCGCACCACGACGATTTTGCGGAGTGTCGACCTGACCGTCGCGCCAGGCACCATCTGCGGGCTGATTGGCGAAAGCGGCAGCGGCAAGACGACCCTGGCGCGCGCGGTGCTTGGCATTCTGCCACGTAATTTCGCCGTTGCTGCGGGATCTATCTCGGTTGCCGGACAATCGGTGGCAGGGGCGGGGACGCCGGTGGCTTATGTGCCGCAGGACCCATCCACCGCCCTGGATCCACTGTTCACCATTGGGGCCCAGATTAACGATCTGCCGCGTGCGCGGCGCCCGGATTTGCGTACGCGCCGGGCGCGTCGTGCCTGT
>DATKFJ010000105.1:0-3034 GCA_035511435.1 Acetobacteraceae bacterium | reverse complement strand
TAGGCCGCGAGCAGGAGATCGGATTGCTGTGTGCGCGTGGGCATGCCCGTGGACGGGCCGCCGCGCTGGATGTCGAAGATCACCGCGGGCACTTCGGCGTAATAGGCGAGGCCGAAGAACTCCTGCATCAGCGAGATGCCTGGTCCGGATGTCGCAGTGAATGCCCGCGCGCCGTTCCAAGATGCGCCGATCACCATGCCGATCGACGCCAACTCGTCTTCCGCCTGCACGATGGCGAACTTGTTCTGCTTGGTCAGCGGATCGACCCGGTAGCGGTTGCAGTACCGCGTGAACGCCTCGGCCAGCGACGAAGACGGCGTGATGGGATACCACGCACAGACCGTCGCGCCACCATACACCGCACCCAAGGCGGCAGCCGCATTGCCTTCGATGAAGATGCGATCACCGACCGCATCGGCGCGACGCAGCGTCAGGCCGATCGGGCAATCCAGGTTGGCCAGCGCGTAATCGCGTCCCATGTGCAATGCCTGCACATTGGCGGCGATCAGCTTGTCGCGGCCGCGGAACTGCTCGCCCAGCAGTTTTTCAATCTCCGCCGTGTCCATCTGCAACAGCGCCGCCAGCACACCGAGATAAACGATGTTCTTGAACAGCTGCCGTTGGCGCGATTCGGTGTACGCCTTGTTGGTGATCTCGGTCAGCGGCACGCCGATCACTACGATGTCGTCGCGGAAGCGCGATGGCGGCATCGGCTTGGTGGAATCGTAGAACATATAACCGCCCGGCTCGATGGACGCGATATCCTGTGTCCAGGTCTGCGGATTCATCGCCACCATCAGATCCACGCCGCCGCCGCGTGCGCCAAGATGCCCTGCCTCGGAGATCCGCACCTCATACCAGGTCGGCAGCCCCTGGATGTTGGACGGGAAGATGTTGCGCGGCGTGATCGGCACGCCCATGCGCAGGATCGACTTGGCGAACAGCGCATTGGCGCTCGCCGACCCCGACCCGTTGACGTTGGCGAACTTGACGACGAAGTCGTTGACGCGCTGGAGACCAGCTACGCGGTCTGTAGACTGCAACATACGTGTTCCGCCTGTGCCACATCGAGAAGGAAGCGCTGCATGTCCCAAGCGCCGGTGGGGCACCGCTCGGCGCACAGGCCGCAGTGCAGGCAGACATCCTCGTCTTTCACCATCACGCGGCCGGTCTTCAGGGCATCGGAGACATAAAGATCCTGCGTCGCATCGAAAGCCGGTGCGTTCAGCCGCAACCGCAGTTCGGGCTCGTCGCCATTCTCGGTGAAGCTGATGCAGTCCACCGGGCAGATATCCACGCAGGCATCGCACTCGATGCACAGTGCATCGGTGAACACCGTCTGCACGTCGCAATTCAGGCAACGCTGCGCCTCCGCGAACGCCAGCTTGTCATCGAAGCCGAGTTCCACCTCGGCCTTGATGTCGCGCAGCGCAATCGCCTTGTCGCGGTGCGGCACCTTGAAGCGCAGGTCGAGCGAGATGTCGTTGTCGTAGCTCCACTCGTGGATGCCCATCTTCTGCGATGCCAGCGTGACCATCGGCGGCGGCCGATCGCGCACATCCTCATTCTGGCAGAACTTGTGGATGGAGATCGCCGCCTGGTGCCCGTGCGCCACGGCCCAGATGATGTTTTTCGGCCCGAACGCCGCGTCGCCACCGAAGAAGACGCGCGGGTTTGTGCAACCCATGGTGACTTCATCGACCACCGGCATATCCCACTGGTCGAACTCGATGCCGGCATCGCGCTCGATCCACGGAAAGGCGTTCTCCTGGCCCACCGCCACCAGTACGTCGTCGCATTCGATGTGCTGGTCGGGATCGCCGGTCGGCACCAGCCTGCGGCGGCCTTGCGCGTCACGCTCGGCCTTCACCTTTTCGAACAGCACGCCGGTCAGCCTGCCGTCCTTGTGGGTGAATTCCTTGGGCACCATCATGTTGAGGATCGGAATGTCCTCGTGCATGGCGTCCTGCTTTTCCCAAGGCGACGCCTTCATCTCCTCGAAGCCGGATCGCACGATGACCTTCACGTCCTCACCGCCCAGTCGGCGCGACGACCGGCAGCAGTCCATGGCGGTGTTGCCGCCGCCAAGCACGATGACGCGCTTGCCGATCTTGGTGATATGGCCGAACGACACCGACGACAGCCAATCGATGCCGATGTGGATGTTGGCTGCGCCTTCATGCCGGCCGGGTATCGGCAGGTCGCGCCCGCGCGGTGCGCCACAGCCGACGAAGATCGCATCATAATTTTCCGCCAGCAGTGCCTTCAGGCTATCGACACGCTGGCCGAGCCGCATTTCCATGCCGAGGTCGGTGATATAGGCGACTTCCTCGTCGATGATGTGCTCGGGGAGTCGGAATTTCGGAATCTGGCTGCGGATCATGCCGCCGGCGCGCGGGTCAGAATCGAACAGCACCAGCTCATAGCCGATCGGGGCGAGGTCGCGGGCCACGGTCAGCGAGGCGGGGCCGGCGCCGATCAGGGCGATTCGCTTGCCGTTGCCGTGTTCGGCGGGCTTGGGCAGGCGGTGGCGGATGTCCCCTTTGTAATCTGCCGCAACGCGTTTCAGGCGGCAGATCGCCACCGGTTCTTCTTCCACACGACCCCGACGGCACGCCGGCTCGCATGGGCGATCGCAGGTGCGACCAAGAATCCCCGGGAATACGTTGGATTTCCAGTTGACCATGAAAGCGTCCGCGTAGCGGCCGTCAGCGATCAGCCGGATGTATTCAGGCACGGGCGTATGCGCGGGGCAGGCCCATTGGCAGTCGACCACTTTATGAAAGTAATCGGGTGCCGAAATATCAGTCGGTTTCATTCCTACCTTGTCCCGCGCGAACGTGACGGTTCACACGGCCTTTAATGTTTCCTGCGAACGCTCATGGCGGCGTTCTTGTTGTTTCTCAAACTTATCATGGACTTAATGAATCGGCGCCATTCAATATGATCAGCGTCGCAGTTAAAAGCCATTTTTCCTTAATTGTCATTCGCCATTCGTCTGGAACCCCCGCTTAAATGCCGAAGCCGTTCATGC
>DATKFJ010000104.1:0-4174 GCA_035511435.1 Acetobacteraceae bacterium | reverse complement strand
GCGCCAGATCCTCCGACACCGGCAAGCCAATGCCGTCGTGATGCTCGCGATAGGCCGGCTGGAGATGCAGTGGGCGTGGATAGTAGATCGCGGTGGGAACACCGTTCGCGCGCAGCGATGCCTGCACATGATCGCGCTCCGCCGCATCCCGCAACAGGATCGCATAGATCGCCCATGAGCTGGTGCTGTGCGCCACGCGTGCCGGTGTAACTACCGCATTGCCGAGCCTTGAGTCGTAATAGCGTGCCACCTTTTCCCGAAGGGCGAGTTCGTCGGCAAACACGGTCAGCTTGGCCAGCAGCACCGCCGCCTGGATAGAATCCAGCCGCCCGTTCATTCCGGTGCGCAGCACCTCGTAGCGCGTCGTGCCCTCGCCGTGGGTCCGCAGGCTGCGGTACAGGGCCGCGCGCTCGTCGCTCTCGGTCAGCAGCGCACCACCGTCGCCATAGGCGCCCAGCGGCTTGGATGGAAAGAAGCTGGTTGCGGTGGCATCCGCCGCGGCACCCAGCGGCCTACCTTGCAGAGTGCAGCCAAAGCTCTGCGCGAGGTCATCCAGGGTGAACAGGCTCTCCCGTTCCGCGATGGCATTCAGCGCCGGCCAATCCGCGGGCTGCCCGAACAGGTCCACGCCGATCAGGGCGCGCGGACGCAGCCGACCATCGCGCCGCACCGCGGCAATCCGCCGTTCCAGGTGCGCCGGGTCTATCTGAAAGGTGCGCGGATCGACGTCGACGAACACCGGAGTGGCGCCCAGCACCAGCGGAACCTCGGCCGTCGCGGTATAGGTGAAGGCGGGCAGGAACACGGCGTCGCCGCGACCGATGCCTTCCGCCATGAACGCGATCTGGATCGCATCGGTGCCGGAACTGACAGCAACGCAGTGCTTCGCGCCGCCCAGCTTCGCCAACTCGGCTTCCAGTTCAGCCACCTCCGGCCCCAGGATGAACTGGCAATGCGCCAGCACACCGTCCAGTCGTCGGCGCAGGTCCGCCGCGATGCGCGCCTGCTGTGCCTTCAGGTCAAGAAACGGAATGGCTGCGCGGGCGGTCATGGGTGGTTCACCACAGGCATCAGTCCCTCGGCGTTGTGCTCGAACTCGGTCACCAACCGTCCTAGCAAAGTCAGTGCCAGGCGTGCCTGACCACCACGACAGGCGGCGGCGATTTCATCGATGGCGCGGCCGACAATGGCGGGATCGGCAGTGCGCGGGTTTGCCATCAGAAGGCCGGGATAGTCCGTTGCCACCGGCGGCTCCTTGCCATGGAACAGCTCCTCATGCAGCTTTTCGCCTGGGCGTAGGCCAGTGAAGCGGATTTCGACGTCGCGGTCCGGGGTCAGGCCGGCCAGGCGAATCATCTGCCGGGCCAGATCGACGATTTTCACCGGCTTGCCCATGTCGAGCACGAAGATGCCGCCCTCCTCGCCCGACTCTAGGGACGCGTCGCCGGAGCCGACAACACTGGCCTGAAGCACCAGCCCCACGGCCTCGCGTACCGTCATGAAGTAGCGCTGCATGTCGGGGTGGGTGACGGTGAGTGGCCCGCCACGTTCAAGCTGCCGCTGAAACAGCGGCACCACCGAACCGGTGCTGCCCAGCACATTTCCGAAGCGCACGGTAATGCAGCGCATGCCATGTCCAGCGGCGCGCGCAGAGATATCCAGCGCCTGGCAATACATCTCGGCCAGCCGCTTCGAAGCGCCCATCACCGAGGTCGGGTTGACCGCCTTGTCGGTGGAGATCAACACCATCGCCCGCGCACCGACACTGCGCGCTGCGTCCGCGACATGCCGCGTGCCGGCGACATTGGTCAGCAGCCCCTCCAGCGGGTTCGCTTCGACCATCGGCACGTGCTTCAGCGCAGCGGCGTGGAACACCAGCTCTGGGCGCCACTGCTCGAACACCGAGCGGATGCGTGCTTCGTTGCGGATGTCAGCCAGCAGCGATTCGCGCGGAACGTGAGGGTGGCGTTCGGCGAGTTCGAGATCGATCAGCCAGAGCGCGTATTCGCCATTGTCCACCAGGATCAGCCGCTCGGGTCCGAGCGCCGCCACCTGGCGCGCCAGTTCGCTGCCGATGGTGCCGCCGGCACCGGTGACGATGACCCGACGGCCCTGGATCAGCCGCGCCATGCCCTCGCGATCGAGCGGCACCTGCGGGCGGTTCAGCAGGTCCTCGATGGCCATCGGCCGCAGGTCGAGCTGGCGCGGATTGGCGACCAGCGCCGCGGGATCTAGCGAGGTCGGGCGTGGCGCGCGGCGGATCCGCATGCCGTAGCGCTCGGCTTGTTCGACCAGTACGGACAGTGACTGGCCGGCCAGGTCAGGCGTGGCCACTACCAGCGTGTCGGGCAGCCGCCCCTCACCAGCCAGCCGTTCCAGCACGGCCGCGGCCTCTTCGATCGAGCCGAGTATGGGATAGCCGTGGATGCGCCGCCCGGTCTGGCGCGCACCGACCCCCAGCAGCCCCTCCACCCGCAGCAACTGCCGGCGTTCCCCGATCAGCGCGCGCAGAAAGAGATCGACATCCTCCGCCGCGCCGACGAGTAGAGCCGTGGGCACATCGGCGGCGTAGGCGGCGGGCAGTTTGGCGCCGGGGCGTTGGCGCAACCGCCGATAGGCGACGCGCGGGGCACCGAGCAATACCAGCAATGTCAGGGCATGGACGGCGGGAAAAGCCGGATTGGCGGATGCCGTGCCAGCGAGCGCAACAAGCCCGGCAAACAGCGCGGCGCCGAGGACACTGGAACCTGCCACGGCCAGCAGGTCGGCGATGCCGGCGAAGCGCCAGTACTGCCACGGCAGCTTGAATGGCATTCCGGCGAGCAGCAACGTTGCCGCGCCAATTGGCAGCAGCCACAGCGGATGCAGCCAATCGCCAGACGGATCGGCGATTGCGCGAGCAAGAGGTACAGCCAACGCCGCCAGCAGCCCATCCAGGACAACGTTCAGAGCGACTCGGACGGGCGGGTGCGCTGCCATGGCGGCCCCTATAGCCCAGCGGGCGGGGCAGTCATATCCCGGCGTCCTCGACGCTGAAGTCCGCTATCGGG
The DNA here is from genome assembly GCA_035511435.1 of Acetobacteraceae bacterium. GTDB lineage: Bacteria > Pseudomonadota > Alphaproteobacteria > Acetobacterales > Acetobacteraceae > JAMXLO01. The sequence continues at coordinate 1,124 of DATKFJ010000104.1, read as the reverse complement.
CGCGAACTCCGGCTTCGAGACACCAGCCGTCCGTTTTCGGTGGCCTGCTCATCTCCTGCGTCCCCCGCAGGAGCGGCGAACGTCGGGGGCAGCACAATGGCGACCGATCACCGCAGATTCCTATCGCCAGCGGCCCGGATTCGCCCGATACTCGCGGCTGCGTAAGGCGTCGCGATCGCGGCGGCTGGCGCGCAACCGTCTGGGACCATAATGACGGGCAGGGCAGCCTGTGCCGCGGAGGAAATGTACGCCATGCGATCGAAAAGCCATATCACGCGTCGTAGCGCGCTCAAATTGGGCGCGGCGGCAACCGCGTTGCCGTTGGTGCACATCCGCACCGCCGGCGCGGCCGGCAAACTGAACTTTGCGCTGTGGGACCACTGGGTTCCCGCTGGCGACGATGCCATGCGCAAAATCGTCGCAGCCTGGGCGGACAAGAACAAAGTCGATGTCGAGCTCGACTTTCTGACCGCGGTTGGCAACAAGATCGACATCACCATGGCCGCGGAGGCGCAGGCCCGCACCGGGCACGACATCTATGCGTTCGACATGTGGACGGTGCACCAGTACGCCGACAAGCTTGATCCGATGGACGACCTGATGAAGTCGCTCATTGCGAAATACGGCAAGTTGGGTCACGCGTACGAGTATCTGGCGCTCGTGGACGGGAAATGGATGGCCGTACCGGTGGCCTGGGGTTCCGCGCCACTGACCCCCTGCGTGCGCATGAGCATGTTCAAGAAGTTCGGCAATGTCGACGTGCAGGAGTGGTACCCGGCACATGAATCGACGCCCGATGCCGCCAAGGACTGGACGTATGATACCCAGCTCAAGTTGGCGGAGGCATGCTTCAAGGCGGGCTACGGCTTCGGTATGGGGTGTGGCCCCACGACGGATTCGTGCCAGACGTGGGGCGCCACCTTCGGAGCATTCGGCGCTGATCTGGTGGATGCCAAGGGCAACATCACGGCCGACTCGGACAACGTGAAGATGGTGCTGGAGTACGCCAAGCGAATGGTGCCGTTCCTGCCGACCGAGACCGTCAGCTACGACGATGCCTCCAACAACCGCGCGTTGATCTCGGGCAAGTCGGCAATGATCTGGAATCCGCCGTCGGCGTGGGC
>DATKFJ010000103.1:0-6842 GCA_035511435.1 Acetobacteraceae bacterium | reverse complement strand
CATGGGTTTCTCCTTTCACCTGACTCGCCGGCACCTGACTCGCCGGCACCTGACTTGCCGGCGCTTTACTCGCCAGTACCACGAGGCAGTTGCCGCTCCACCAGTCGCGAATACAGCGCCGATCCGAACGGTATCGCCTCGTCATTGAAGTTATACAGATGATTATGCACCGACGCGCTTTCGCCATTGCCCAGATTGATGTACGCGCCAGGCACCTGTTCGAGCATGAAGCTGAAATCCTCCGATGCCATCCCTGGCGTTTGCGCGCGATTGATGTTGCCGTCGCCGACCAGTTCCGCCGCGGCATCGGCAATCGCCTGAGTGTGTTCCGGATGATTGAGCAGCGGCGCAAAGATCAGCCGGAAATCCACTTCGGCCGTAGCCCCGAGGCCAGATGCGACACCAGCGGCGACGCGCTGGATGCCTGCCTCCAACATCGTCATCGTTTCGCGCTTCATGGTCCGCGCCGTGCCGGACAGAGTGGCGGTCTGCGGGATCACGTTGTAAGCCTCACCAGCGACCACCCGCGTGACGCTGAGCACTGCGGTATCGGATGGCGGAACATTGCGGGCGACAATTGATTGCAGCGCGGTGCCGATATGGCACGCGGCCAGCACCGGATCGATGCTGGCTTCCGGCCGCGCACCATGCGCGCCACGCCCGGTGATGGTGATGTCGAAGAACGCGCCGCCCGCCATCGCAGTGCCTGGCGTGATGCCATACTTGCCGACCGGCATGCCCGGGCGATTGTGCATGCCGAATACCGCGTTGCAGGGGAACCGTTCGAACAGACGATCCTTCAGCATGGCGAGCGCACCACCTATGCCTTCCTCGCCCGGCTGGAAGATGAAATTCACCGTGCCGTTGAAGTTGCGTGTCTCCGCCAGGTAGCGCGCGGCGCCGAGCAGCATCGTGGTGTGACCGTCGTGGCCACAGGCGTGCATCTTGCCGGCATTGCGGCTGCGATAGGCGAAGTCGTTGGCTTCCTCGATCGGCAGCGCGTCCATGTCGGCGCGCAGCCCGATCGTCGCCTGACCATTGCCGGAGCGCAGCACGCCGACCACCCCGGTACCGCCGACGCCACGGTGTACTTCGATGCCCCACTCTTCCAATTTCTGCGCAACCAGGTCGGCGGTGCGATGTTCCTCCAGCCCGAGCTCCGGATTGGCATGGATGTGCTGCCTGATCGCGGTGAGTTCGGGATGGTAACGGCGAATCTGGTCGATGGGGGAGGCCGGGTCGGCCATGAGGTGCTCCTGTCCAACGTTGCTGGCCGCAGTCTAATCGCGTTTGACCAGAAGCGCATCCACCGCCACCACGCCCTTGCCGGCTTCGCGGACGATCAGCGGATTGATGTCGATTTCCGCGTAACGATCGGCGTGATCGACGATGAAGCGCGACAGCGCCGCGATGGCGCGTGCCACCGCTTCGATGTCGGCTGGCTTGCGCCCGCGGGCGCCGCGCAGGATGTCCGCCGCCTTCAGCCGCAGCACCATCTCGCGTGCCTGCTGTTCCGTCACCGGAGCCGGTGCAAACTGTGCGTCGCGCAGGATTTCCAGATAGATGCCGCCGAGTGCGACCATTACGGACGGGCCGAACGCGGGATCGAGGTACGCACCCAATGCCAGCTCGACCCCGCGTTCGAACGGTTGCAACACAATGGACGCCGATGGGTCCGCGGCGCGTTCGCACGCTGCGTCCAACTCGGCGAACGTGCGCGCGATCTCGGCGGAGGCAATCGGGCCGGACACCAGGCCGAATTCCGTCTTGTGCGCGATGTGTTCGCTCTCGACCTTCAGAATGACGCGATCCGTGCCCAGCGCCTGCATTGCGCGCTGCGCCGCCGCGGCATCGGCGATTGCAACGGTTGGCACATGCGGCAGGCCGGGTAGACCGGCAAGGACGCCACGTGCGCGCGCACCGGTCACGACCCGCCGGTGCGTCACAGCGGCGGCCTTCACGTCGCGCGCCGCGACCGCGGGCGCCACGACGCCCAGCGCGCGAACCAGCCGTGATGGTTCTTCGAACCAAAGTACGCCGATTTCGCGCAAGCGCGCCTCGAAGTCCGGCGTGGTCAGGCCACAGCCGAACACCGGCTTGTCGGTTTGCGCAACGAGGTCGGCCAGAGCTTCGTAGACCCGCGGCTGCGGCCCAGGATTGTCAAGGATCGCAGCCTGCCACAGCAGAATCGCGTCGATGTTGGGTTGCGACGCCATCCAGTGCAGCGATGTCTCCAGCCCGCGCGGGCCGGACGATATGGTCGACGACATGTCGAAGGGGTTATCGAATGTGCCCAGCTTCACCTGGTCGCGCTGCTCCGGTGTCGGGGCGATAACCGGTGGCGGAAATTCCATGCCGAACTGTTCCGCCGCATCGACCGCCAGGATCGCGTAGCCGCCCGATGGCGTCACCGCGCCAAGTCTGCGTCCCTTCGGCACGCGGTTGAAGCCGTGCAGCACGACGGCGTCCATCAGTTCCATTTCGTCGCGCACGACGCAGGCGCCGGCATCGCGCATCGCGGCGTCGAACAGTTCCGCCCGGCCGGCCAGCGCGCCGGTGTGCGAGGCCACCTGCTCCAGTGCGGCCGTCGATCGGCCGGTCTTCAGGAACACCACGTGTTTGCCGCGTGCCGTGGCGTGTCGAATTGCATCGGCCAGTCGTCGGCCGTCGCGCGCACCCTCGGCCAGGACAGAGATACAGGTGGTGCCTGGATCTTCTGCGACGTGGGCAATGCAGTCGGCGACGTCGACGTCGAACTCGTTGCCCGTATCGATGACGCAGCGCGGGCCCAGGCCGCGGCGGCGGAGCTGGGTCACACCGAGCACGCCACTCATGCCGCCGCTCTGTGCGATGGTGGCGATCGGGCCGGGCATCAGTTCGGATTCGGTCGCCGATGAGAACGTGACGTAGGCGCGACTTTCGCTGTGACGGATCCCGATGGTGTTGGGGCCGATCATGCGCAGTCCGGATCTCGCGCGTGCTTCAGCCAGTGCATCGCCTAATGCCGCACGCAATGCTGCGTCGCGGAAGCCGTCGGCAAATACCACGGCGCCTCGCACACCGGCCTGACCGCATTCGCGAATGATGTCCGGCACGCGGTCGGCGGGAACGCAGATCGCCACCAGGTCTACCGGTTCCGGGACGGCCAGGATGGACGGATGGCACGGCAGGTCGTTGATCCGAGTCTGATTCGGGTTCACCGGGATGACGCGTCCCGGATAACCTGCCGTGGCCAGCGTCTGCAGCACGCGACCGCCCGCGCGGCTGCGATCTGCGCTCGCGCCGATCACGGCGACGCTGCGTGGTGCGAAGAAGGCGGCAAGGCCCTGCGGCGTGTCGGTCATTCGGCGTTTCCTCGGAGTACGTGCAGCGCATCGACGACCTTCCGGTCCAGCACGATGCCCTCTACGCGACGCTGTTCGCGTTCGCGGAATGCGCGTTCGGACGGGATGCGGATTTCATCCACGCCTGGCTGACGAGGGGTCGCCTTGATGCGCGCGATGAGTTCGGAAAATTGCGCCTCGAAGTCGGGCAGCATGATCGTGGGATCGATTGCGATAAACAGGAAACCGTAGTCCTGCACGTCGCCGCGCGGCAGCGCCGCACCAGCGAGCAAGCCGAGTGCCTGGATGGTGAACGACAAGCCATAGCCCTTGTGGCCGCCGAACGCCGTCACGCCGCCGCCATCCGCAACCGCACGCGCATCGCATGTTGGGTTGCCGTCGGCGTCGAAGCCGACACCGTCCGGCAGCGGCTCGCCGAGACGTGCCATCAGCAGTACTTCGCCCCACATCACCGACGCGGTGCCGATGTCGTAGATCACCGGACCCTTGGTGGAGGGGAAGCCGACGCTGAATGGATTGGTGCCGAGTGCCGGCTTGCGTCCGCCCGGCGGCAGGACGTGCGGCTGGGCACTGGACGTGTGGATCGCGACCAGACCGGCACGAACGATCAGCTCCACAAAATACGCGTTGCGGCCGCTGTAGTAGCTGTTGTGCACACCGACGATAGCGATGCCCATGGCTTTCGCCTTGGCGATGGCGATCTCCGCACCGCGATAGGCCGCGACATAGCCGACCTTGTTGCCGCCATCGACCAGCGCGGACACCGGCGTCTCTCGCACAACGCGTACCGGCGTGCGTGGCTTGCCGGTCTTTTCATCGTCAGCGATCGCCAGGATGCGCGGCAGGCTGGCAAAGCGATAGCCGCACAACGCATTGTCGATAAGCTGGTCGGTGATGATCGCCGCTTCATCGGCCAGATAGCCGATGCGGCGCAGCGTCGCCTCGCCGAGTTCGCGCGCTTCGGCGACGCCTAGGCGGATCGTGTCCGGCCCGTCCTGATCAAGCAAGCTTCAACGTCCCTTGAACGGACCGGCCGACCGCTTCTCCGCGAACGCGCGAGCCGATTCACCGAAGTCCTCGGACAGATGCAGCTTGGCCAGGCTGACCTGCAGCAGCACATCGCGCGACAAATGTTCCAGCGCGTGCCGTCGCGCGCGCACCGTGGACCGAACGCCGAGTGGCGGGTTCTTCGCCACCTGCGCCGCCAACTCACGCGCGACCTCCATGTAAGTGCCTCGCGGTGCAACGCGGTCGATGATGCCAGCCGTCAACGCCTCCTCAGCGGTGAAGAAACGGCCGGTCAGACTGACATCGGTGGCGAACGCACCGGCGCCGCGGAAATTCAGCAATGCCCAGTATTTCGCGCCGGACAGCCCGCGCGGGGTCTCGGTAACCTGGAATTTCGTGCCTTCCTCCGCGACGACCAGATCGGATTCCAGCACCAAGCCGAGTGCCAGGCCTAGTACGTAACCGTGCGGGGCGGCCAGCACCGGTTTCCAGTTTACCGCGCGCAGGAACAGATCGTGGCTCGATGCATCCTGCGCCTGCGCGCCGCCGTGCCGTTCAAATTCCGCGCGGCTGCGCAACTGCCGCTGATGCACGTCGGCGCCACTGGAAAATGCACGGCCGCGACCGCACAGGATCGCCACGCGCGCGTTGTTGTCGCTGTCGAACCGCTGCAATGCCGCCGAGATCTGGCGGACCATGTCGTCGTTGACGGCGTTCAGCTTGTCCGGCCGGTTCAGCGTGATCGTCGCGATGTGTTCGCGGCACTCATATTCGACCAGGGACTTGTCGTCCGCATCCGCCATCGATCGCTCCTCCCGTCGGGCGACCGATTGTGCGCGGGAAGCGCCGCCGCGGCAATTCTACCAGGCGCGCACGTCCAGCCATGTGCTCTGATAGGTAGCGCCCTCGCCCATGTCGGTGAATGCGTCCGAGCACAGCATGTTGACCGTACCGGACACCGCCTCCTGATCCGGGCGCTGCCCCGGCACCAACACCACGCCGGGCTGTATGTCATCGCGCACGTGCAGCGTCAGCCCCACGGCGCCGCGATCGTTTATCAGCCGCACGTGTTCCCCCTCGCGCAGATTGCGCGCGGCCGCGTCAGTGGGGTGCAGCACGCAGTACGGCTTCCCCTCGCGCTCGCGCAGCATGGATACACCGGAAAACGCAGTGTGGCTCTGGAAATATCCCGGTCCGGTCAGCAGACGCAGCGGCCATTGCGCGCCTTGCGTCGCTTCTACCGGATCGGGTTGCCAATCAGGCATCGGCGGCAATCCCTGCGCGGCAAGCGCATCGGAATAGAACTCCAGCCTGCCCGACGGCGTGCGGAATTGCTGTTCGCCCTTGGTTGCGATGGAGATCGGGCCGGCGTCACGCAGCGTGTCCGGATCGACCGCCGCGAGCGCACCTTTCGCACCGCGGAACAGCTCGCGCAGGATTTCCGTCTGCGACATGCGGAACACCGGATCGGTGACACCCATGCGCGCTGCCAGCGACTGGGCGAGCTTCAGGTTCGACCATGCCTCGCCCTGCGGCGGCACCGCGTGCGGCGAATACTGCATGTAATACGTGCCATAGGCACGGAAGAAATCTTCGGTCTCCAGATAGGTCGTCGCCGGCAGCACGATATCGGCATACCGCGCGGTTATCGTCAGAAACGGGTCGTGCACCACGGTGAACAGATCGTCGCGTGCAAGGCCGCGTCGTGTCCTGGCAGTGTCGGGGCAGGTGACGGCGGGATTATTGGCGGCAATGAACAGTGAGCGAATCGGTGGATCGTTCAGCGTAAGCAGCGCCTCGCCCATCCGGTTGTGGTTGATGGTGCGCGTCGTCGCCGGGCCGGACGGCTTGCGCACTGCATTGTAGTTGAGTTCGAACGATGCGTTGGTGCCGTTCACCGCGCCACCGCCGTAGCAGCCATATGCGCCGGTGACGCCGGGCAGCAGCGCGACGCTGCGCAGCGCCTGGCCGCCGTACGTGAGGCGCGTCATGCCCCAACCGAGGCGGATCAGCGATTTTTTCGTCGCGCCATACATCGCTGCAAGCCGCTCTACGTCGGACGCCGCGACGCCGGTGATGGCGGCGACGCGGTCGGGCGTAAAGCGCGGCAGCACCTCGCGTTCCACCTGATCGAAGCCGAGTGTGTGCTGCGCGATGTAGCCGCGGTCGCAGAGATTGTCGCGCGCCAGAACGTGCATGATGCCCAGAGCCAATGCGGCATCGGTCCCGATGCCGATCGGGATGTGCCAGTCGGCTGCCCGCGCGGACCGTGTGCGTCGCGGGTCGATCACCACGAGCTTCAGACCGCGTTTGCGCTCCTGTTCCAGCTTCGCCCAGAAATGCACGTTTGTGGCGAACAGGTCAGCGCCCCAGCAGATCACCAGATCGGCTTCGATCACCGATTCAGGGTCGGCACCGCCAATGGGCCCGACCGTCGCGTCCCACGCCGCCTCCATGCAACTGTCGCATACCGTACCGGCCCATAGCCGG
>DATKFJ010000102.1:0-7189 GCA_035511435.1 Acetobacteraceae bacterium | reverse complement strand
AGCAGGGGGTCGAGGCATTTCGCGTCACCGACCGGCTGTCCGACAGTGACCGGGCCGCTCTCATGGGTGAGACACTGCAGCGGATCTATAAATGGTCGCCGCGCGCCTGATGCGCACGGTGACTTCGACCGGCCAGTCTCGTTTGCCGCAAAACCCGGTCTCGTTTGCCGCTAAACAAAGAGTAGCGGTCATTTCCGCCCCGGCATGCGATGGCGGAACGCCAGCGCCTCCGCTACATGCGGCCGCTGCACGATCGGCGCGCCGGCAAGATCGGCGATGGTACGCGCGACGCGCAGTACGCGTGTGTAGCCGCGCGGCGACAGGCGCAGCTTGTCCATGGCCTGTCCGGCCAATGCCTGCGCTTCCGGGACCAACTGCACCTCCCGGCTGTCGGCCTCCGCGTTGCTGACCGGCCCGTCATCGCCGTAGCGCGCGCGTTGCGCCGCACGGGCCCGTGCCACGCGGACCGCTACCGCGGCGCTTTTCTCCCCGGTCGGTGCCCGCGCCAGTTCGGCAGCCGATGCCGGTTGCACCTCGATTGTCAGGTCGATGCGGTCGAGCACCGGGCCGCTAATCCGGTTTTGATAATCCTCGCCGCACCGGGGCGCCCGGCCGCACTCGCGCGACGCGTCGCCCAGGTAGCCGCAGCGGCAGGGATTCATCGCCGCGATCAATTGAAAGCGCGCCGGGTAGGTGATGTGCGCAGCAGCGCGCGACACGGTGGTGCGGCCGGACTCCATTGGTTGGCGCAATGACTCCAGCGTCTGCTTGGGGAACTCGGGCAATTCATCCAGGAACAGCACGCCACGATGCGCCAGGCTGACTTCGCCTGGCCTCGCGCGCTGGCCACCGCCGGTCAGCGCCGCCTGCGAGGCCGAATGATGCGGTTCGCGGAATGGCGGCCGCATCACCAGTCGGCCGCCCTCCAGCATGCCGGCGACGCTGTGGATCATGCTGACCTCCAGCGCCTGTTTGGGCTCCAGGTCTGGCAACAGCCCGGTCAGCCGCGCCGCCAGCATCGACTTGCCGGAACCGGGTGAGCCGATCATCAGCAGGTTGTGCCCGCCGGCGGCGGCGATCTCCACCGCGCGCTTGGCGGTCTCCATGCCCTTCACATCCGACAGGTCCGGGCCGCGTCCCGCCTCGGCGATGCCAGCGGTCTCCGGCGGGGTCAGCACCTGAGTACCGCGAAAATGGTTGATCAACGCCAGCAGGTTGGCAGCCGCCAGCACTTCGATCCGACCGGCCCACGCCGCCTCGCCCCCCTGGCTGGCAGGGCAGATCAGGCCGAGATCGAGCGTCGAGGCGCCAATCGCTGCGGGCAGCACGCCGGCCACTGGGTTCAGCGTGCCGTCGAGCGACAATTCACCGAGCGCGGCATAGTGACAAAGGTCGTCGCGCGGCACCACCTCCATCGCTGCCAGCACGCCCAGTGCGATCGGCAGGTCGAAATGGCTACCCTCTTTGAGCAGATCGGCCGGCGCGAGGTTGATCAGTATGCGACGCGGCGGCAGCGCCAGGCCCATGGCGCTGAGCGCGGCGCGCATCCGCTCTCGTGCCTCGCCCACCGCCTTGTCGGGCAGGCCGACAACCAGCAGCGCCGGTGTGCCGCTGGAAATCTGCACCTGCACTTCGACCGGCACCGCTTCGATGCCGGAAAAGGCGAAAGTGCGCACGCGCGCAATATTGGCGGCTTGGAGAAGAGCGTTCAGGACACGATTGCCGGTTGTTGGTGAATTCGGCCCTGTCTACGACCGGATGGTGAACGCAAGCGTAATGGCGCGAACATTGGGCACGCCAGTTCCCGATCGACTGCGCCGTCGCTTCGAACGCGCGCGCCACCTCCTCCGGCGAGCGTCCGGGTTGCACCAATTCAACCATTTGTCGACGCAATTCTGGTGGCTAGCTTCGTCTCGTTCTGGACTTCGTCGACACCTCGGACACAAACCGTTCGGCGCCCACGAAACCGGTCAACTTCACCCCCCAAAAGGGGAGACCTCAAACCTCTATCGAACGACGATTATTCTGATGCGTAATTCAAGCAAGACTTTCGCAGCGGGCGAGGGCTATTCGGCGGTCGCCTTTGCCGCACCGTCGATTGCGGCATAGGCATCTAGCACGCGAGCCGAATAGGCCAGGGCTGCGCCGGCATTGAGCGCAATGGCGACACCAAGGGCCTCAGCTACTTCTTCTCGGGTTGCACCGGCATTGATGGCGCGGTCGGTATGCACGCCGATGCAGCCGTCGCAGCGCGTGGTGACGGCGATAGCGACGGCGATAAGCTCGCGGGTCTTGGCGTCGAGATGGACGGTCTTGTTCGCGCCCTTGTCGAGTGCGATGAAGCCGGCAACGGCGTTCGGCGCCAGCCGCGACATCTCCTTCACGCGCGCGCTGAGTTCCACAGGATAGGCGTTCCAATCAAGCATCATGAGCTGTCCCTCCCCGTTGACGATCGATGAATTGTGTTCGGCCAGGGGGATGATTGCAATCCGACAAACAGACAGAGGCCACGCGGAGGCTCAGCGTCGTCAAAGGCCGCCTGCCGCCACAGCCAAAGCGGGCTGCGCAGAAGGAAAGAATTTTGCGAACGGCCATCACAGATCGCTTTTGCAAACCTGCTCTTGCCCCGGTTTTGGTGGACAGGTGAGAGCTTGGGATCAGGCGATCCTGTTTGACGTCATCTTGTTCTCCTGTTTCGAGGCATTCTTTCGTTCGGCCCCGGTGGAGCCATTCTTCCATCCCAGGACGCAGACCGCGGATCAGTGCGTATTGCGGTGATGCGGGAGTCGCTCGGACCGAAGCATGGCACGGCGGAATAATGCCGGTATAAAATGCCGTCCCATGCCGAACTCTCTGCCAAGGGGAATAAGACCGATTATTTAGACTAGTATTTCGCGTTAATTTTGATTATTATCCTGTATGATGATCGAACGCCTCGCCCCATTCGTAACCACAACAGGGACCGCTTCGTCCGTTCAGTCCGGCTCCACATTTTTTCTTGGCTGATTATGGCAGTTCCACCTGATTTGGACGCGGCATCTCTTAGGGCCAAGGCGGCTGGGCTTCGCCGGCTGTCCCGCCAAATTGTCCCTGGCGAGTTTCAAAATCGGCTGCTGGAGTTGGCTCGCGACTACGAAAGGCAGGCCGCGAACCTTGACGGGCAAACTCCAGGCCGTGGCGGCTCGGACGACAACCAGCCGGATTGAGCGAACAGCACTTGCGCTATGTGCGGGACCAGGACGCCCGCCATCACCCCTCAACCATCAAAAATGTCGCCAAGCGGGCAAGGAGACGCCCACGAGACGCAAAACCACGATCGTCCGATATCGAACGATGTTTCACGTGAAACATAATAAGAACATCCGGCCGCCCACAGCGCCGCACCGCTCGATCCGAAATTCCATGGCAATGGCAAACCGGATGGCGAACGCCAGCGAATGGCGCGAAGTTCTGCGCGGTTGCATGCGCCGGTTTGGCCGCTGGACAGCATTGCTGGTCTCGGACGATCCGTAAGGCTTCGATCCAAAGCTCGCCAACAACGATTTTTGTTGGCGCCTCATGGCGCGAAGTCCATCGGTTTCCCCTTCCCGACCTTGCGCCGACCTGGCCGCGAACCGCATTTGGTCCGGATCCGCGGCGCACACCCGAACGACCACCCTTGGCGGAACACCAGACCAACCCAGCTTCTCCTGATGCGCGTTCTGCCCCTGCTGTGCTTTGCATTGCTTGCCTGCTGCGCAACGGCGGCTTTGGCCGCGCCGCGCCGTATCATCCTCGGCCCACCGGCGAGCGAGGTGGGTTTCCGCGCTTATGGGCTTGGCCTGTTGCCGATCGACGCCCGGTTCCCCCGCTTCACGGGTTCCCTGACTTATGATCCCGACGACCATGCGGTCTGCCGCGTCGATCTCAGCATCGACGTCGCGAGCCTGGTCGCCGACGATCCGTCGATGCGCGATACCATGCTGGGACCCGGCTTCATGGATGCTGCCCATTTCCCGTCGCTGATCTATACCGGCACCTGCCAGGGGCAGGGCCTCGTTGGCATGCTCGGCATGCACGGGATTACCCGGCCATTCGAACTGTCGCTGACCTGGAGCCGAGAGAAGGTCGTAGCCGAAGGCCAGCTGCGCCGAGCGGATTGGGGCATGACCGCGATGCCCATCCTGGCGGGACGTACGGTCCGGATCCGCGTGGCGGTTCCGCTGCCGGCTGCAATACCCGCCGCCGGGAACTGATATTCCGACAACGGGGCGGGCAATTCCTGCTCTTGCGGCTATGATCGCCCGATGCGCCTGCCCGCTGCCCTGATCCCCCTTCGCAACGCGACGTTTCGCGGCCTTTGGTTAGCCAACGTCGTGGCCTGGCTCGGCACCTGGTTGCAGAACACCGCCGCAGGCTGGCTGATGACCAGTCTCGATCCCAAACCGCTCATCGTGGCGATGGTGCAGGCAGCTACCATCATGCCGGTATTCCTGCTCGCGCTCCCGGGCGGGGCGCTGGCCGATATCGTTGACCGGCGAGTATTCCTGATCAGCGCTCAGTTCTGGACCATCCTGGTCGCCATGGCGCTGGCTGCCCTGACGCTCGCCCACGCCATGACCGCCTTCTGGCTGCTGGCGCTGACCTTCTGCATCGGCATCGGTTCCGCCCTGACCGCACCCGCCTGGAGCGCGATAGTGCCGGAGTTGGTGCCGCGTGAGGATCTCGTGCAGGCGATCGCGCTCAACGGTATCGGCTACAACCTCACACGCGCGGTGGGCCCCGCGCTGGCCGGCTTCCTCATTCTGCTCGGTGGCTCCAGCCTGGCGTTTTCGCTCTACGCGGTCTCCATCCTCGCGGTACTCGGCACGCTGTTCACCTGGCACCGCGGCCGCCACTTCACCGGATTGCCGCGCGAGCATCTGCTGTCGGCGATCCGCGCAGGCGTCCGCTTCGTGCGCAATACGCCGGCCGTGCAGTACGCCATGATGCGGACGATCGCATATTCCATCCCGGCCGCGGCCCCGTGGGCGCTGTTGCCGCTGCTGGTACGCGAGCATCTCGGCCTCGGCCCCGGCATGTACGGCGTCATCCTCGGGATGATGGGGATCGGAGGCGTCACCTCCGGGATGCTGTTGCCGATGGTCAGGGGCTACATCGATCGCGGCACGACGGTGATCGGCTGCACGTTGTTCTCCTGCACCGGCATCGCGTTGCTCGGCCTGTCGCACCACTGGCTGCCGGCCGCTCTCGGCATGCTGCTGTTTGGCGTGGGCTGGACATCGGCCTATGCCACCATCCAGGCTGCTGCGCAGCTGGTCTGCCCACCCTGGGTGCGGGCGCGGTCACTGGCGATCTATCAGTTGGCGCAGAACGGGGCACTGACCGCGGGCTCGTTCGGCTGGGGCGTGCTCGGGGACCAGATCGGCCTTTCCGACACGTTGCTGGCGGCCGCCGGCATCGGTCTCGCACTGGCCTTCATCGTGCGCCGCTATTCCATCGACCTGTCACTCGGCCGCACGGAACGTGCCGTCGAAGAACCGCCGCTGCCGATGCCGGAGGCGCCGGCGCCCGAACTTGTGCCCATCCTGCGTCGGGGTCGCGGGCGCGTGATGGAAACGGTGCATTATCACGTGGAGCAGCCGCAACGGCCGGCATTTCTCGCCGCAATGGCGGAGGTACGCAAAGTGCGCGGCCGCGCCGGCGCCCTGTTCTGGCAGCTATACGAGGATGTCGCACATCCCGAAGGCTGGATGGAAGTCTGGTCGATGGAGAGTTGGACGGATCACCTGCGCGAAGTTACGCGGCTGTCCGAAGAGGACCGCGCCGTGCTGGCGCGCGCTGGCGTGTTTCAGTGCGGCGGTGATGGGCCGCGGCCGGCGCGCTACATCGCGGTCGATCCGCTGCACTGAACCGCGGACGTCCAGACGATCTGGGCCAGAAAGAGAGGCCTCGTTCCAAGCCGAACTGGCATGCCACGGATGTACCATGAACCGGAACAACCGGTTGATCGCGGAAGCGTGTTGTGCGCTGCACAACGCCTTCCCAGGCTGACAAACGTTCCCCAACCGGCCCTTGCTCGGTATTTCAAGCGATCAGGGGCGCGGGTCACTAACGCGGGCGATGGTATGTCCCATCGCGCCCGATTATGCGTGCATTCGCCGCCACCCGTCGCACTGCATACACCGACCGCTTCCACAAGGATGCACCGTGTCAGATATTCCAACGTGGCTGTTCGGTCAGGGCCCACCAGCCTTTGCGCACAGCGCATGGACGCATCACAACTGCGCGCTTGCGATCAACAAAAACTTGACCGCCCGGTGCCCCACAACCGCTGCCAATGCCGTATATCCATGGCGTGCATGGCGATTGCCCGATCAGCGGCAGGACGCAAAACACGAGGCGCTGCGGGAGTGTTGCATCCGCGGGCGGCCAACATGGGGATACCGTATCCTGATACGCAGGTTGGCCGAACTTCGTATTTTACAGGCCGTTTCCGGCATGCCTGGTAGCGTGGCCGGTTGGCTGCCCGGACCGCTGCAAAACAGGCTGCGGCAATCCCGCCAAGGTGTGGGGGGCTCCAGATTCGCCTGGAATGTCTTCGTCATGCTTGCCGGTACGGTCGCCGGCCAGAGCATCAGCCTGTTGCTGTCGCCGGTGCTCACGCGCCTCTACAACCCGAGCCAGTTCGGCTACCTCAGCGTCTACAGCGCCGTTCTGCTGATCTTCGGGGTGATAGCCATCCTCGGCCTCGAACTCGCCATCCCGATCGCCGCGACAGAGGCCGAATGCGCCAGCCTGCTTGCGTTGTGTGGCCTCGCGCTGGTCGGCACAACGGCGATCACCGCGCTGGCTGCATGGCTGATTTCGGCCCACGCACTGGCGGCGATGTCGCTCGGTGCACTCACGTCGTATCGATGGCTCCTGCCTCTCGGCTTCGCCTGCCTTGGCGGTTACTACGTGATGGTGGCGGTCGCGACCTGGGCGGGTGCGTTCAAGGATATCGCCCGCACCCGCATTTCCCAGGGTCTGACCGGTCCAGTCTCGCAGATCATCTTCGGCCTGTTCGGCGGCGGCACGCCCGGTCTTGTGGTGGGCTTCGTAATCGGCCAATCGAGCGGCACGCTGCTGCTGTTCATGCGGGTGGTGCTGCGCCAGCGCGCATTGCTTGCCGCAATCACCTGGGATGGCATCGTCGCCGCGGCACGGC
>DATKFJ010000101.1:0-3965 GCA_035511435.1 Acetobacteraceae bacterium | reverse complement strand
GCTGGAGCAGGAGACCAACGCCTATGCCGTGCTGCCGCCGTCTCAGTGGCGGGGGTATAAGGAACCACCAGAGCCGCAACCGCCAGCGCCGGGCACCTGGGGCGACCACCCTCCCCTGCCCCCTCTCTTGGCCCAGGCCGTCGCCGCGTGGCAGGAAGAGGACAGAGCGTCGGTTGTCATCTGAACAACGCTAAAGTCAGAACTTCTCGAGAACATGCTCTGCCGAGCGGCTGTCCGGTAAAGGGTCGTTCAACGGTCAGCCCCAAAAGTGTCCGGCAACGAATTAAGGGTTTGTGCGGCGCGAAGCCGCCGCACAAACCCTGTTGGACGAACGCGGCTCGTTGGGAGGCGATCGAGCGCTATGGAGATTTCACCCGGGACGGTTGGTGCCGAGGCGGAAAGGTGTGCCTCGGCCGTCGCGTCCTGAGCGGCACGACCGCTGCGTCACGGTCGATGAAGGCAGTTTCAAGATGGTCGGCGTCGTCACTCGGGTCACGGTGATGGCCGCGAATTGCATTGATAACAATGGTCCCCTGTGGGGCGGCGGGACGCGCACCAACAATGCCGCACCGTGGTGGTGACGTGTGCCGCGGATCATGGCGCCATGGCCTGCTGCGGGGTGAGCATGCGGATGAAGACCAGCGGCCCCTGACAGTGCGGACAGATCCGCGGCTCGCTCGGCGGCACCGGCTCCACGGCGGGTGGTACGAGCGGTGGAGCGACAGGGTCGTCTTGTATCAAGTCGGTCTTCGAAGTCGCCTGCAGTTGCAGCATCTGCCGTATTCGCGCGGCGTTCCGGCGTTGCGCGGGATGCCACAGGCCGAAGTAACGGACTTTGTGGAAGCCGCGCGGCAGCACATGTTGGAGGAAGCGGCGCATGAACTCGTCGCCGCTGAGACGACAGGTACGTCGGCAGCCGGTCTTGCGGTCGTTGTATTGGATCGTGACCGTTTGCTCGTCGAGGCCGACGATCCGGGCGTTGGTGAGAGCGACACGGAAGACGTAGCGGGCGAGGTAGTCGAGCACGGCCTGTTCGCCATTGTCCCGGGTGCTGACATGAAGGATCCAGCGTTTGCGCCAGACCTCGTCAGGGATGACGAGATCAGGGCACTTCCGCTGCAGCAGCGCCCTGAACTTGCCCCGCACCAGCCTGGCGAGAGCTTTGATGGGAACCAGGAACTTCCGGCGTGCCGGATGCCAGGTGGTGCCGTCGTCGGAGATCCCGCCGCCGCTGACCAGGCAATGAGCATGCGGGTGGAAGGCTAGTTGTTGCGTCCAGGTGTGCAGCACAACGAGCACGGCGACGGTGCCGCCGACGTAACGTGGATCGCGGGCGAGGTCGATGATCGCGGCGGCAGTGGCTTGCATCAGCACGGCGTAGCCGTCGCGCTGATGAGCGCGCAGCACCTCACGTAGTTCAGCCGGAACAGTAACGGTGATGTGGAAATACGGCACCGGCAACATCTCCGCCTGACGGCGTTCGAGCCATTCTTGCGTCTGGGCCGTATGGCACTTGGGACAGCTTCGGTTGCCACAGGAGTGGAAAGAGAACACCTCGGTGCCGCATGCATCGCAGCGCCACACTTGGCCGCCGAGCGCCGCGGTGCGGCAGTCGAGGATGTTCTCTATGGCACGCCGATGCGATGGCAGCACCGACACGCCGTGAGCCGAGAGGTAGTCCGCCGCGAAGCGGCGGAACACGTCGGCAACCTCGATCATGACCGCGCCTCAGAGGTCGGTCATCAGCCGATCGAGCAGACTATGCAGCGACGTTCGGGTAGGCGCAGTCAGGTGAGTGTAGACGGCCGTGGAGGCGATGCTGGCGTGGCCGAGCAGAATTTGTACGATACGGATGTCGACGCCGTTCTCGATCAGTCTGGTCGCGTACGAGTGGCGCAGGGTATGGGCGTGACGTCGCGCCGGATACCTGCCGCGGCGGCAGCTGCCGCGAAAGTGCGCACTAGTACCCGCGGGTTGAGCGGCGCGTCTCCGCGGTGGTTGGGGAACAGCCAGCGGCGGTTGTGATGGGAGCGCCACAGGCAGCCTAGCTCGTCGAGAACCGGCTGTGGCAGCGGCGCCAGTCGCTCCTTGTTGCCCTTGCCGACGATGCGCAACACCAGGTTGGCTCGGTCAATGGCGCCAATCTCCAGCGTGGTGGCTTCGCTGATGCGCAGACCGCACGCATACATAACGGCGAGGCACATCTTGTGAACCGGGTTGCGGATAAAGCCGAGCAGATGCCGGACCTGATCCTCCGACAGCGACTCAGGCAGCCGCTTCTGACGCGGGGAAGCGAGCCTTTTTTCCCCCAAACAATCCCCACACGCGGTCAAGCGTATGGCAATAGAGGAAACGCAGCCCGTACTGGCTGGTCTTGAATGTGCCGCGTGCCGCCCCGCCCTGGCGCAAGCCGAGCAGGTAGGCCCGCACCTCTTCCTCGCTGAGCTGGTCCGGCGAGCGCCGGTAATGCGCAGCCAGCCGGCGCACCGACTGGATGTAGATTTTCTGCGTCCCGACAGCCAATCCAGCCAGGGTCATGTCCTCGATCATCCGCGCGCGTAGTGGCGACATGGTGGTCTCCTTTCGTTGATGGTCCGGCGAGCAATCTCGCGCCCGCCGGTATCAACAAAATACACCCGTCCGCCCTCGCCCCCGACCTCACCACCCGCGCACTCGGCGTAGCCGTTCCGTCCAACTGCCATTTCCGGACGGAGAACAGATGTTCTAGTTTCCCCGCATGGCCGAGTCGCCCGATTGAGTCCGATCAGAGCTGCCGGATCGCCCGCGACCGGGCCTGAGGATGCGTCTGCGGCCGACCCGCGTACGGAACGTCGCTGCTTGCGAGCACGAACCCCGTTGATGGCGATTGGCACGAAACCGGCCTGACCTGATCGTGGGGGAGCATGACCGCGAGAGCCTCGAATTCGTGCTGGGCATACCGTAGCTGCCGCATAGCGGTAGCTGGCAGATGGCATGGGCGACAAGCATCAGAATTCGGTACACTGGCGGAAGACCGACCTATCGCATTGCCCGCTTATGGAGGACCGCGCGTGACCAACCTGACCACGCTGCGTCTGGAACGGGTCGTGGACCGCATTCTGGCCCCCTGGCGCCGCGCCGACGGCCCCGGCGTCACCATCGGCGTCGTCCGCGATGACGCACTCGTGCTGCATCGCAGCGCCGGCCTGGCGAACATCGAGCTCGGCGTGCCGATCGGTCCACGCACGACCTTCCGCATCGCCTCGGTCAGCAAGCAGTTCACCTGCGCCGCCATCCTGATGCTGGCCGCCGAAGGCCGGCTGAACATCGAGGACGATGTCCGCAGTCACATCTCCGCCCTTCCCGAACTCGCCCATCGCGTCACGCTTGCGCATCTGATGCACAACACCTCCGGTATCCGCGACATACTGGAGATCATGCGGCTGGGCGGCGTCGATCTCGGCCAGCCTTGCGCGCCGCAGGACCTGCTGGACGCCATATGCCGCCAGTGTGCTCTGAATTTTCCCCCCAACACGCGCTACCTCTACAGCAATTCCAATTTTCTCCTCCTCGGCCGCATCGTCGAGCAAGTCAGCGGGGAGAAGCTGGCTGGCTTGCTGGAACGCCGCATTTTCGGCCCGCTGGGCATGACGATGACGCGCCACACACCAACAACGGAGGAACTGGTGCCCGGCCTCGCCACCGGCTACCTCCCCGCGCCGAACGGCTGGCGCCGTGCGCGACACCATTTCCCGCTGCACGGCGAGGGCGGGCTGGTGTCGTCGGTCGAGGACCTCGCGCTGTGGCACTCGCAGTTCGGCTTGCCGGCGCAGCATGGCGCGGCGCTGGCCGAGGCGCTCGCCACGATGACGCCGTTCGCCAACGGCACGCCCAACACCTACGCGCGCGGCCTGCGCATCAAGACCTGGCGGGGCGTGCGGACTATCGGGCATGACGGGCTGTGGCCCGGCTTCAAGAGCAGCTTT
>DATKFJ010000100.1:0-5188 GCA_035511435.1 Acetobacteraceae bacterium | reverse complement strand
GCAATACGTGCCACGCCGCTTGCTCCTGCGCCCCGTCAGGGGGCTGTTTGCTTCAAAAAGCGGGAATGTCCGCTGGGGCGCAACCCCAGGGGGATTGCACCGGAGCGGCGGAATATAGTCCGGACGCCGGGGGAGTCAACGCGGCACGTTCAACTTATTGTGAGCCGACTGAACGGATCCACATCGCCGTCTCACTCAGAGATCACCACACCTTGAGCGGTAGCGGGGTGAAATTCACCCATGAAGGCATATCGCCCTGGACCAAGCGGCCGCAGCCAAATCTTCGCATAGGTGCCGCCCATAATGACCTTCTCGACCTTGAGCGCCGAGGAATCGAATTCCTCCGGGGCGTCATCCTCGTTCTTGACGATCAGTGTGGTGCGCTTGCCGACCGGAACGTGGATTTCCGATGGCGTGAATCGATGATCCTTGATCGTCACGCTGATGTTGGCCGGGATGTTGGCAAACTCGTCGGCAATCACCGATCCGCCCAGGCATATCACGGCGAAAACCAGGGCCATTGCCGCCGTCCTGCACGCCCCGGGTGACGATATGCGCATCCGTTGATCTCCTCCGCTGCAAAGCGGGTGACTGGAGGTGGCCTCCGATCAACCTGGCCAGAAACATGGTAACCGGTGGCAGTTGCCATTGCAAATCAGTCGCAATTGCAATTGACTCACGGCCAGCCAAATTGCGGCCAGCTTTCCGTCCGCAGGGGCGAAGTCCGGGGGGATGGAAACGATGCGCACGGCTCGGACAGGAAGCGATGGGGTCGGCGCCGTGCGCGCCATGCCACAGCCAACGCAGCATTCGCCGAGGCTTGCGGCCGCGACCGCCTTGCTCCTCGCCGGCGCATGGATCGGCTCCGCGCGCGCCGCGCCGCCAACCATCCAGGTGCCGTCGGACGAGTCACTCCAGCAGGGCACCAATGCCACCGCCCCGAGCGGACCGTTCAGCTTCCTCAACGGACTATCGCGCAGCGACTACATGCTCGGCGATATGTGGGGCCTGCGCTCCTCGCTCAGCACATACGGCATCTCGCTGGTCATCGAGGAAACCAGCGAAGTGTTGGGCAATGTGACCGGTGGGGCCAAGCAAGGAGCGGCCTATGACGGCCTCACGCAGTTGCTCCTGCAACTGGATACCAAACGAGCCTTCGGCTGGCACGGCGGCACGTTCAACGTCAGCGCTCTGCAAATCCACGGCACCAACCTCAGCGCAAATAATCTGCTGACGCTGCAGACCGCCAGCGGCATCGAGGCGGATCCTTCCACGCGGCTGTGGGAGCTGTGGTACCAGCAGAAATTCCTGGAAGAGGATCGGCTCGACATCAAGGTCGGCCAGCAAAGCCTCGACCAGGAATTCATGGTCAGCCAGAACGCCAGCTACTTCATCAACACCATGTTCGGCTGGCCCATGCTGCCCTCGGCGGACCTTCCCGGCGGCGGCCCCGCCTACCCGCTTTCGGCGCTTGGCGTTCGCCTTCGCGCGCGGCCAGTCGATCCGCTGACCTTCCTGGTCGGCGTATTCAACGGCAGCCCGGTGCGCAACAACACCGGCGATCCCCAGGTGCAGAACCCGTCAGGCACCAGTTTCCCGCTGAACGGCGGCGTGCTGGCGATTGCGGAGGTGCAGTATTCCTATCCCTCGCTCGGTACCATGCTGTATGCGAACCAGGCGGAACCGCTGGCGCGCACCTACAAATTGGGCGTCTGGTACGATTCGGAAGGCTTCGCGGACCAGCAGTTCGACAACGCCGGTCTGTCACTCGCCAACCCGGCGAGCAGTGGCGTTCCACTGGGTCATCACGGCAACTTCGGCATCTATGCTGTCGCGGACCAGCTGATCTGGATGGACCCCTCGGAAACCGACCGGACGATCAGCCTGTTCGGCCGAATTATGGGTGCGCCCCAGGCCGATCGGAACCTGATCACCTTCAGCATGAACGCGGGACTGACGTTCCACGAACCCTTCCTGCATCGAGACGACGACACGTTCGGTATCGGCATGGGCTACACCCGCGTCAGCAGGAGCGCCGCCGCCCTGGATGCCGCCACCGCCGCCCTCACCGGCGCCTTTGTCCCGACGCGCGGCGGCGAGACCTATGTGGAAATCACCTACCAATACCAGGCCACGCCGTGGTGGCAGCTTCAACCGGACATCCAGTACGTATTCAATCCAGGGGGCGGCATTGCCAACCCCAACGCGCCCACGCAGCGCGTAGGCAATGAACTCGTCCTGGGGCTGCGCACGAATATTCTGTTCTGAAGGGCGATCAGATCCGTGTTGCCCGGATGCCTGCCTTCACCCCGTCCTGGCAGGGCTCGTCATCTTATTCCGGATGGCGCTTGTGCCGGATGGCTCGTCTCGGCCGTCCGTCGCAGCTCATGGCCGATGGTGACAGTCGAAACAAGCGTGGCCATGACGGCAAAGGCGCGGTCCTGCCTGCGCAGCGGACCCGATGTCAGTGCCTCCGCAGTCTTGACCTGTAACGGCGTCTGCTCTATTTGCGAATGACTCGCATTTTCAACGGCGGATTTCGCTACTGCCCCAGCCGCCGCGGAGGCGTGAGCAAAGGACACGCCAATGGCTTCCCTGATTCGCGGCCTATGCACCGGCGTCGCCGTCGTGGCGTGGTTGCTGGCCCCGGCGCCCATCCCGGCCAGTCATGCCAGCACCGACGATGAGCATGGCTTCCTGGAATCCGTCCGCAAGCACGTCACGCTGACGACGACCGTGCCGGAGAACGGCGATCAGAACCCTTATGCCATCGTGGTGGCGCCGGTTTCGGCCGGCAAGATCCAGCAAAACGACGTGCTGCTGGATAATTTCAACGACCTGTCGAACCTGCAGGGTCTTGGCACCACCATCGTTGACTACAACCCCGGCACCAGACAGACGACGCTGTTTGCCAAGCTGCCGCATCAACTGCCGCAATGTCCCGGTGGCGTGGGGCTGACCACGGCGATGACCATGCTGAAAAGCGGCTGGGTGATTGTCGGCAGCACGCCCAGCAAGGACGGCACCACCCGCACCAAGGGCAGCGGCTGCCTGCTGGTGCTCGACGCCAACGGCCAACTCGTCGATACCTGGGCCGGGCCCGACATCGACGGCCCCTGGGGCAACATGGCGGTGGCCGATAACGGCACCACCGCGACGCTGTTCGTCAGCATGGCCGGCTTCGACGTACCGGGTCCGCAGGTCCGCGATCCCGCCACCGGCTATCCGGTGACCATCGCCAAAGCCACCGTGCTGCGGCTTGAGCTTTCCATCGCGAACGGCAAGCCGCCGGTGATCACAGGCCGAACCGTGGTGGCGGACGGCTTCGGCCAGCGCGCTGACCCCGACGTGTTCCTGATCGGCCCCACCGGCCTGTCACTCGGTCCCGACAACACGCTCTATGTGTCCGATGCGCTCGACAATCGCATCGTCGCCATCGCGGATGCGACGACGCGCACATCCAGCGCCGGCACCGGGAGGGAGGTTGCCAAGGGCGGACTGCTGCAACGCCCGCTGGCACTCGTCATGCTGCCAAACGGACACCTGCTGGCGTGCAACGCGCGTAATGGCCAGGTGGTGGAACTGGATCCCGCGACGGGAAAGCAGCTCTACGCGCAGTGGGTCGATACCAACCAGGCCCAATCGCCGCCGGGGAATGGCGATCTGTTCGGCATCGCCCTGAAGCCGGACGGCAAAGGGTTCTATTATGTCGAGGACGACATGAACACGCTGGTGGAGGCACGATGACCACGCGTGACAGTTCGCCGCATGCGTCGCGTCGCGGATTGCTCGCCGCGGCCGGAGGGCTGGCGGCCGCGGTCGGCACAGGTTTCGCCGCACGCTCCGCGGTGTCCGATTCCATGCAGAGGCCACCGGACGCCACCCCGGGCGCCACCGTGGAATTCTGGGGGGACCACCAGGCCGGCATCGTGACGCCGGCACAGGAGCATACCTATTTCGCCACGTTCGACCTGACCACCGACAAGCGGGACGACGTGGTGAACCTGCTGCGAACCTGGACCCGAGCCGCTGCCAGGATGGCCGCCGGGCAAACCGCGGCGCCGGCGGCACCGGATGGGGACGCACCCGGGTCGGATTCGGCCGAGGCGCTGGGGCTGCCCGCGGCGCGGCTGACCATGACGTTCGGTCTTGGCGCGGGGCTGTTCGAGAAGGCGGGCAAGGACCGATACGGGCTGGCGGCATTGCGGCCGCAAGCGCTGGTCGACCTGCCGCGGTTCAACGGCGACCAGTTGGTGCCGACGCGCACCGGCGGTGATCTGTCGGTGCAGGCATGCGCTGACGATCCACAAGTGGCGTTCCACGCGGTGCGCCAGCTGGCGCGGCTCGCCTACGCGGTGGCGGAGATTCGCTGGGTGCAGACCGGCTTCATGTCGCGGCCCGCCAACGGCGACACGCCGCGCAACCTGATGGGCTTCAAAGACGGCACGCAGACACCGGCGCAGATAGACCAGGTGGTATGGGTCGGCGACGACGGACCGGCATGGATGCAGGGCGGCAGTTATGTGGTCGTCCGTCGCATCCGCATGGCGTTGGAACACTGGGACCGCACCAATGTCGGTTTCCAGGAGCAGACCTTCGGGCGGGAGAAGTATTCCGGAGCGCCGTTGGGCCTGAAGGGCGAGTTCGAGCCGCTGGGTCTGGACCGCACCGACAAGGACGAGAATCCCGTCATCCCGGAGAACGCGCATGTGCGTCTCGCCAATTCGGCCAGCAACGCCGGCGCGGAGGTCCTGCGGCGTGGCTACTCCTACAACGACGGGGTGAACTTCACTGCTGAACGATGGCCACCGTGGCGACAGGGAATGGAGTATGACGCCGGCCTGTTCTTCCTGTGCTACCAGCGCGATCCCCGCACCGGCTTCATCAGGATCTTCGAGAACATGGCGAAGTTCGACATGCTCAACCAGTTCGTGACCCATGTCGGAAGCGGTCTGTTCGCCTGTCCCGGCGGCGTGCGCGCAGGCGAGTTCATCGGCCAGCGCCTGTTCGCGGCTGTATAGCTGCCGCGACTCAACCGCCGGCGATGCTGCTTAGAACGCGGTCGATTTCCTGCGCCACCGCGTCGATATCCGCCATGCCATCCACCGTCCGCAGGATCCCCTGCGCGGCGTAATGCGGCAGGATCGGCGCCGTCTGGCGGTGGTACGTCTCCAGCCGAGCCACCACC
>DATKFJ010000099.1:0-2457 GCA_035511435.1 Acetobacteraceae bacterium | reverse complement strand
GGCGAGAGCCGGCGAAGCAGAAGGGCCGTACTGCGGTGTTGCCGCGAATTGACTCTGATCATGATGTGTCGATCCTGATCACGGCGGTAGATGCCGAGGGACGGGTGCGCGGCGAGGCGCCGCGCTGGAATGTCTCGATGATGATCATGCGACCGCCGCAGCACGGACACGGTTGCGAGAGCGGCTTGGGCTCGATGACCTCGGCGCAGCTGTGATCGCCGGCCTCGGGCTGTTCTGCACGTATGTCGAGCAGACGACGCGCCCGGGCGATGTTGTCGGCGCGCGTGCCACTGGCGAGCAGGCCATAGTGGCGGATGCGGTGGAAGCCGCATGGCAGGACGTGGATCAGGAAGCGGCGGATGAACTCGGCGGTGGTGAGCGTCATGACCTTCTGGCGATCACGTCCTTCGGCGCGATAGTCCTTCCATCGGAAGGTGACGCGGTTCCGGTCGCATGCGATCAGCCGGCTGTTGGCGATGGCGACGCGGTGGGTATAGCGCGACAGGTAGGCCAGCACGGCCTGTGGCCCACCGAACGGGCGCTTGGCATAGACCACCCATTCAGCTCGGCGCAGCGGAGCCAGATATGCCGCAAACGCCTGCGGGTTGGCGAGAGCCGCGTGATCCCCGAAGAAGCTCAGGCGGCCAGCTTGGTGCGCGGCAATGAGCTTCTCCAGGAACAGCCGTCGGAACAGGTGCGAGAGCACCCGCACTGGCAGGAAGAAGCCGGGCCGGCACGCCACCCAGCGCTCGCCGTCGAGCGTGATGCCACCGCCCGGCACGATCATGTGGATGTGCGGATGATGGGTCATGGCCGATCCCCAGGTATGGAGAACCGAGGTGACGCCGACGCGGGCGCCGAGGTGCTTTGGGTCGGCGGCGATCGTGGTCAGGGTCTCGGCCGAGGCCTTGAACAGCAGATCGTAGATGACGGTCTTGTTCTGGTAGGCGATATCGGCGATGGCCGCCGGCAGTGTGAACACCACATGATAGTACGGCACCGGCAGCAGATCGGCTTCGCGCGCCGCCAGCCACTCCTTTGCCGCAGCACCCTGGCACTTCGGGCAGTGCCGGTTGCGGCAAGAGTTGTACGAGATTTGAGTGTGCGCGCACTTCTCGCAGCGCGCGACATGGCCGCCGAGGGCTGCCGTGCGGCAGCTCTCGATCGCCGACATCACCTTCAACTGGCCGAGGCTGACATGGCCGGCATTGGCCCGGCACCACGCCGGGCCGTGGCCGCGGAAGATGTCCGCGACCTCCAGCGATGGACGCGACACGCGCCGCGCTTCAGGCGGGAGGTTCGGCCTGCGTCAGCGTGATGCGGTCGAGCGGGCTCATGACTTGCTGGATCGTCTTGGTGGCGACGCGCGCGTAGAGTGCCGTGGTGTCGAGCTTGGCATGACCGAGCAGGACCTGGATCACCCTGATATCGATGTTCTGCTCAAGCAGATGGGTGGCGAAGCTGTGCCGCAACGTATGCATGGATACCGGCTTACCGATCTCGGCCACATGGGCCGCGGCGTGACAGGCACGATTGAGCTGGCGCGTCGTCATCGGCTGCACGCGGTCGCGCCCTGGAAACAGCCAGCCCCGCGGTCGCGCCGCCCTCCACCAGGCACGCAGCAGTTCGAGCAGATTCGGAGACAGCATTACGTACCGGTCTTTGCGGCCTTTGCCTTGCTCGACGCGGATCACCATGCGCTTGCTGTCGATGTCGCCGATCTTCAGCGCCACCACCTCGGAGACGCGTAATCCAGCCCCGTAGGCCACACTCAGCGCTGCCTTGTATTTGAGCCCCGGCGCGGCATCCAGCAGCCGCACCACCTCCTCTGGGCTGAGCACCACCGGCAGCTTGCGCGGTTCCCGGACGAATGCCGTGCGCTCGACCAGGTCGGGCCGCCCGAGCGTGACTTTGAAGAAGAACCGCAGCGTCGAGACCGTCTGGTTGAGGGTAGGAACACCGACGCCGCACCCCGTCAGGTGCAGCTGATAGCGCCGCACGTCCTCCACGCTCGCCGTGTCGGGCGATCGACCGAGAAAGGTTGCGAAGTTCTTGACCCTTTGCAGGTAGTCATGTTGGGTCTTCGCTGCGAACTTGCGGATCGTCATATCTTCGATCATGCGCCGGCGTAACGGGCTCATTGCCTGGTCGGTCATGGGGAGGCTCCTGTCTGGAGGGAGGGTTGCAACTCCTCATCTTCAGACAGGACGCCCCTTTGATCTCGCCCGACCACGCAACCTGCCGCAGCGACCTACCGCGCGAGCGGTTTAGTCCTTTGGCACGTTTGAGACATGCTGATTGATCGCTAACCCGGATTTCTCACGCTGTTTGGTCGAGGGCTGCGGCGGATTGACTTCGGTGGTGGTGGAACAAGGCCAGTCATTTGGGCATGGCTTTCTTGCCCGCTGCGGCGAGTTGGCTGGGATTATTCGGAGGATCATGAGGCTTGGATGTTTT
>DATKFJ010000098.1:0-11816 GCA_035511435.1 Acetobacteraceae bacterium | reverse complement strand
TTTCGCCGCCATCACCTGCCGGAACGCCGCATCGCCATAGACCTCGCAATGGATGAACCCTGATAGGACCACCGGCCGCTTCGGTTCTCTAGCGTGACGATATAAAGCATCGCTCTCGTCTTGCGGCGCCGGGCGGTCATTGTCCGTGATGATGAGCAACACCCGGCGCGGTGCGATCTCGTCCCCTGGCACAGCACGATACCGGCGCGCATCTCGCCACGCTGCAGACCGTCGGGCAGGAACAGGTCGCCGGCAAGCCTCACACCCTCGCTGAAAAAGCTTATCGGTGGGCTGGACATGGTGTTCCCTTTCCTTTGAATTGTCCCATCTTATGCGTTGCGGCACTTTCCCTGCCCCGTGTGACGCCCGACAAGGGCGCATGACAAGGAGTCTTCAACCATGGCAGTAATTCCCGACCAGTATGTGGATCTGTTGACGCAGAAGAAGGCATTCGCCGGCCTGGCGACAGTGATGCCGGACGGCTCGCCGCAGGTGACACCGGTCTGGTTCGATTACACCAACGGCCTCATTCGCGTGAACACCGCGAAGGGTCGCGTGAAGCAGCGCAATATGCAGCAAGGTTCGCCCGTAGCGTTGTCGATCATGGATCCTGACAATCCGTACCGATACATCCAGGTGCGCGGCAAGGTCTCACGCATGACCGAGCAGGGCGCCAATGCCCATATCGACTCGCTGGCGAAGAAGTATCTCGACAAGGACAAGTATCCATTTGCGCAACCGGGTGAAGTACGTGTGCTGTACGAGATCACCCCGGAACATGCACACGGTATGAGCTGAAGCAGCCGACCGTGTTTGACACGATGTTTCGCCAGTAACGGGTTTCGCCAGTAACGGGGTTTCGCCAGTATCGGGGGTGACGAAGCAACGCTGCCGGAGCACAATCGCCGGCAGCGCGACGTGTGGTGCCGAGCGTGACAGACCCCGGGGGAGAAAAACATGGAGACGCACCAGCAGATCACCGGCGCGGTCGGCGGTCGGGTCGAGATATTGCGCGATCGCGCGGGCATTCCGCATGTCTATGCCTCCGCCACGCCGGACCTGTTCTTCGGCCTGGGTGTCGCGATGGTGCAGGACCGGCTGTGGCAGATGGACCGCATGCGCCGCCGGGCGTTGGGACGTCAGGCGGAAGTACTCGGCGCCGCTCACGTCGCCAGCGACATCGCGCATCTGACCGTCGGCATCGACCAGATATCGGAACGTGAAGTCGCGGCCCTGGACGAAGCGACACATCGCATCATCGACGCCTTCGTCGCCGGCATCAACCGCGCGATCGAAACTCTGGGGCGGGCCCTTCCGCCCGAATTCCAGCGTCTTGGCTATGCGCCGGAGCCATTCACTGTCCGCGACGTCGTGGCGATCGCGCGCGGCCTGTGGTGGTCATTGAATGGCCGCATCGATCGCATCGTCGCCGCCGAAGCTGCCCGCATGCTGCCGACAGCGGAATTGCAGCAGCTTTATCTGACGCCCGAGGCATCCGAGAACCGCGTGCTGCAACATGCCGCCGGAACCGACGATGCGACCGGCAGCAATAATTGGGCAGTGCATGGCAGCCGCACCACAAGCGGCCGTGCGGTGATGTGCGGCGATCCGCACCAGCCGTTCTGGGTGCCGTCCAGTTGGTACGAATACGCGCTGCATGGGCCGGAGGACAATTTCGCCGGCGCCGGACATCCTGGCATTCCCGGACCGTGGTGGGGCAGCAACGGCACCGTCGCGTGGAGCATCACCAACAATGCCGCGTCCACCCGCGACCTGTACGTCGAGACGGTGGACGCGCACAATCCGCAACGCTACCGCGATGGCGATACCTGGCGCGAATTCGACACCCGCCTCGTCACCATTCCGGTGCGCGGTGAGGCAGCGCATTCGCTGGCAATCCGGTCAACCGTGCGCGGACCTGTAGTGAACGCACTGGTGCCGGCGCTGGATGCCAGCGGCGATCCGCCGCTGTCGTTGCGATGGGTCGGCATGGAGCATATCGACGACCTGCGCGCATTCATCGCCGTGCCGCGGGCGCGCAACTGGCCCAGCTTTCGCTCCGCCTTGCGCGACTGGTCGATCGCGGTATTCAACTTTGTGTACGCCGATGCCGATGGTCACGTCGGCTATCAGATGGCCGGACGTGTGCCGATCCGCGGCAGGGTCGTGCCTGGGTTCCGCGATGCCAACAACGCGGCGGATCAGTGGCAGGGCACCATCGCGTTCGATGATCTGCCGCATATGTTCGATCCGCCGAGTGGCTATGTTGCCAGCGCCAATCAACGGATTGTGCCGGACGACTGGCCGCTGCCGATCTACGGCGCCTATTCGCAAGGCCATCGCGGCGTGCGTCTTGCGGAAGTGCTGGGTGGCGCTTCAGTGGTGGACGCCGCCGCAAGTATCCGCTTGCAGAACGACGTGAAGAGCAGCCGCGCCGAACGGCTGTGCCCGCATATCGTCAGGCTGCTCGGCGACAATCGCGACGAGGCATCAGCGACGGTGGCACGTGTGCTTGGCGATTGGGATTATTGCTACACGCTGACCGGCATCGCCCCGACGCTGTTCGAGATGTTCATGGTGCTGTGGCAACGGGCAGTGCTTGGCGAGCATATACCGGAACGGCTGTTAGACCTGACGCATCAGCAGACCGGACTCGCCGCCACATTGTTGGAAGATCCGGATTTGCGCTATTTTCCTGCTGGCACCAAGGCAGCGGTTGGCAGAATCGCGCAACAGACAATGGACGCCGCCCGCACCCGCCTGGGCGATGATCTTGCGACATGGCAATGGGGCCGGATGCATCAGGCGCACTGGCACCATCCGATCGGCGACCCTGCGTTCGCTATCGGGCCGCGTCCGGTCGACGGCGGCTCGCACACCTTGCGCAACACCGGCGGCGAGATGCCGCCGCATGTGGCAAGCTCAGGCGCCGAATACCGGATCGTCGTCGATTTCGCCTCCCCCGACTCATTCCGCGCGGTGCAGAACATCGGCAATTCCGGCGTGCCGGGCAGCGCGCACTACATGGACCAGTTCGAACCCTGGCTGCGCGGCGAATATCACACGGTGCACCTACTGCGCGAACGTGTCGCAGCCGAGTGCGAAAGCACCACGATCATCCAACCGGCCTGATCGGGGTAGCCGATGGAACAATCACTCACCATCGCGCCGGCCGCCGGCCACCGTACGTTCCTATATGCGCGGCTGGTCGAGCGGCTGGACGATCTGTCGGCGCACATCGCGTTTCTTGGCATCCCTTACGGCAATGCGTACGACTACCACGCCATCGTCAATGACCAGGCCAACGCGCCGGCGGCTCTGCGTCGCGCCAGTGACCGCCTGATTCGCTCGATAGAACGTTACGACTTCGACCTCGGCGGCCCGCTGTACGATGGGCAGGCGATCGATGTGGTTGACTGCGGCGATGTGCGCGCAGAACCAGGCGACACCACCGGACATCTGAAGCGCGCCGAGGACGTGGTACGACGGATCCTCGCTGTCGGTGCGATGCCGATCGTACTCGGCGGCGACCATGGAATTCCGATCCCTGTGCTGCGTGCGTTCGACGGCCAAGGACCGATCACGCTGGTGCAGATCGATCAGCACATCGATTGGCGCGACGAAGTAAACGGGGTGCGTGAAGGCTTGTCGAGCCCCATCCGACGCGCGTCCGAAATGCCGCACATCGGCGAGATCTTTCAGATCGGCCTGCGCGCCACCGGCAGTGCGCACACCGAGGAAGTCGAGGCCGCACGGGCCTACGGCGCGCATCTCATCACTGCGTACGAGCTGCATGATGTCGGCATGGATGCCGTGCTGGCGCGCATTCCCGATGGCGGCCGGTACTACATCACGCTGGACATGGACGGCATGGATCCGTCGGATGCACCAGCGGTCGCCGCCCCATGTCCCGGCGGCGTCACGTTCGTGCAGGCGCGCAAGCTGATCCACGGCCTGGTGAAGAAAGGCCGCGTGGTCGGCATGGACGTGGTCGAGATCACGCCGAGTACCGACGTCAACCAGATCACCTGCATTACCGCTGGCCGGCTGATCGTCAATCTGATCGGCATGGCAGTGCGCGCCGGTTATTTCCGGAAATAGCGCGCCTGGGGAGTACTTCCGGCTCCCTCCGTCCCACAGCGTCGAATGAAACAATTCCGCAACCGACTGCGTGCTCTGATGACACGCCTCGCGGTGCCGCCGTGAGGAAAGGAGTAGGCTGTCATGATCAACTATCTGAAGCCATGGCTATCACTTCGCGCAGACCACCGTGCCGTCACCGCACTGGAATACGCGCTTATAGCCGGTGTGCTCGTCGCGACCATACTGATCGGCTTCAACGTGTTCGCCGGCGACCTGGCGAACAAGTTCAACAACATCGGCGGCAGTCTCTGACGACGAAACCATGGAAACTCGATGGGGATTACCGCTGCGTCTGACCTGTGATTGCCGCGCCGTCACTGCGCTGGAATATGCGCTGATTGCCGGCATCATCGTGGCAACCATGGTGATCGGCTTCACCGCCCTGACAAATGCGCTGTCCAATCAGTTCAGCAACATCGGTGCCAGCCTGTAACGCCGGATCCTGTAACGCCGGATCCTGTTCAGGGCGATCCAACAGCGATGGAGCTTCCCCAGGCCAATCGAGCGAACGGCGGATTGTCTGGTTTGCCTGTCATTACGAGCAACGCAGCGATACGACGATCTCGATCGAAGTGCCCAACTCGCCCTACCAGCCGCCGTCGACGCCGATCGCCTGGCCGGTCACAAACGCGGCACCATCGGACGCCAGATACGCGATCATCGACGCGACCTCGTCCGGGCTGCCGAAGCGACCAACCGGAATATCCTTGGCGCGTTCCCGGAAACCAACCTCTGCGTCGTCGCCGTATTCGCGCCGGTTGGTGCTGATCGCGCGGGATGTGCGGATCGGTCCTGGCAGGACGGCATTCACCGTGATGCCGAGTGGCGCGAGATCGAGTGCCAGCGACTTGGTGAAGCCGACGATGGCTGCCTTGGACGCAGCATAGGTTGCGCGTCGCGGGCCTGGTCGAAAGGCGGCGCGTGACGAGACGCTGACAATGCGGCCCCAGCCAGCCTTGCGCATCGTCGGTACCGCCGCACGCGACATCAGGAAAGCGCCGCGCGCATTGATGCCCATCACCTGATCCCATGCCGCCACCGGAACGTCCTCGATCTCGTTGCGATCGGCGCCCTGAGGCGCGCCGGCATTGTTCACCAGAATATCGAGCCTGCCGTAACGTCGCAGCACCTCGGCGACCATGCGCGCGGCATCAGCTTCGGCACTGACATCGCCCAAGGTGGCAGACGCAGTTCCACCCGCCTTGACGATGTTTTCCACCAGGCTGTCGACGCCGCCCCAGTTCGGGTCCACGTCGCCCTGGACGTTGTGCTCGTTGGCGACGCCGGTCGGCGACACGTCGGATACCACAACGGTGACGCCGGCGGCAGCGAGCGCCCGTGCAGTGGAATTGCCGATCCCGACCGGCTTGCCGCAGCCCGTGATCAGTGCAACGCGAGCTTCACTCGGCATGCTATCCTCCCGTGGATTTGGTGGCCGTGGTGGTCTGGACTATACCGCCAATCCGCACAGGCAAAAGGAGACCGCGATCATGGCACTGGCAGAGAAGCTTGAGCATCGCGCACTGGGGCGGGGCGGATTGTCGGTTTCGGCGATCGGGCTAGGCTGCATGTCGCTGTCCGGCGTCTACGGCAACGCGGATGATGCGCAGTCCGAGGATCTGATCCGCCATGCAATCGATCAGGGCGTCGATCATCTCGATTCCTCCGACATGTACGGTTGGGGCCACAACGAACAGGTCGTCGGCCGCGCCATCAAGGGACGGCGAGACCGCGTGGTGCTGGCAACGAAGTTTGGCCAGACACAGAACCCGGGCGGGCCGAATGGCGTGAACGGTCGTCCCGAGTACGTGATGCAGGCGTGCGAGGCGAGCCTGAAGCGACTTGGGGAAGATGTGATCGATCTGTACTACCAGCATCGCGTCGATCCAAGCGTGCCGATCGAGGATACGGTGGGTGCGATGGCAAAACTCGTGCAGCAGGGCAAGGTCCGGCATCTCGGGCTTTCCGAAGCAGCACCGGAAACCATCCGCCGCGCGCACAAGGTGCATCCGATTGCCGCCGTGCAGACCGAGTACTCGCTGTTGTACCGGACCGAGGCGGAGGAGACGCGGGAAATAACGCGCGGGCTCGGTATCAGCTTTGTCGCGTATGCGCCGCTGGGTCGTGGCTTCCTGACCGGTGCGATCCAGACGTTCGCCGACATCGATGGTCGGCGCGCCGCGCATCCACGTTTCCAGGAGGCGAATTTCGCGCGCAATCGCGAACTGGTGGCACGCATCGAGGCAATCGCCAAGGAGAAAGGCTGCACACCGTCGCAGCTGACCTTGGCGTGGCTGCTTGCCCAAGGGCCCGACGTCGTGGCGATCCCCGGCACTCGCTACAAGCCGCGGCTCGATGAGAATGTCGGTGCGTTGCGCGTGAAGCTGACGGCTGCGGACGTGGCGCGCATTTCCGATGCGATCCCGAGTGGGGCCGCGGCGGGAACGCGTTATCCGGCGGGCGGGATGAAAGGCGTTTACGTGTAGGCCGGCGTCAGCCGGCAGTCATCAACAGCAAGACGCTGCCGGCGCCGATGACGAAGCAGTAATAGGCGAACGGATTAAGCGCCCAGGCGTCGTGCCGGCGAAAGTAGCGCATCAGGAAGACGGTGCTGGCAAATGCCGTGACGCCGGCCACCACTGCTGCGAGCGTCGCAATCTCGAACGTCCCGGGCGGCACGCTTTCATGCAGCAGCTTCGGCACCTCCAGCACCGTCGCGCCGAGGATGATCGGCGTGGCGATCAGGAAGGAGAAATGCGCGGAGCCTTCATGATCGACGCCGCGCAGCAGTCCGCCGACAATTGTCGCGCCGGACCGCGATATTCCTGGTATCAGCGCGGTGCACTGCCAGCAACCGATGACGAACGCATCCATTGTCGTGAGGCTGGCCAAGGGCCGATGACCGTGCCCACGCAACTTCTCGCCGGCCAACAACAACAATCCGTTGACCACCAGGAACACCGCCGCGACCAATGGCGTACCGAACAGGCCGCGGACGAATTTCTCCAGCACGAAGCCGACAATCACCGCCGGAACGGTGGCAATCACGATCAGCACAAACACGCGCCGGCTTTCGCTGACCTGATGCGGTGTCGTAAGGCCAAGCACACCAATCGCCAGCGACCACCAGTCGCGCCAGAAATACAGCAGCAGCGCCGTGGCGGTACCCAGATGCAGCATCACCAGGAATGGCAGGAACTCCGGCGAGTGCTGATCGATCGGCCAATGCAGCAGCGCGGGCGCCACCACGGCGTGCCCAAGGCTGCTGACCGGAAACAGTTCGGTCGCACCTTGCAGGATAGCGATGACAATGGCTTGCAGTGCGCTCATTCCGATGTTCCTGGCTGAAGGCGGAAGATTCGGCAAGAGCCGCAAACGCGCTCAATCATTCAGCGGATACATCGACATCAGTCGCTTCTGCCGCTGCCACAGCGCGTACAGCGCGCGCAGCCCGCTTGATCGGCAACCATGCGCGCGATTCGCCGCACCGATGCGAAACGCCGCGCCGTAGTGGAAGAACTGGGCTCGCCACGCATCACGCAGCCTGGTCGTTGGATCCCAGACATGGGTCGCCTCGGAACCAACACCGTTGATCTCGATAATGCGGAATCCCTCGCCGCGCAACAAGGCCGGCAACGTGGTGAATCGTACATCGATCCGTCCGAAGTGAAAGCCAGGCATGGCGGCCGCGATCCGTTCCACCGACCGCATGAGCAAAGGTGTCACCAGTCCCGTCGCGTCCTGGAAGATCGATCCCTTGCAGTGATTGCCGACGAACACCAGGCGAATGCGCTCACCCTGCCGCGGCACCTCGTGCAACCGCCGTAACAGCCTCGGCAGGTAAAGCTGCGGCACGCGACCTGCTCGTGGGTCGGCCAACACAAGCTGCTTCAGCGTCGATCGACCGTCTCCCGTCACCACCGGAGCGTGTTTCAACGTAACCGATGTGATCCGACCGACTGGCTCGCCGGGATGCCGCACATAAAAGATGCCGGCCTCACCGTCATCGGCGACGAATTCTTGCAACAGCACACGCTCGCGGCGCGGAAATGCGGCAAGGTAGCGGAACAGATCAGCCTCGCCATCGACCAGCCGCACGCCCGTGCCATTACAGCCGATGTCGGGCTTGGCGATCAGAGGATAATGCAGATCGGCCTCGCGAATCGCCTGTTCGGCAACTTGCGTGTCGGCGTGCGCATCCCATCGATGCGTCACGATGCTGGTGTAGCGAGCCACCAGGTCGCGGCATGGCCCCGTCACTTGATCGAGGATCTCGACTTTCGATTCGCCGCACAGCCCGCCCGCGGTGATCGTCGGGTTCGCGGCAGTCGGCAGGCTGAAATCGCGATAACGAATGCCAAGAGCCATCCAGTGCAGCACGACAGGAAGGTAGAACAGCCAGTCCGGCCAGAACTCGAAGAATGAAATCGAGTGAGCGCGCCGCGCCGGCAGTGCAGTCCTCAGCGCTGCGTCCAGCTTCATGGGCGTTCGCTTTGCAGGCCGGCGGCTGCCAACCGTCCGGCGATGATGACGAAGATCACGAAGCCGGCCGCGCCAGCCCACCGCCATGCGCCGAAATGATCGATCAGAACCTGGCCGATTCGCAGTGAAACGCCAAACAGCAGCGACGTCCAGCAGAGTGTGGCAATGACCACCGCCAGGGTGAACTGCCGCAGGTTGGCGCCGACGAAGCCGCAAGTTGTGTAAGTCGGCAGCCGCAGCCCGGGCAGGAAACGGCTGATCAGCACCACCTTGAACACCCGCCCATCCAGCCACGCCCGCACCGCCGCGGTTCGATGCGGCGGCAGGTACCGCGCAACCAGGGGAATCTTCGCGGAAAGCCGTCCCAGGCCATACAGGCCCAGATCGCCGAGGATGATGCCGACGTACAGCGATGCCAACGCCAGCGGCACGGACAACCCGCCGTCCTCTGCCTGCATGGCGGCGAGCACGGTGGCGGCGTCCTCCAGAATGAAGGTGCCGACGACGATGGACGCCGCCTGAAGCAGCGGATGGTGGCCAGCCCAGACAAGCAGCGAGGCGATCGAATTGCCGAGCATTGTCTCTGCGTGTCAGCCCCTCGATCGCATTGCGTGCGCCCCAGATTGCGGGGCGGCCGTCCATTGTCAGTCCGTGATTAGCGCGAAGTGAGCGGCGCTCGGCCATCACCAAATCGTGAGCATAACAGTGGCGGCACGGCGGCCCCATAACATATTGTCCATCGCATGTCGCACCATCACCACGCACACGACCACGCCCATGGGCACGCGCACCACCCCGCACACGACCACGCGCATGGGCACGCCGGCCGGCGGGATGGCGCGTTCGCCATCGGCACCGTGCTGAACCTCGGCTTCGTCGCAGCCGAGGTCGTGTTTGGCCTGACCGCCAACTCGATGGCTCTGCTGGCGGACGCTGCACATAATCTGGGCGATGTACTCGGCCTGTTGCTGAGCTGGGGCGCCGCGTGTCTGGCTAGTCTGCCGCCGACGCGGCGACGCACCTATGGTTGGGGCCGCAGCTCCATTCTCGCTGTGTTGCTGAACGCCACCATCCTGCTGATCGGCGTGGGCGCGATCGGTGTGGAGGCCGTGCGACGACTGATCGCCCCGCAGCCTGTGGCCGAAGCCACGGTCATGCTGGTCGCGGCCGCGGGAATCGTGGTGAATGGCGCGACGGCGCTGCTGTTCATGCGCGGCCGCGGCGATGATCTGAACATTCGCGTGCAGTTCGTGCACATGGCGTCCGATGCTGCCGTTTCGGCGGGCGTTGTGATGGCGGGGCTGCTGATCTGGGCTACCGGCTGGCTGTGGCTCGATCCTTTGGCAAGCATGGGGATCGCGCTGGTGATCGTGTTCGGCACCTGGGGCTTGCTGCGCGAGTCGGCCGATCTGGCAATGGACGCCGTGCCGGATAACGTCGCGCACGACGCCGTTCAGGAATACCTTGCGTCAGTGCCCGGCGTGCTGGAAGTGCATGACCTGCACATCTGGGGCCTGAGTACTACGGATACGGCCCTGACCGCGCATCTGGTGTGCGTCGATGAAGCAGGCGACCGCAGGCTGCACGAGCTGACCGCGGCATTGCGCGATCGCTTCGGCATCGGCCATGCGACGTTGCAGATCGAAACCGACGCCGACGCCGAGTTGTGCCGGCTGCGGCCGCATGACGTGGTGTAACGGATGGATCGCGGACGGGTTGTTCTGGTGACGGGTGCGGCAAGCGGCATTGGCGCAGCCGTGTGCCGCGCGCTGGCAGAACCCGGTGTCGCGATTCTGGTACACACGCGCAAGAATCGCGACGGCGCTGAACGTGTCGCAGCGGAGGCACGGACTGCGGGCGCGGACGCGGAGGTGGCGCTGGGTGAACTTGCCGATGCTGCCGTGGCGGACGCGCTGGTGGCGCGCGCGGTCGCGCGGTTCGGTGGATTGGATGTGCTGGTCAGCAATGCCGGGTTCGCCGATCGGACGGCATTTGCCGAGTTGACCGATGCGGCGATGGCCGCGTCGGTGGAGGCGGTCCAGGGTGGATTCTTCCGCTTGGCGCGCGCGGCAATACCGCATCTGAAAGCTGGGCGCGATCCGCGCGTGGTGGCGGTTTCCAGCTTCGTTGCCCATACGTTTCGCACAGACACCACGGTGTTCGCTGCATCCGCGGCAGCCAAGGCGGCGGTGGAAGCGCTGGTGCGCGCTCTGGCAATCGAGCTTGCGCCCTCGGGCGTGACGGTGAACGCCGTGGCGCCTGGTTTCATCCGCAAGGACCCGGGCGCGCATGCCGCAATCAGTCCGGAACGGCTGCGGCGCCAGGTTGCCAGCGTGCCGCTGGGCCGCGTCGGGATGCCCGACGAGGTGGCGGCGGCGATCGCGTTCCTGGTTTCGCCTGGCGCCGGATATATCACCGGACAGACGCTGCACGTCGATGGCGGGCTGGTGATGTAATTGTAGCCCGTCATTGCTTCGTCGCGGCGCTCCTCGCAATGACAAGATCAACCGATATAAGACAGAGCGATCAACACAGCACCGTCATGCTCGAACTCCGCGACCTGCCGCACTCCCATCCTGGCGTGTGCCCGAAGTGATGCGACATTGTCGGTGCGGATGAACAGGATGCCTTCGCGGCCCGGCAGTTCCGCGCGCAGTGCGGCAAACATTGCAGCGGCAACGCCATGTCCACGCTCCGCAGCCGCAACACATACCGGCCCGTAGACATACGCATCGTCCGCGCCGGGGTACGCGCGCAGCATCGCAGCGATCACCGGAACGCCGGCAACCGCCGTCCGCGATGCCGACACCAGATATCCCACCACCTGTCCGTCCCGACGCGCGACGATGATCGGCATGGCATCCATCGCGGTCTCGAACCACGCACGCGGCAGGCGCGCCGACAACAGACCGCCATGTTCCGGCAGATTCAGTTCCTGCAACGCCAGGATGCCGCTGATATCATCACTCGTCGCTCGGCCAATCTGCATTGGACCCCCGTGGGGAAAGAACGCGTCACACGTCACGGCATGGCAACCTCGACGCGAGGGCGCGCCGAGTCTAATAATAGCACGATCCAAGGCAATCCGGGCACGTCGGCCTGGGACGGAGGATACATGATCACCAAATTCGACAGTTCCTACGCCGGCCATATCGACATGGAGGACCTCGGCTACGGCGGCACTCCGGTCA
>DATKFJ010000097.1:0-53095 GCA_035511435.1 Acetobacteraceae bacterium | reverse complement strand
GTAATCTGTCAGGCGCGATGTTACCTCGCCTGCTGTACTGACGAAGGCGTTGGCCATGACTGCTTGCTCCTTACAGCGAACGTGTCGCGCCGCCGTCGATGTCGATGACGCAACCCTGGATGAAGTCTGCCTTGTCCGACGCGAGATAAGCAGTGAGCCAGCCGATCTCCTCCGGCCGCCCGACTCGCGTCGTACCGTGGGAGGACAGCAGGTAGCTGATTGCCTGCTCGCGATCGAACCCCTTGTCGCGGGACACGCGTTCGATGTTGCGGCCGAAGCGTTCAGTTTCTATCAGGCCGGGATTGATCGCATTGACCCGCACGCCATCGTTGACACCGATATCGGCCATCGCCTTGGTGAAGTTCAGCAGTGCGACGTTGACCGAACCACCGATGGTGAACTCGGCTGAACCCGCGCGCGAGCCTATGCCAACGATGTTGACGATGCAGCCGTTCTTCTCGCGCAGATGGGGCCATGCGGCGCGGGTCGTGCGCACGTAGCCGTGGAACTTAAGTGCGAAACCGTCCTGCCAGTCGTCCTCGGTGAGCGTGAAGAAGTCGGCGCGCTTGGTGGCGCCGGCATTGTTGACCAGGATATCCAGCCGCCCGAACGTCGCGATCGCCGCATCGACGGCCGTCTTGCCCGCGGCGGGATCGCGCAGATCGCCGGCGATGACTGCAGTCCGGTTGTTGCGTGAGACGGCGGCGATGGCGCTGGCGACTTCATCGAGTTTTGCCTTATCGCGCGCGGCCAGACAGACATGCACGCCTTCCCGTGCCAGTTCGGCTGCGATCGACGCACCGATGCCGCGGCTGGCGCCGGTGATCAGCGCAACTTTGCCGCTGAGGTTCAGGTCCATGTTGTTTCCTTCCCGCCCACATTGTCCACGCGAGTAGCGACGCGAACCCTGGGGTCATGCCCGAGGGCATG
Organism: Acetobacteraceae bacterium; assembly: GCA_035511435.1. Classification (GTDB taxonomy): domain Bacteria; phylum Pseudomonadota; class Alphaproteobacteria; order Acetobacterales; family Acetobacteraceae; genus JAMXLO01. The sequence goes on along the minus strand of DATKFJ010000097.1, from coordinate 52,165 downwards.
CGCGGTAATGTCCCGCCCCGCCGCGCACGGTCAGGAGATTGCCGCGCCGCTTGGCTTCTCGCAATGACAAGGAATGATCAAACCGCGAGATTGCCCCAACTCGTGACACGACCGATACGAAGCGCTATCACCGGCAGCTCTGCCAACCGCATGACGCGATATTGCGGATATCGTTCGCGCAGTAGCGTTTGTGCGCGGTCATGCTCGCTTCCGACGGCCAGGATTTCAGCGTGTCCGCGCAGCATCACCCAGCCGAGTTGGGTCCAGTCTTCGTCGTAGCGGTCAGCGACGAACGCAGTGGATGGATTATCCATCATGTTGCGCAGCCGCTTGAGCGGCCTATCCGTTGCGCGCTTCGGCTTCTCGTCGATGGTGATGTACAGTGCGTCATCGGATATGGCGAAGCAGACCGGCACAACGTGCGGATTACCGAGCGCGTCCGCGGTTGCCAGGCGCCCGATCCGCTGTGCTGCTACGAAATCCTTCTGTTCGGCTGAGAGCATTGTATCGGTTCTCCTGCGTCGTGATCGGCTCGCCCCGGCAATTGGTCGTTTGCTATCGCACCACTACAGCAGCCCGGCTGCGATGTTGACCGTCAATGCCAGAATGATCGTGTTGAACAGGAAGCTCAGCAGCCCATGGACGGCCGCCAGACGGCGAAATTTCCGTGCGGTGATCTGTACGTCGGACACCTGAAACGTCATTCCCAGCACCAATGAGAAGTACATAAAATCCAGATAATCGGGTCGTTTCTCGCCGGGGAACTCCAACCCACGAGTAATGTCCGTGCCCGACGGATCGGTTTCGTAGAATTCATGTGCGTAACGGAAAGCAAAGCTGGTGTGGGTCATCAGCCAGGAGACGAACAGCGTTACCGCGACCAGGATAACATGCAGATTCCGCTGCGCCCGGGGCATGTTGTTCGTATTGGCGAACTCACCGATGATAGCGGCAAGACTGATCGCCACGACCGCAACCGTAAGCCAGAATATCGTCCACTCACCCTCCTCCTGTGCGGCGGCGTCTGCTGCCATGTGGTCCAGCCGTTCGCTGGTGAACAGGTAAGCAGATCCCGCCAGGTAGACGATGACACCGAAATCCCACGCCAGAATGGCACGCGTCGCTCCTTTGATACCCTCCGGCAGCAACGGCGCCGCTATGAGACCGCACAGCAGACCGATGAACAGTCGTGGCCGTCCACGGACGACCAGCCAGCACCAGCGCAATACACCACGATTGGTGAGCGCCATGTTCAGCCCAACGCGGCGAGCAGGCCGGCCATCAGCTTGCCGCGATAGGCCAGGCTATCCACGATGATATGTTCGTCGAGCGTGTGGGCGCCAGCGCCCTGCACGCCAAGTCCATCCAGTGTTGCGATCCCCATCGCGCCTGTGAAATTACCGTCTGAACCACCGCCCGAACTTTGCGCCGGAATGTCGTAGCCGAGGTCGCGAGCGATGCCACGCGCGGTTTCATAAAGTGCCGCCACCTTGCCGTTCGCTTCCCACACTGGTCTCGTCACCCCGCGCGTCACCTTGAACTGCACATCATTGGACGATGCAGACAGTGCCAGCATGTTTGTCACCCCGCGATCGAGGTCCTCCTGCCGCTTCGCCATGGAGAGCGCCTCGCCGCTACAGGTGGTGGCGACGCAGTTCACCCACTGCCCGCCACGGATCACGCCGACAGAGAAGGTGCAGTCCTCGGTAGTCATATCCTCGATCTCGATCAGCTTGCGCGCCATTTCCCGGATTGCGGAACGACCTTCGCCCGGGCGCGCGCCGGCGTGGCTCGGGCGGCCGGTGGCTTCCAGATTGAAGCGTGCGATGGCGTAGCGGCCCGTCACCACGCCACCATCGGGGCGCGCGGGTTCCGGCACAAGAACGAAACGATGGCGTGATGCCTCTGCCTCGATCAGGTCGCGCGTCGATGGGCTGCCGACTTCTTCATCGCTGGTCAGCAGGTAGGTGATCGGCAATTTCGTTTGTTGGCCAGCGCGCGCGAGTTGGCGGATGGCTTCCAGCGCCATGTAATTGCCGCCCTTCATGTCCTGGATCCCGGGGCCCCAGGCGCGGCCGTTCTCTCGGCGGAATGACAAGTGTTCCAATGTGCCGATCGGATGCACCGTATCGAGATGGCCCATCACCAGTATGCCCGGCGCGTTCGGCGTCGGATGGGGAAACGTGGCGCGAACGCAATCGCCGAAGCTCATGCGCCCGGCGACGCGTTCGATCCGCGCACCGGCGATCACCAATTCGCGTGACGCAATATCCATCATGCGGTTTACCGCGGCGGCGTCCCAGGTGGGACTTTCGCATTCAACCCAGGTGCGCAATCCGTCCAGCATAGCGTCGGCGTCGAAGGGAAGGGCGTTCGGATCCATGGTGCTCTCCGTTACGAAATGGCCAGGACAGTGCCATGGGGTGGCCGGCACCCCAAACCTCCGCCGCAAGCGGCGACGAGTGTGATGGACGCGGTCAACATAACTCTGCGAGTCGGTCGCGGAGTAATTCGAAGAATCCAACTGCGTCCAGCGTCTCCAGTATGGTTACGTTGGCCGGCGCGCCGGTGCGGCGCCAGCGATCTATGACGGTGCGTCCGCGGCTCGGGCCGGGACCAAGATCAACGCGTGCGGCACAGTCGCGCGTCGTGAACAGATCGGGACGGATCAGCCAGGCGACGGCACAGGGATCGTGCAGCGCCGCGCCGGCACCGGCGAAACGCGGGCCAAGCGGTACGGTTGCCTGAATGTCGCACAGAGTGCGCAGGCAACGGCCGGTACCAGTTGCGCGCCAGTGCGCCAGATGTGCCGGCGTGCACAGCGCCTGCGCCGTCAGTTCCAATGTCGCCAGCACGACGGGACGCCCGCTGGCGAGCAGGACGGCAAGTGCCTCCGGGTCGTTGATCGCGTTGAATTCGGCTCCCGGAGTTGCATTGCCTTCGCCCCAGGCGCCGGTCATCAGCACGATCCGTTCGATTTTTGCTGTCAGTGCCGGCTCGGTCATCAGGGTGAGCGCGAAATTGGTGGCAGGCGCAATGCCGACCAGCGTGACCGGTCGCGCGGCGTCGCGCAGGATGGTCCGGATTGCATCGGCGGCGACGCCGTCCGCGGGCTTGCCGACTTGCGGGAGGGCGATGCCGCCAAGGCCATCAACGCCGTGGACACGTGTCTCGCTGACGAACGCGCCTAGCAGCGGCCGGTTGGCGCCTGCGAAGACCGGCACGTTCGCGCCAGCGAGTGCGACCAGGGCCAGCGCATTGGGCAGTGTGCGATCGAGCCCGACATTGCCGCCAGCGACGGTGACCGCAAGCAGTTCGATCTCGGGTGATGCCAGTGCAAGGAGCAAAGCGAACGCATCGTCGGTGCCAGGATCGCAGTCCAGAATGATCGGGATCGGCACAGCGGGATCCTTGCCTGGGGAGACGCAGGATGCCACCGTAAGCTTCGCAGTGGAACCTCGCATGGCGACACGACATTTCACATTCACCGCGGGCGACGCCGCCTCGACCGACGGCAGCCAGGCCGTCGTCGTACCGCTCAATCAGAAGGCGTTGGCGCCGACATCGGTGGAGCGTGTCCGGCGGCTCCGCAAGCATCTGGTTGCGTCGTTGCGTGCGATGCGCACGATGAGGGACCCCGTAGGCTCGGCCTCTCCGCTGCGGCCGGAGCCCGATGGCTTTACTGGCGAGGTCGCACGCACCGCTTGCTCCTTGTGCAGAGGTTGGTGCTGCAAGGGCGGCGGCGATCACGCCTACCTGGACGAACGCACGATGGCGCGCGTGCGGCGTGCGCGTGAAGAACTGGATGCGCGCGCGGTGCTGCGGCTATACGTCGAGCAAGTGCCCTCGGCCGGCTACGACGGCTCGTGCGTGTTCCATGGTGCACAGGGCTGCACGCTGGACCGCTCTCTTCGATCCGACGTGTGCAACAGCTATTTTTGCACCGCTCTGGGCAACTACGTGAAGAGCGGCGGCGCGCCGACGGACGTCATGGTCATTGCCGGTGAGGGCGACCAAATGCGCATGTCGGTGATCACCGACAGTGGCGCGGCGGTAGAAGATCAGCGGCCGCCGTCAACCTGCAGGATTTGACCGTTGACGAACCCGGCCAGGTCGGAGGCGAAGAACACCACGGCATTGGCAATGTCCTGTGCGCTGCCGAGTCGTTGCATGGCGATGCGTTGTACCAATGCCTTCTGTCCGTCGGCGCCGTAGCTTTCCCACTGCTTCTCCGTCGCTTCATTCGTGCGGATAAATCCCGGGGCAACGGAATTCACGGTGATGTTGTATGGCCCGAATTCGTGTGCGAGTTGGCGTGTCAGCCCAACCACCGCATGCTTCGCGCTGCAATAGGCCTGGATGCCGGTCAGCGACGGTTGCAGTCCTGCGCCTGAACTGGTGTTGACGATGCGCCCGCCGCCGGCCCGCTTCATCGCCGGCGCCGCCGCCCGGCACAGCGTGAATGCGGCGTTGACGTTGATGTCGAACAGCACGTTCCAGTCTTCGTCGGACACGTCTTCCAGTGGTTTGGGCCCCTGTCCGCCGACGCCGCCGGCGTTGTTGACCAGTACATGGAGGGGACCGTCGGTTAGGGTCTCGATCTGACGTATCCAGGCGGTGCCTGCGGCACGGTCGCGCAAGTTGACGACCTTCGTGGTGATGCCACCGGGTGCCGCGGTCTCATCGAGTTCCGCGGCGGATATGTCGGTGGCGAACACGCGCGCGCCGAGATGCGCGAATGTCTGTGCGATGCACCGGCCGAAACCGTGTCCTGCACCGGTGATAGCGACGGTTTTGCCATCGAATCGGATGTTCATCAGGCCTCCCTGTGGCAGCGAATGAGCCAGTGTACACCAACCTGGTGAAGTTCACCGTTCGCTCCGATTAGACAAAGTCCTTGGCCGGCCCGAAGCTACATCGCAATCGCGCTTTGCACAAAGGGAAGCGGCCATGTCATTGAGCCGGCAGTTCGCAACATTCGTCGCCAACCTCCAATACGGCGACCTGCCGCCCCAGGTCGTGGACCGCGCCAAGGGCGTCACGCTCCAGGCACTGGCCTCCGCGCTGGTCGCCCACGACATGCCTGCCAGCAGACAAGCCCTGGCCCTGATGCAGGAGGAAGAATCCGGCGGCGGCGGCATAGCGACGGTGCTGTGCCACGGCAGCAAACTGACCAAAAGCGGCGCCGCTTTCGTCAATGCGGAAATGATCCTCGCCGGCGGCAAGTGGGACACGTTCCGCATGCTCACGCACCCCGGCACGGCGATCCTTCCCGCGGCGCTAGTCGCGGCGGAAATAACCCAGTGCTCCGGCGCGACATTCCTCACCGCAGTCGCCGCAGGTTATGAGGTTATGGAGCGCATGGCCGCGGAATTCATCCCGACAGTCATGTCGCGCGGATTCCATGCCGGCCCAGTGTTCGGCATCTTCGGCGCAGCGGTCGCGGCGGCGAAAATCCAGGGCCTCGATGCAGACCAACTCAACAGCGCGATCGCTCAGTGCGTCAACCTGGCGGCCGGCAACCTGGAGGGCGCGCGCAGCGGCGGGCGGTCCCTGCGTGAGGGGGGCGCCGTCCGCAATGCCTTGCTCGCCGTGGCAATGGCAAAACACGGCACGCCCGGCGGCGAAACAACGCTGGAAGGCGATGCGGGCTTCTACCACGCCTACACCGGCAACAACCTCGGTCAGCTGCGCTACAGCTACACCGGCCACAACCGTACCGATCTCAACAGCATCACCAAAAACCTTGGCCGGGACTGGATCTTTCTCGAAACGCTCTACCGCATCTATTCGACCGCTGGTTACAATATCGCCCATGTCGACGTGACGGCGAAGCTGTGCGCTGAACACGACCTTCTCTACCACGACATCGATCGCATCGAGGCCGTGGTGAACTGGCTCGAGACAGAATACCCAAGCCCCGCCTTCCCCACACCCGGCAGCGATGGCCGGCCGCGCGTCGGCAGCACGCAGTATTTTTCGGCGTACGGCGCCGTGACGCGTGGCTATCCTCTGCTGCGCGCCGGCCAACCGGCCCCGGGCGAAACGGACCCGCCGGAAGTGCTGGATCTGATGCATCGGGTGACACTGATCCCGACAGTTGGTCGAACTTTGTTCGGCCCACGCGTTACCATCTTCACCAAAGACGGACGCAGTTTCACCAGAGAAGGCACTGGCCGCGAGTTCATCTGGGACTTCGAAGAGCAAGCGAGGCGCATCCAGCCCGTTGCCCCCGGACTTGGCATTCCCGCAACACAGTTCGCGAGTCTGATCGACACCTGCCGTAAGCTCGATCGCATCGATGGAGCCGCACGCGAGTTGATCTCGCTGACCCTACCCGCATGATCGATGGGTTTGGTGATCCGGAGCTACACCCGCTCGAATTTCACCACACGTCGCACACGTCCCCACTCGCCGGGCTGCACGACGTAGATATCGCCTCGCGAATCACCCCAGATCCCATGGCACGAGCGGTGGATCGGATTACCCCAACGCGCCAGCCGCTCGCCATCGAGCGTCAGAATGCTGATCATGCCGCCGTTGTGCTCGGCGATGTACACGATGTCATCGTCATCAACGTAAAAGAACGCCGGCCCGATCAGTTCAACAGGCCAGACCTCCAGCAGCTTACCGTCCTGATCAAAGACCTGCACGCGATCGTTCTCGCGATCGGCCACAAGCAGCCGGCCGCGCCGATCAATCCATACGCCATGCGGCAGGTTGAACTGTCCCGGCGCGTTGCCCGGCTCCCCCCATGAAAACAGATACTGCGCATCAGCAGAGTACTTGTGCACACGCGAATTGCCGTAGCCGTCGCTCATGAACATCGAACCGTCCGGTGTAAATGCGATGTCGGTTGGCAGATTGAACGGCCCCCCGCCGTGCGTCACCTTCTTCCATGCAACCGAACTGAAGTCGTCATCCGGCACGCCGGTATCCGATCGATGTCCCTTCACGCCAATGGTTTGCAGCAGTTTCCCTTCGGGCGTGAATTTCATGAACTGCTGATGATGTCCGTCGGTAAGCCAGGCGAAACCCTGTGCGTCGAAACGGATCGCGTGCGGAAACTTGAACATCCCCGCGCCCCACGACGACAGAAAGTTGCCGTCCCGATCGAACACGACAATCGGATGGTCTGCGACCCGATTGAAACAGTACACCCGGTCCTCTGGCCCGACGGTAACCGCTGCCGGCTTCAGGTCCACTTCCGCCGGCGCGTGCGCCCAATCCTCGTGCACTTTGTAGGTGTGCTTGCCACTTCCAACAACCGTTTCCATCGTTTTCCCCCTATGCCAATCCAACAACCTCTGCCAATGCCTCCAGCTGCTCCACGTGCCGTGACACCGGGTTCAGCAACAGGTGATTGGCGCCCATCGCAACCACTTCTTCCAACTTCTCGCGGACCTGTTCCGGCGTGCCATGGATACCCGATGCATCGGTGCCCGCCGGGTTATGGTACACCTCGGTGAACCAGCGATTCAGTTCAGCACGCGCCACCTCCGGCCGCTCGTCCACCGCCATGAAGATCCGCTTCGAGATCGGAAAACTCCCAACATCGCGACCTGCCTGCACCAATGCCTCACGCAGCACAGGCACCGAGCGGCCGAATTCGGCGATGCTCGACCCGCCCGATCCCATCCACCCATCGGCCATCGTACCTGCTCGGCGCACTGCGTCGGGATGACCGACGCCCATCCAGATTGGCAGCGGCTGTTGCACCGGTTTAGGAGACATTGTGGCGCCTTCCAACTGGTAGAACCTGCCGCGGTAATCCAACGTCTGTTGTGTCCATAGCGCCCTGATCAGCTCCACTTCCTCGCGGAACCGCCGCACCCGGCGATCCTGAGGTACAGCGAACTCCCGGTAATGATGCTCGCGCCCCAATCCAACCCCGAGGATCGCGCGCCCGTTGCTGACAGTATCCAACGTCGCCCATTGATGTGCCACCATCATCGGGCTGTGGATCGCCAGCACAACAACCGATGCACCGACACGAATTCGGCTGGTAACCGCGGCCGCATAAGTCAGCACCACGACGGGATCGAAACACGTCACATGATCCAGAGTGTTTTCGGTTACCCACAGATCGCGAAACCCCAGCGCCTCGGCGCGCTGCGCGACCGCGCGGACATCCTTCATGTCGATCCTGTCAGGCGAGCGGTGTGGCAGCGACATGCCGAACGCAATGTGGTCTTTCAACGCCATGACGCGCCCTTCCCGAGGTCAATGCGCCGGCGCCGCCCCCTTCGGCATTCGTGGCAGGAGCAGCGCCAGCGGCCAGATGCACAGCCCCAGCATGCCCAATAACCAGAATATGTCGAGATAGCTCATGATCCCGGCCTGTGCCTGTATTATCGCATCGATCGGCGCCAGCGGCGTGTTCCAGGCGTAACCATTATATGCGGTGATGGGTTCGGCCAGCCGCTCATGATGAAACTGCAGCTGGTCCTCCAGCATCGTCGTAGTGAACGACACGCCGACACTGCCGCCCAGATTGCGCATCAGATTGATCATCGCCGAGGCATCATTGGTTCGGCTCGGCGGCACGCCAACATAGGAAACCGCACTTAGCGGGATGAAGACGAACGGCAGCCAAACCACCTGCGTCAGCCGCAGCATCGCGATGTTCCAGAAGCTGATATCGAGGTCGAGCCAGGCGCCCGAGTAGAGCGCCCAGCCGGTCCCGGCGAGCACGATGAGGATCAGCCATTTCGCCTGCACCAGCCGCCCGGTGATGGCCCCTGCCAGCGGCATGATGATCAACGTGGCCAATCCGCCAACACCAAGGGTCAATCCGGCCGTAGTCGGATCGTAGTTCAGCAGCGTCTGCGTAAGCTGCGGCAGCAACTGCGTTGTGCTGATCAGCATGAATCCAAACAGAAACATCACCAGGCAAGAGACGGCGAACGCACGCGACCGCAGCAGCCGAACGTTCATCGCGGGCTGCGGATGCTACAACTCCCAAACGACGAGTATCAGTAGGCTGACAGCGCCGATGGCGCCGAGGCTGACGATGAAATCGGATGAAAATCCATCATCGATCTCGTAACGGTCCAGCATGATCTGCAGCGCGCCAAAGCCGAGTACGACGAGTGCAAAACCGATATAATCCACCTTCAGGCCGCCGGCGATGTGGCGCAGTGAGACGTTGACGATGGCGACGTCCAACACCTCCATAAAGGTTGCGACTGAAACGATTACTGCAATCAGCCATGGACTGCGGACACCCGCGGCGGAGCGCGGCAGGCTCGAGTCGGACATGTTACTTCACCCGGACGTACGGCGCCACAGACATGCCTGGCTCGACCAGATAGTTCTTCAATCGGTCGTCATTGAAGGCGATCTTCACAGGCAGCCGCTGCACGATCTTCACATAGTTGCCGGTGGCATTTTCGGCCGGCAGCACGCTGAACTCACTCCCCGTCCCAGGCTGAAAGCTGTCGACGTGGCCGCGGAAAGTAACCGATGGAATCGCATCACGCGGCTTTTTTTCCTGCTGCTTCTCCGCCTCGCTCTGCCATGGCGCGCGATCGTGATTTTCAATGGGATGCCGGTCGTCCATCGGCCCTCCACGAGGCGTGCAAGTCCTTCCCGATTGCCAATAAGGGCGGATGGCGCGACGGTTCGACCCTAGGCACGATCAAAGACGCCTGATTGGGATATGCCGCATGAACCACGAATTGATCCGACTGACCGCCACCGAAGCCGTCGGCCGGCTTAAACGACGGGAGATCTCGCCACTCGACCTTATTGACGCGGCGGCGGCGCGAATCGCGGAGGTTGAACCGGCAGTGAACGCGCTGCCCACACTGTGCCTCGATCGCGCGCGCGAACACGCGAAACGGCTGATGAATGACCACGGCCGGGCGGCGGACACCGAGGCGGGTTGGCTAGGCGGGCTGCCGGTGGCGATCAAGGACCTGACCGACGTTGCCGGTGTCCGCACGACCTACGGCTCGCCGATCTTCCGCGATCACGTGCCTGCGAGATCGCATCCTGTGGTGGGGCGCATCGAACGCAAGGGCGGCATTGTCGTTGCCAAGTCGAACACGCCGGAATTCGGCGCCGGCGGCAGCACGTTCAACGAGGTCTTCGGCCGCACGCGCAATCCGTGGAACACGTCGCTGACGTGTGGCGGATCAACTGGCGGCGGCGCTGTTGCGTTGGCCACGGGCGAGGTATGGCTGGCGCATGGCACCGACCACGGCGGATCGCTGCGTCGGCCGGCGACGTACTGTTCGGTGGTCGGATTGCGTCCGTCACCTGGACGCGTCACACGCGGCACATCGAACAATTTGTGGTCGCCGCTGTCGGTACACGGACCGATGGCACGCAATGTCCCTGACCTGGCGCTGTTTCTCGACGCCATGGCCGGCCTGTGTCCGCACGATCCGTTGACGTTCGACATGCCCGCGGTGTCATTCACACGCACGGTAGCCGAGGCGAAGCCGCCGCGCCGCATCGCCTATACGTCCGACTATGGCGGTAGACTGACGGTGGATCGGGAAACGCGCGAGATCTGCGAACGCATGGTGCGCCGCTTCGAGGAACTGGGCTGTGTGATCGAGGAATTCGCCCCCGACCTCGGCGCGATCGAGGAGGCATTCATGGTGCTGCGCTCGCAGCATTTTGTCGTCGACCGTGAGCTTCAACTCGAGACGCATCGCGACCTGATCAAGCCCGACATCATCTGGAACACGGAAAAGGGTCTGGCGCAGACACCGAGTAGGCTGGCCTGGGCGGACCGTGAGCGCGCTGCGTTCTTCCGCCGTTTCGCCGAAATGTTCGAGACCTTCGACATCTTCGTCTCACCCAGCGCGGCTACGCCGGCGTTCGACGTGAATTTGCGTTTTCCAGAGTACGTCGACGGCAGGAAGCTTACCGACTACATGGGCGCATCGACGTTGAACGCCGCGGTGACCATGACAAGCTGTCCGGCCGTCGCGGTGCCATGCGGGTTCGACCGGTTTGGACGCCCCGTAGGACTACAGATAACGGCGCCGATCCGCCAGGAAGCGCGCGCGCTGGCATCCGCCGCGCTGCTTGAACGGCTTATCGGCCTGGACAAGTTGCTGCCGATTGACCCGCGTGAGGGAATGGTGCCAACCGCAATCTGACCGCTACATAGGATCCGCCAATGCCGAAACCATTATCTGACACGATCGCCACCGTGCTGCGCCGCGTCGATGCATCGCTCGAAGACTCGCGCGGGCGGTTATTCGATCTTTTGCGCATTCCCTCCATCAGTGCGCAGCCGGCGCACAGGCAGGACTGCGTGCGAGCCGCCGAATGGGTGCGCGATCAGCTTTCCGACCTTGGCTTCCGCGCCGAGGTGCGACCGACCAGTGGTCATCCCGTCGTTGTTGCGCATCATGCCGGTCCGGCCAACTACCAGGGCCCGCACGTGCTGTTCTACGGGCACTACGACGTGCAGCCGGTCGATCCGCTGGAATTATGGAATAGCCCGCCGTTCGATCCCCAGCTTGTCGATGGCCCGCATGGCAAGCGTTACGTCGCGCGTGGCGCCGTGGACGACAAAGGCCAGGCGATGATGTTCATCGAAGCAATGCGCGCATGGCAGGAAGCCGCCGGCGGCATCCCCGCCCGCATCACCATGCTTGTGGAAGGCGAAGAGGAAGTCGGCAGTCCCAGCCTGGAACCCTTCCTTGCGGCAAACAAGGCAGAGCTCACCAGTGACCTCGCGCTGATCAGCGACACCGGCATGTGGGATGTCGATACCCCAGCGATCAGTACGATGCTGCGCGGCATGACGTACGCGCAGGTGACATTGAAGGCCGCCAACCGCGACCTGCATTCCGGACTGTACGGCGGTTCGGCGCTCAACCCGATTAACGCGTTGACCCGTATCCTCGGCGAACTCCAGGATGCGAACGGCCGCATTCAGTTGCCTGGTTTCTATGACAAGGTAAAACCTGTCTCCAACGCGCAGCGCGCGCAGTGGGACGCTCTCGGCTTCGACGAACATGCATTTCTCGGCAAGATCGGGCTCGAAGCTCCCGCAGGTGAGCGCGGCTATTCGGCGCTGGAGCGGCTGTGGGCGCGACCGACCGCGGACATCAACGGCATCTGGGGTGGCTATACCGGGGTCGGCAGCAAGACCGTGATCCCATCGGAAGCATCGGCGAAGGTGTCGTTCCGTTTGGTGCCAAACCAGGATCCCGGCGAGGTCATGGAGCAATTCGAGCGTTTCGTGGCCGATCGGCTGCCACCAGGTGCAACCGTGGAATACGAAGGCCACACGCGCACGCCCGGCATCGAGATGAACCTGGAAAGCCCCTGGGTGCGCGCCGCGCAGACGGTACTCGCCGAGGAATACGGCAAACCGGCAGTGCTGATGGGATGCGGCGGCTCGATCCCGGTGGTGACATCGCTGCGTACTGTGCTTGGCATCGACAGCCTGCTGATAGGGTTTGGCCTGGACGATGACCAGGTGCACAGCCCAAACGAAAAGTTCGAACAGCGCTGCTTCCATCACGGTATCCGTTCGCACGCGCGGTTGCTGGCCAAGTTCGCCGGTGGGTAGGTCGCGGCATCGTCCTGCTGTGCGGCGCAGTGGCCTGGCGGCCGTTGCCGTGGTCAGCCTGACCGCCATGCAGCCAGCCAATGATCGCCAGCGCCTTCGCATCGACCGGAGGGGCGTCAGGACAAAGGGACCAGGCTGATGAACGCCAGCGATGTAATGACACGCAATGTCATTTCCGTCGCACCGGATGCGACCGTGGCAGATGCCGTCGGGTTGATGCTGGACCGCGGCATTTCCGGTCTGTTCGTTGTGGATTCCGGTGGCACGCTGGCCGGCGTCGTAACCGAGGGCGATTTATTGCGTCGCGATGAACTGGGCACCGAACGTCGGAAATCCTGGTGGCTGCGACTGCTCGTCTCGCCCGGTCGGCAGGCGGCCGATTTCACCCGCACGCATGGCCGCAAGGTCGCCGACGTGATGACGCCGAACGTGTTCAGCGTCACCGTGGATACTTCACTCGAGGACATTGTCGGATTGATGGAGGCGCATCGCATCAAGCGAGTGGCGGTACTGCGGGGCGACCGCATGGTGGGCGTGGTCAGTCGTGCGGACCTGTTGCGCGCACTATCGGTTGCGGCGCGCGGTCACGGCGGGACCGCGCCAGACGATAAAGCAATAAGAGACCACATCCTGGATACACTCGTGAAGGAGATTTGGGCGCCGAAGACGACGCTGAATGTCACCGTGCTGAATGGCGTGGTCGATCTGTGGGGCACCATCGGCGAGGACCAGGAACGCCGCGCGCTCTGCGTGATCGCCGAGAATACTCCGGGAGTGACCAAGGTGATCGACCATCTCGTGTTCGTCGAGATGTACACCGGAACGGTAATCGAACCGCCGCCGGCGGGATGACGCCGGCATTGGCGGTAAACCTGCGCGTGGAAAGATCTGTCATGCAACGCGCCCAGTCCAGCCTGATTTTGATGCAACGCAATGTGATTCTGGCACTGCTGCTGTTGCTGGCCGCCGCTGCATGGGCGGTGCTTGCGTGGCAAGCGTCTGTCAGCGAAATGGCTATGCCGACGACATCGCCAACCATGGGCATGTGCGCGCCCCTGTTCCTGCTGATCTGGGTCGTGATGATGGTGGCCATGATGTTCCCGACCGCCGCGCCCATGATCCTCACCTTCCATAGGGTGCAGGCAGGCAAACGACAGCGTGGCGAGGCCTTCGTCGCAACCTGGGTGTTCGTGGCAGGGTACATGCTGATGTGGACGCTGTCTGGTATCATTGCCTATGTCGGTGCGCTTGCCGCCGAAGCGCTTGCCACCCGTGCCGCTCTTTCGCCAGCCACCGCGGGAAGGATTGGCGGGGCGGTATTGTGCGCAGCCGGCGTCTATCAACTCACGCCGTTCAAGGACCTGTGCCTGTCGAAGTGTCGTACGCCGCTCAGCTTCGTCTTGATGTCGTGGCAAGACGGGATGCCGGGTGCGGTGCGCATGGGATTGCTCCATGGCGCTTACTGCCTCGGCTGTTGCTGGCTGCTGTTCGTTATTCTATTCCCACTCGGCATCATGAATATCGCCGCCATGGCGGTTATCACGCTCGTGGTGTTCGCCGAGAAGACGCTGCCCTGGGGGCGTGCCGTGGCTCGCGCCACGGCCGTCGCTCTCGTGGTTTATGGTGCGGTGGTGCTGGCCGCACCGCAGGCACTCCCCAGCTTCATGGCGAACGGCGGCATGGTCACGACTGCCCCAGCCACGCCGATGGATATGCACAACACGGCAATGCCCAAAAGCGCCGCCGTGCCGTAGCACGAAGTTGCTCCCGGTATGCCTACTCCGCTGCCCGCACCGCCCGACGCTCCAGGGTAACTCGATCCAGCTTGTAGACGTCCCCACCCTTGAGAATCGCCGCCAGCCGGTCCTTGTGTTGCAGCACTGCAACATCCGCTACCGGATCGCCGTCCACCAGCAGCAGATCCGCCAGGAACCCCTCCCGCACCAATCCTGCCTCGTTGCCCATCCCCATCAGCTCCGCGCCGTACCGCGTCGCGCAGACCAGAGCGTCGCTGGGCGAATAACCCAGGTGGCGCACGAAGTGTTCGATATCACGCGCGTTCTCGCCCTGCGGCGTCCGGGCAAACCCATAGTCCCCGCCGATCACCACGCGGATGCCGCGCTTCTGCATTTCCGGATACGCCCGCGACGCGGCAGCCAACCCGAGCTCGATCCCGTGCCGCACACCGGCATGCAGCGCGCCCTCCGGCGCTTCGTGCACCGCGGCGTGCAACAAGCCGATCGCCGGGCCGACGAATACGCGGTCCTTCACCGCCTGCAGCATGTCCAACGCTTCCTCGTCCGCATGCTCGCAGTGATAGATCACATCCACCCCACACCGCACCGCGCGCTTCACGCTCTCCGCCGCTCGGCAATGCGCGTTGACCATGCGATGGAAATCGCGCGCGACGGTGACGCCGGCGCGGATCTCGTCCTCGCTCATCACCGTACGGGGCAGTGCGCCGGCTCGCGTGTGATCGTCGCCGGAAATATTCAGCTTGATGCTGTCGACGCCCTCGCGCACGCACAGCCGAGCCAGCTTCGTCACCTCCAGCGGCCCGTCGGCAAACATCGCGAAGCTGTCACGGAACTGATGGGCGCGGCGTTCGTCGCCCAGACCGCCTGTCACGGTGATCTCCGGCCCGCATGCACGCATGCGAGGTCCCGGCAGATCGCCAGCCTCGATCGCATTGCGGATCACCACATCGACCCGCAGCTTGGCACTGGCCGCGCTGTAGGCACTGGTGAAGCCGTGATCCAGCAGCACCCGGGCGTTGCGCGCGGCTGCAAGAGTGTGCTCCTCGGGTGGCGTGTCGCCCAGGTCGGTCGGGCGCGCACCGTTGATGAAGGTGATGTGGGCGTGGCCCTCGACCAGGCCGGGCATCAGGGTCATGCCGCGCGCCTCGATCACCTCCGCACCGGTGGCCTCAAGCTGGCCGCGCTGGGTTGCGACCGCGCGGATACGTTCGCCTTCCACCAGCACATCGGCGGGGTAGGACGCCGCGCCAGAGCCGTCCCATACGCGGCAATCCCTGAACAGAATGCGGGCCATAGAGCCACCTCCCTGATTGGCAGCGGGCATGCTAGCGCCTCGGTGGGCCTGCGTCTCTTGGTCAGCCGCCCGCTATGGCCTCGCGTGCGATTCCCGCGTTAGAACCGGCCGATGAGACGAATACCTGCCGCCGCATCCCTGTTGCTGACACTTGGCGCCTGCACTGTCGGACCGAATTTCTCGGCACCCGATTGGATGTCGCCGGCCTCCTGGTTCGCCAAAAAGGCGGAACCGATCACCCGTGTATCCAGCCTGCCGGTCGCCGAGCCGGCCGATCCCAACTGGTGGAACCTGTTCCATGACCAGGAGTTGACCGCGCTGGAACATCGCGTTGCCGGCGAGAACCTGGACGTGCAGGTGGCGACGGTGCGCCTTGCCGAGTCACGCGCGCAGCTTGGCGTCGTCGGCGCGGCGCAGTTTCCCAGCTTCAATGCGAACGGGTCCTACACGCGGCAGAAGTCGAGCAATATCGGCGAGTTCGCCACGGCGCCAAATCCACTCGGCGCCAACGGCGCATCCGGCAATTCCGCGGGCGGCCTTGGCAGCGCGGCGCTCAATGCGTTCGATGTCTATCAGGTGGGATTCGATGCGTCCTGGGAACTCGACCTGTGGGGTCAGGTCCGGCGGTCGGTGGAATCGGCGAAGGCAACGGTTGAGGCATCGGCCGAGGCCAGGCGCGCGGCTCTGGTTTCCAGCCTCGCCGAAATGGCGCGTGACTATATTCAACTGCGAGGCAACCAGGCTCTTGTGCAGATCGCGCGGGACAATTTGAAAACTGCGCTGCAAAATCTGCAACTTACCCAGCAACGCGCGACCGGCGGCGTGACGACCGATCTGGACGTGGCCAACGCCGCCGCGCTGTACCGCACCACGGCTGCTGAAATCCCTCGGCTTGAACAGCAGGTGTCGGAAAACATCAACGCCATCAGCCTGCTGCTTGGCCTACCGCCGAACGCATTGCAGGCTGAGCTGATCGACCCCAAGCCTGTGCCGCCGCTGCCGCCACGCATCCCGGTGGGTCTGCCCTCCGAGCTGGCACGACGCCGCCCGGACATCCGCGAGGCCGAGGCGCAGTTGCATGCGGCGACGGCCGATATCGGCGTGGCGGTTGCAAACTTCTATCCGTCAGTGACGCTGAGCGGCAGTGTAGGGTTGCAGTCGCTGCAACCGTGGCAGATGTTCAACTTCAATGCGCGGCAATTTGCGGCGGGTCCCGGCATCACCATTCCGATCTTCGAGGGCGGTCAGCTCAAGGCCACGCTTGAACTGCGGAAGGCGCAGCAGCAGGAGGCCGCGATCGACTATCAGAAGATCGTGCTCAGCGCCTGGCATGACGTGGACAACGCGCTGACCGCCTATCAGACCGAGCAGGCGCGGCGCGACCAGTTGGTGCAGGCGGTGGCGCAGAATCAGCGCGCGTTGGTGCTGGCGCAGAGCCGTTACCAGGATGGTGTAGCCGACTTCCTACAGGTGCTGACGGCGCAGCAGAACCTGCTGTCCACCCAGCAGCAGCTTGCCATCGCCACAACCAATGTCTCCAACAACCTGGTGGCGGTGTATAAGGCGCTTGGCGGCGGCTGGGAGACGCAAATGCCGGCGGCCAACGACGATCTGTCACCGCTGGGTGCGCCGAAGTTGTAGTGCCGCATTAACACGATTGAAGGCCGTTTCAGTCATGGCTACGCGCCATGGCAGGCAGGAAGCATCACGCACGACTGTATCGCCTCGTCGCCGGCGTGGCTGTCGGCTGCACTCTTGCATGCGGCAGTGTGCGGACGCAGGAACTGTCGACGTATTTTCCCGAGGGTGTGCCAGGTTATGGCAACGCGCCTGGGGTCACTGTGGCATCGCGCGCACGGCCGGATTTCGATCCGGCAGGCATCCGCATCGACAGCTTCCTGTTGCATCCGCAATTGGATGAGGGGCTGGGCTACGACAGCAATGTATTTGGCGGGGCGCCGCAGCGCGGAAGCTGGCTCGTAGGCACGCATCCTTCATTGCTGGTAGCATCTGCTTGGTCACGCAACAGTCTGGGTGCCTATTTCTCGGCTGATGACGAGCAGTATCTGGACCAGCCCAGGCAGAGCACGACCGACTGGACTGCCTCGATGGGCGGTTCGGTTGCGGTGGGACGCGATCAGCTCACGCTGTCGGCGGCGCATTTCGATTTGCATCAACCAAGTACCGACCTGGATGCTTTGCCGTCCGATGAGCCTGTCGGCTATCAGGTGAACGATGTGCGGGCATCCTATGCGATCGCGCTGAATCGCATGTCGGTGACGCCGAGTCTGGCATACTCGACTTATCACTACGACAGCACGACGATTCTTGGTGTGCCCACGTCGCAGGCGTATCGCGATCGCGACGTCGTGGAGGGTGCCGTCACCACGCGCTACGAGCTTGCGCCGCAGCGCAATCTGCTGGTGGTTATCCGCGCCCTGGATTCGCATTATGTGGAGCCGCAATTGGGCACGCCGACGCGTAATTCCACCGGGTATCAGACGCTGATGGGGCTCGCCAATGATGCCGATGCTGTGTGGCGGTATCGCGTGCTGGTGGGCTGGGAGGTGCGTGATTTCGCGGCGTCGCAGTATCCCGCGCATCAGGCGCCGATTGCCGAGGTGACCGCGATCTGGTCACCGAGCGGCATGACGACGTTGACCGCGGCACTGACCCGCGGCATCGAAGATGCCGCGCAGGAAGGCATCGTCGGATATACCTTCACCGGCGCGCGGTTGGTGCTGGATCATGAGTATCGCCGCGATTTGCTGCTGCAGGCGTCCGCCGGAATGCAACGTGCCGATTTCCTGCAGGGCGGCGGCCAGTCGACCGGGGTTACACTGGGTGCTGGGGTCACATGGCTGCTGAACCGAAACGTGCGGCTATCCGCCACGTATGATTTCACCGATCAGCGGGCGACCAGCGATCCGACGCTGATGACGACCGGCAGCTATTCGCGCAGCCTGGGACTGCTGACGCTACGGTTCGGGATGTGAGGGGGGTGTCAGCGGGGTTTTGGCGTCGTCGCGCGTAGCCTGTCGCATGCAATTCAAGCCTAGCTGCGCGTTGATCGGCGGAAGTATTCAACGTCAACCTGAACAGTTCCTGCGGTGGTCCCGACCGGTCTGACCGCGATCGATTTTGCCGGACGAAGGCGTTGCTGAGCGCGTTCAGCGGTTCGCAAAGTGTCCCGCTGCCGCCTGGCACGAGCGCTTCCGATGTGCAATTCGTTTATCAGGCCGCGTAGTCGAACGAGAACTGCGTCGCAAACTACTAAACCACGAATGCCGTTACCAACGCGAGTGCTTGCACCGCCGGCGACACATCGATCGTGGATACGGCCGATATCGAAGACCCGGCGAAGATCGGCACTATCCCCATCTCATATCAAAATAAGACACCTTAGGCGCCTGACAAAATGCACTTGCCCCAAGCACCCATCGCCGCCTGCCGGCTGGCGATGTTGTGCGTCAGCAGTGTCAGTACGTCGCGCCTGATCGATGCGAGCGGGTCCGTGTCGTAGACCGATCGCGCGCCGCAGACCTCGACCAGACGTTCGACCGCCCATTGCACCTGGTGTTGCGCATGGGTCATGTCGCGGCGCGTGCGCAGGACTGCTTCCGGCAAAATCGGCCTGCCTGTGGCCAGCCACTCTTCCGCCGTCTGGCGGCCGGTCCACATGGTCAGCGTGGCAGCATCGATCGCCGCGGCTGCTTCGGCAACGGTCATCTGCACGAACTCGCTTGCCGCCATTTGCGTGATCCCGCGCGACACGCGGCCACGCAGGTTGGCAATTGCTATGGCCAGTGCACGACGGCCCAAGGCGATCACCACCGGCGGCAGCGAGTAGTTCACCAGCAATCCTCGCGGTGCGCGCACCAGAGGATAATCCGGATGCACCAGTGCGCCAGGCGCGGTGCCCGCCAGTAGATCGGCCAGCAAGACGCAGCGGTGCTCGGGCACGAATACCTCGTGCAACAGCAGCGAACGGCTGCCGGTTCCCGCCAGGCCCAGCACGTGCCAATCGTCGATGATCTCGATGTCGGTGAACGGCACCAACAGGTAGGCGACGTTTCGCTGGTCGCCCGCCTCACCGAGGAACGCGCCGACGATCGCCCACTGGGCATGGCTGCTGCCGCTGGAGAACGAATACTGTCCGGATAGCCGCCAGCCGCCAGGCGTGCGCTTGGCAACCGCGCGCGGTGCGAGCGAGGATGACGCGACCGCGGCCGGGTTGTCACCCCAGACGTCGATCTGTGCCTGCAACGGATATGCTGCGAGCAGCCACTGGTGTTCGCCGAGCACGGCGTAGACCCAGGCAGACGATGTGCAGCCCATGGTGAGCTCTTCGACGATGCGCGAGAACAGGCAGAAGCGGAGCTGCAGGCCGCCGAACCGGTGCGGCTGGACGATGCGCAGGATGCCAGTGCGGTGGTAGTCGGCGATGGTTTCGGCTGAAACGTCACGCCTTGCGATGGTGGTGGCCGCGCGTTCGGCAAGCGCCGGGATCAGGGCCCGTGCCTGTTCCAGCAACGCACTCTCGGCGTCTGTCAGTGGTGCGTCGTCAGTCGCCGGCATCGTTCCGTCCCAGGCAACGGTCAACCGACAACGCCTTAGCGGTTCATGCCGCGCACCGCGTCGCACACCGCGCGTGTCACCTCTGCCGTCGTCGCCTTGCCGCCGAGGTCGGGCGTCAGTATCCCGGCCGCGCACACTTGTTCCACGGCGCGCATCAGCAGTTCCGCCGCCGGTTTCTCGCCCAGGTGTTCCAGCATCATCGCCCCGGTCCAGAAGCTGGCGACCGGATTGGCGATGCCCTTGCCGGTTATGTCGAATGCCGAGCCGTGAATGGGTTCGAACATCGACGGGTTGCGGCGTTCCGGATCGACGTTGCCGGTGGGCGCGATGCCGAGTGATCCGGCCAGCGCGGCGGCAAGGTCGGAAAGAATGTCGGCGTGCAGGTTGGTGCCGACGATCGTGTCGATGGAACGCGGCTTGCGCACCATGCGCATGGTCATCGCGTCCACCAGTTCCTTGTCCCACGTCACGTCGGGATAATCGTGCGACACCAGCGCGGCCATCTCATCCCAGAACACCATGCCGTGGCGCTGTGCGTTGGATTTCGTCACCACGGTGAGCAGCTTGCGAGGGCGGCTGCGCGCGATGTCGAAGGCGAAGCGCATGATGCGTTCGACGCCGCGGCGGGTGAAGATGGCGGTCTCGGTAGCGACTTCCTCGGGCAGGCCGCGATGCGCGCGGCCACCATGGCCGGAGTATTCGCCCTCACTGTTCTCGCGCACGATCACCCAATCGAGGTCGCCGGGTCCAACGTCGCGCAACGGCGACGTGACGCCGGGCAGGATCCGGGTCGGGCGGACGTTGGCGTATTGGTCGAAGCCCTGGCAGATCGGCAATCGCAGTCCCCACAAGGTGACGTGGTCTGGAATATCGGGATCGCCGACGGCGCCGAAGTAGATCGCATCCGCGGTGCGCAGCCAGGCAAGACCGTCCGGCGGCATGAACTGTCCGTGTTTGCGGTACCAGTTCGAGCCCCAGTCGTAGTGGTCAATGGTCAGCGTGAACCCGCCGTCGCGCGCGGCTACGGCGTCCAGTGCCTCGAGGCCGGCGCTGATTACTTCGGGGCCGATTCCGTCGGCTGGGATGGAGGCGATGCGGTGCTGACGCATGGGGCGTGTCCTCGATTTTCCCAGGAGGTATCGCGCGCGGCGCTCATTGGCAACGTCGGCGGCGGCCGTTACATCGGCGCACCCAAGACGTCAACCGCGTTCTGGCCGAGAAATCAGGGCGAGGATGCTACCCGGTCGGAGCAGCCGGCGATCATCCGAGCCAAGGACATGCTGGAAATGACGAGCCTGGATTTCGCTGTGCGATTGAGTTTGCTGTGTCGGCAGCTGATGTTGCTGGACAGGAATGATCTCCTGACGTGGGCGATCAGGGGAATCGTAATTGAATAACTGAGGTATTCCCTCGGCTACGACATGTGGATTCATGTGTCGGCTCCTGTTGTTGGAGGGGTCGATGGGAGGCTGGGCGAATGCCAAGCGGGTAGCCGGATCCGCTGACGGGTAACGCGACGCGCCATGAACCGCCGAAGGTGCCGGCGATAGCGCTGATCGGCTCGATCCGCGGTGTAGAGAGATGCGTGGACGACTTTGCCGACTGCGGCCGCTTGGTGCTCGGTCAAATGCGATTCCCCTGTGGGGGATACTGTGACCTTGCGCACACCTCGAACTTTCCGTAGCGGCATAAGTCCATTGCGTGCAATATGTCGTGGGCATCGCTTGTGCTCGCCGGAAGGCTCCTGAAGGATATGACATGACAACCGGGAAATTGGCAGGAGTTTGCGCGGCGATGATGCTGATCTCGGGCGGCAGCACGAGCGCGCAGACCGTGAAGGTGGGAATCATCAACACCTACTCCGGTCCGCTGGAATCCCAGGGCGACCAGATGGAACGTGGCATCGTGCTCTATATGAAGCAGCATGCGCATGACCTGCCGGCCGGCGTGAAGATCGAGCTGGTCCGGCGCGACGACACCGGACCCAATCCGGAAGTGGCCAAGCGCCTCGCGCAAGACTTGATCACCCGCGACCATGTGCAGCTACTTGCCGGCGTGGTCTGGACGCCGAACGCGCTGGCAATCGCTCCCTTGGTCACCGAGGCCAAGGTGCCACTGATCATCATGAATGCCGCCACGGCGTCGATCACCACCAAATCGCCTTACATCGTCCGCGTTTCGCTCTCGCTGTGGCAGTCATCATATCCGTTGGGATCGTGGGCGGTGAAAGATGGCATCAAGCGTGTATTCACCATCGTTTCCGACTACGGCCCGGGCATCGACTCCGAGCAAGCCTTCAGCAAGGGATTTACCGATGCCGGCGGACAGATCGCCGGGTCGGTGCGCACGCCAGTGGCGAACCCGGACTTCGTACCGTTCATGCAGCGGGCCAAAGATGCAGCACCGGACGCGGTTTTCGCATTCGTACCTGGCGGTAAGGAATCCACCGCGCTGATGAAGACGTTCAGCGAACTCGGAATGCGCCAAGCCGGCGTCAAGATGCTCGGCCCCGGGTCGCTCACGACGGACGAAGAGCTGCAGAACATGGGCGACGCGGCACTCGGCGTCGTGACGATGAACCACTACTCCGCCGCAGCAACGCGGCCAGCCAACCAAGCGTTCGTCAAGGCATACAAGGCGGAGTTCGGGGCCAAGGAAGAACCAGGCTACACGGTGGTTGATGCCTATGACGGCATGGCGGCGATCTTCCACGTGGTTGCGATACAGAACGGCAAGATTGATCCAGACCAGACTATGGCGCTGCTGAAGGGCTGGAAGGACGACGAGAGCCCGCGCGGCCCGTTCATGATTGATCCGGCGACGCGCGACGTCGTGCAGAACGAATACATTCGGCGGGTAGAGAAGGTAAATGGAGAGCTTGAGAACGTGGAGTTCGAGACCATCCCGATGGTCAAGGATCCATGGAAAGCGATCAACCACCAGCAGTGACGAGCAATCGCGGATCCTGGTGAGCTGCCCGCGTCCGAAGCAAAGATCACGACGCGATTCTGCCGTAATGATTCGCGACGCAAAGAAGCTGCGTTTTCAATGCTCCAGTTTCGGTGCGGTTTTATTCCATTACGCGCGGTCGCCGGCATTTGACTGCGGCAGAAGATGCACGGCGGCGATCATCCGGACACGATCAACTATGTTGCGCTGAGCCGGATTTCAGCTGCGCCACGTTCGACTGCGCCGATAAGAGCTGCGTCGATCCCCGCTGCGCGCAAGGCGGCCACGCATGCATCCACACGTTCCGCTGCAATACCCGCCAGCAATCCACCCGAGGTTTGCGGATCGAACAGCAGCGCCGTGCGTGCATCCGTTCCAGCGCCCGGCAGCGATCGCCGATTCTCGGGCGCGAGCGTGCTCTCTACCCCCGCGGCGGCAAGTTCCAGCGCTCCTGGTAGCACCGGCACGCGATCAGGCCACAGCACCGCGCCGACACGCGAAGCGCGCAGCATTTCCAGCAAATGCCCCACCAGCCCAAACCCTGTAACATCGGTGCACGCCTCAACGCCATGCTCGCGCAAAATCCGCGACGCCACCGCATTGCTCGTCCGCATGCTGTCGATGGCCGCCGACAGCCACGCCGCGCGCGCGAGCCCCCGCATATGTGCCGCCAGTACGATGCCGGTCCCGAGAGGTTTGGTCAGCACCAGCGTGTCCCCTGGGCGTAGTCCAGACTTGCGCAGCAGCTTTGTCGGATCGGCCACTCCGGTGACCGCGAAACCCAGCGCTGGCTCCGCCGCCTCCGCACTGTGGCCGCCGACCAGCGTGCAGCCATCCGCTGCCAGAACGCCGCTCGCACCGTGCAGCATGTCGGCCAGTTCCACGCGCATCTTCTCGCCGGAACTGTATGGCACCGCGGCCACTGCCAACGCTGTCCACGGCCGGGCGCCCATCGCGTGCAGATCGGACAAGGCGTGCGCCGCGGCGATCTGGCCAAACACGAACGGGTCGTCGATGAAAGCGCGGAAATGATCGACGCTCTGTACGACGGCGAACCCCGGCGGCGGCAGCATAACCGCGGCATCGTCCGGCGCATCGAGCCCGATCAGCACATCCGCCCCCCGCAGCCGAGGCAATTCGGACAACGCCCCCGCCAGCACTTCGGCGCCCACCTTCGCGCCGCAGCCGCCGCAACGCATCGGGTCATCCCCCGCCATCGGCGCCATCGGCTCCTGGTACATCCGCATCCAGCGCCGATCGATCCAATCCTTCCACCACCACACCAGCCGACCGGATACTGCCACGCCATTACGCCAGGCCAGCGCGCGTCCGTCGCCGAGGCCCAGGATCGCCAGTGCCTGCGACTGCGGCCGCCAGCGGCGCAGCGTGCGACCACGGGCCGATCGTCGCAGGTTGCCGGCGAGCGGCCGGCCGGCCCGGACTGCCCATACACCGGCATTCGGGCGAGGATTGGCCTCGACCGCGGCACAATCCCCGGCGGCGAAGACGAAACCGTGGCTGACGCTGCGCAGGGTCGCAGCCACCCGCACGCAGCCCGCTGCGTCACAATCCAGGCCCGAAGCCGCCAGCCACGCGGGCCCGACCACTCCGGTCGCCCATAGCGCGGTGGCGACCTCCAGAAAACTGCCGTCGGACAATGCCAACCGACCGTCGGCCCAGGCACCCGCCCGCACCCCGCAGGCCAGTTCCACGCCGGCATCGACCAAGGCAGTGCGGGCGACGGACCGGGCATACGAGGGCGCGGTCGCCAGGGGTTCCAATGCGTCGCATACCAGGACGATGCGCGCCCGATCGCGGTAGCGGTGCGCCAAGGCCAGTGCCAGTTCCGTACCACCGGCGCCGCCGCCAACCACGGCAATCCGCGCACCGGGAGTCAGTTCCGCTTCCAATGCGGATAGCCGAGAGAGGAACTGGCCGATCGGCTTGACCGGCACCGCCGGGTCGAGTGCCGGAAAGCGTGTTTTTGGCCCAGGTGGTATCGCCGGCTGTCCACCGACGTCGATGGACAGCAGGTCGAAGGGTACGGTCGGGCGCCCGGTCACCGTCACCCGGCGTGCCGCCAGATCGATGTCCGTCGCCTCCGCCAGGATCAAGCGCGCTCCGGCACTGGCGGCGATTGGCGCCAGGTCGATATGTGCCTCCTCGAAGGTGTATTCGCCGCGAATCAGCCCCGGCAGCATGCCGGTATACGGTGTTTCCGGCTCGCGACCGATCAGCGTCAGCCGCACGCCGGGTTCCGGACGCATGGCAAATTGACGCAGCACCTCGACATGCGCGTGGCCGGCGCCCAGCAGGACGAGGTCGGTGGCGATCGGTGCCCGGGACTGCATTTTTCCGATGCTAGCCGGCTTGCGGCGAGTCGCCGGAGCGGCAAGGATGCGGCGCATGTGTCAGCAACGCCCAGGGCTTCGCCCTGCCACCCACGGCGGGACTTTGTCCCCTGAACCCCAACCAAAGGCACAGCCTTCGGCATGCAAACGTACGGGTTCTAAGGGCTATGCCCTTAGCGGAGTTCCAAGAGGCAGAGCCTCTTGGCGGGGTCCGGGGCGGAGCCCCAGGCCTTCCGTGGCATGACACTCGCGGGGACCGATAGCCCGTGCGGCGTGTTCGATCGTGCGGTGATGGATGTCGTGATTGCGCACGAGGGTAAACCACCGCTTTAATTGACCCGCATAAAAACAAGACTTGGGAGCTTCACGATGCGACGTTTCCTGCTGGCCAGCGCCTGCATGCTGGCGACTGCGTTGTCTGTGCCTGGGCCAGCGTTTTCGCAGACGTTGCGAATTTCGTTGCGGCAGGATCTGGACGTATTGGATCCTGCCACGTCGACCACCTATGTCGGCCGCATCGTGTTCGCCGGCCTGTGCGACAAACTGTTCGACATAGACGAGAAGCTGAACATCGTTCCACAGCTTGCTACCGGCTACGAATGGGCCGACGACAAGACGCTGGTGATCCACCTGCGCCCCGGCGTGAAGTTCCAGGACGGCGAGGCACTGGACGCGGCAGCGGTGAAATACACGCTGGACCGTTACCTGACGATGCAGGGCAGCTTCCGCAAAGGCGAGATCAGTTCGATCGACCATGTGGAGGTGGTGGACCCCGGTACCGTGCGCGTTGTGCTGAAGAGTCCGTCCGGCGCATTCCTGGCACAGTTGACCGACCGATCGGGCATGATTCTACCGCCCAAGGCGACCGAGGCGGAGGGCAAGGACTTCGCCGCGCATCCGGTGTGCAGCGGCCCGTTCAAGTTCGTTGAACGCGTGCCGCAGGATCACGTAACGCTGGAGCGCTTTGCCGACTACTGGGATGCCAAGGACATCCACTTCGACAAGGTCGTCTACCAGGTGTTT
Source organism: Acetobacteraceae bacterium (assembly GCA_035511435.1). GTDB lineage: Bacteria > Pseudomonadota > Alphaproteobacteria > Acetobacterales > Acetobacteraceae > JAMXLO01. The sequence goes on along the minus strand of DATKFJ010000097.1, from coordinate 25,669 downwards.
CCGGATTCATCGGTGCGCCTAGCCAATCTACAGGCTGGCACAACTGACCTGACCGAGTACATCGCGCCCACTGACGTCGCCGCGGTGAAGGCCAATCCAAAGCTCAGGCTGGTGGTATCCGACGCTCTCGGCTATTCCGGCATCACCAACAACCTGAACAATGGCGTACGTTCCAATACGCCCTATGGCACGAACGCACTGGTGCGTCAGGCATTCGACGCGGCAATTGACCGTGCCGCACTGGTCAAGGTTGTGTTCAACGACATGAACACGCCGACTGTGCAGGCTGTATCGAAAAGCTCGCCGTTCTACGACACCGCGTTGCCGCCGCCACCGCGCGATTTGGCGAAGGCCAAGGCATTGCTCAAGCAGGCCGGCGTCAGCCTTCCCGTGAAAGTTGAGTTGCTGACGCCGAATCAGCCTGACGTGCTGCAAGAGGCCGAGGTGATCCAGTCGATGACCGCGGAGGCCGGGTTCGACGTGCACATCCAGGCGATGGAGTTTGCCTCTTCACTGGCGGCTTCCACGCGCGGTGAGTTCGAAGCCTACCTGATCGGTTGGTCCGGACGCGTGGATATCGATGGCAACACCTATCAATTCCTGCACACCGGCCAGGGCAATAATGTCAGCCATTACAGCAGCCCGATTGTGGACAAGCTGCTTGAAGAGGGGCGCGGTACGACCGACATGGCGAAGCGGCTTGCGGCCTATCAACAGCTTTGGCCCGTGTTGCGGCGTGACCTGCCAGTGACGTATCTCTACAGCACGCGCAACATTGTTGCGATGTCGGCGAAATTGCAGGGATTTCGTCCAATCCCCGACGGCATGATCCGCTTGCAGGGCCTGGAGATGGCGAAGTAATGCGCGGGTTTCTCGGCACGCGCATCGCGCAGATTATCCCGACATTGCTGCTGGTCAGCGTGCTGGTGTTCTGCCTGCAACAATTGATGCCCGGCGATCCCGCGCTGGTGATGGCAGGCGAGGAACGCGGCGATCCCCAGGTGCTGGCACAGATACGCGCCGAGCTGTGGCTGGATCGACCGCTACCGGTGCAGTACCTGCATTGGATGGGCAATGTGCTGCAGGGCAACCTGGGATACTCGTGGCGCATTCGCCAGCCGGTGTCGCAACTGATCCTGGAGAAGCTGCCGGTCACTTTGCAACTCGGCACCATGGCGTTCGCCATCGCGGTGTTGATCGGCGTACCGGCGGGGATTGTCGCTGCCGTGCAGCGCAACCGGTTCTGGGACTATGTGGCCAACGCGATCGGGCTGGCCGGGCTGTCCACGCCGACGTTCTGGCTGGGCATCATGCTGATTCTGCTGGTGTCGGTGGATCTGGGTTGGCTGCCGCCGTCGGGTTACGTGTCGCTGGCGGAGGATTGGCGACAGTCGCTCGCTACCACGATCATGCCGGCGTTTGTACTGGGCAACGCGATCGCCGCGATTCTGATGCGACATACGCGCAGCGCCATGCTGACCGTGCTGGACCAGGACTATGTGCGGACGGCACGGGCGAAAGGACTGCGCGAATTCGTCGTGGTGCTGCGGCATGCGTTGCGCAATGCGCTGATCCCCGTGGTAACGCTGGGCGCGCTGGAACTGGGGACGCTGTTTTCCGGCGCCGTGCTGACCGAACAGGTGTTCAGCATCCCGGGTTTCGGCAAGATGATCGTCGATGCGGTATTCAATCGGGATTATCCGGTGGTGCAGGGCGTCGTCCTGGTGACGGCATTTCTGTACGTCATGCTGAATCTGCTGGCGGATGTGCTGTACGTGGTGATCAACCCGCGGCTGAGGGGGGCATGAGCCAACCCGCCAATGCCAAACAGGTCGCTGCCATGAGCACCACCATCGCCACGCCGGCACTCGCCCCGACCGCGGCCATGCCGCGCAGCCCCGCACAGCTTGCGCTTCGCCGCTTCCTGCACCGACCGGTTGCCGTCGCAGGGCTCGCGGTCATCGTGCTGTTCATTGGTGTGGCGATCTTCGCCCCGCTGATCGCGCCGTACGATCCGATCGCAACGAGCTGGACCGCGATCCGGAAGGCGCCGTCGCTGGCGCACTGGATGGGAACGGATGAAAACGGGCGCGACGTGTTGTCCCGCGTTATCTTCGGTGCGCGTGCCAGTTTGCTGGCCGGCGTGGTATCCGTGCTGATCGCCGCCGGCATCGGCGTGCCCGCGGGGTTGCTGGCGGGTTTCGCCGGCGGCTGGACCGACGTGGTGCTCAGTCGCATCGTCGATGCCATGCTGGCCTGTCCGTTCCTCATTCTCGCGATCGCCTTGGCGGCGTTCCTCGGGCCCGACCTGACCAACGCGATGATTGCGATCGGCGTTTCAACCGCGCCACGCTTCATGCGCGTCACCCGTGCGGCGACGCTGGATGCCAGCAGCAACGAGTATGTCGAGGCGGCGCGCGCCATCGGCAATCCAGCCTGGCGCATCGCGGTCCGCCACGTGTTGCCGAACATTGTGCCGCCGATCATGGTGCAAGGCACGCTGGCGATCGCGGCGGCGATCATCGCCGAGGCGAGTTTGTCTTTTCTCGGCCTGGGTCAGCAGCCGCCGGACCCGTCCTGGGGCTCGATGCTGAACTCGGCGCAGCGTTTCCTGTCGCAGGCGCCGTGGCTTGCGGTGTTCCCCGGTCTGGGGATCTTCCTTGCCGTGTTGTCGTTCAATCTGGTGGGCGACGGGTTGCGCGACGCGCTCGACCCCCGGGGGCGGTGAGCAATGATCATGGATGCCACAGCAACCTGGTAGCGCCGACATGGCGGCGGCCGTCGATGTTCATCGCATCGCGTTTGACGAGAGGCTGGCGTGGCCGGCAGGCCGGATCGGCATCCACATTGCTGCTGATCGCAGCAAGCGCACGGCGTGGAGGCTGACCCCGACGTTCGGTCAGGGCAGCTCTGGGGCAGTGTTACATCGGGAAGCAGTTGCAACCCGGACAGCCAGTCTGCGCGCTGTGCCTCAGGGGCTGACGTGGCCTCTGAATTTCTCCGGTGGCCTGGTGCCCCATTGCGAGCGCAGCCCTTCCTCCGCCGGAACCAGGTTGCCACCGTTATGGACGTTGAGCCGATCGGTGTCTGCCCAATGTTCGTGGACGCGGCCCCAGGGATCGGCCCAGTAGTCGTACACCTGACTGCCGAGCAGGTGGCGGCCGATGCCCCACATGTGTTCGTATTTGCTTAGACTGTCGAGGTACTCGTGGCCGATGAACACGTCGTCCACGTCTTGCACTTCGAAGGAAAAGTGATTGAGGCCCGCGCGCTCGTTCTTCATGCAAAAGAACGCATGGTGGTCGACATAATCATCGCCGGCATCAATCCGGCTGAACTGTCCGATGATGTTGTCCTTGTCGCCGGCGTAAACATCGTCGGAACAGACCAGGCCAAGGGTGTCGCGGAACCAACGAACGGTTTCCTGGTTTTTTGGCGAGCCGAGTACGGCGTGGCCGATGCGCTTGACGCTGGATGGGCCGGAGGCAAAACGCATGACCTCACCCGCGCGCTTCAACGGCTCGAAACCGGAGTTGAGCGGCTGACGCACGACCTGGATCGGCTGCGCGGCTGCCATCCCGTGCACGATCTCGATGGTGTAGCCATTGGGTTCCGTCACGCGGACCCGTTTGCCGCCGCCGGGCTCGTCGATGCTCTCGATCCCGGAAGCGCCGGGCAACCTGTCAATCGCGTTGAGCTCGTCCTCGCTGGCAACCGTCCATGCGAAGCCGATAAATTTGGCGTCGCCCAACTCGGTGACATGGATGTGGTGTGCCGGATCGGTCCCGCGCATATACAGAGCCGTCGGTGTCCGCGCCGCGCGCACCATACCGAACGCGGTCAGAAATTCCTCCTGTGCATCCAGGTCAGGCGACCGGAGCCGGGCGTATGCGAGGTCGCGCACCCTGATAACCGCCATGATTATACTCCCATGCTGATAGGACATTTCCCATTGGTCGGGTTCCGTGGCGGAGGGTGGCCAGTTTGACGTAGGCCTGCAAGGTTACACCCGACAACGGCCACGATTTATCCGTCATGCCGATGGTGGTTGGCATGACGACGCTGAAGCGATCGATACCGCGTCCCGGTCGCCCTGGCGCTAACACCAGTCAGCGTCACTGTGTCACTTGATGTAGCTGATCATCCTGTCGAGGATCTGCGCGAGACCGGCCGCCACTACCAGTGCCTGCTTGAGGCTGTTCAAGCTCGCCACAAAGGACTTTGCGTCATTGGTCGCAGCCTTGAAGGCGTCGGTTTGCGGGACGTAGGCATTTGTGAGCAGGACAGTTTCCAATGCTCCAACTTCGTCCGCAATGCTCTGAATGGCGAGGAGAAGCTTGTCCGCGGTCGCCCCGATTGCCGCGGGGACTTGCTTCTCGAGGGCATTTTTCGCCGCTTCGAAGTCGCTGACGGCATCCGCGTTTGTCGGCATTTTGGAGCCTCCTTATTTCGTGCCGGTAGGGGCGGCCACCGCCTGCTGCGCCGACGCAAGTGCCTGTTGTGCCAACATGCCCGCGGCCACCGGCTGCCCGGCCGCAAGGGCATCGTTGGCCTTCGTCAGCTTGGCGAGCGCGTCGTTGATGGCCTTGCCCTCGGTGACAAGAGAAGGTTTCCAGCTTCGCCACGCGGTAACCGCCGCCAGCCGCTGGCTGCTGTTCGCGCTCGGGTCCTCATAGATCTTGCTCAGAATGCTCATCATAGCCGCTTGCTGATCGGCCACGAGTCCTGGCGCAAAGTTGTCCGCCTCGATGTTCGCGGTGTCCTGGGCGACCATTGTTGCGATGTCGGCGATTGGCTGTCTGGCCTCCTTGGCGAGGCTTTGCAGGTCCCTGTTTGCCGCCGCGTTGATGATTGCCTGGGCCAGGGTATTGACGGCGGTTTGGATCAGGCCGGCTTGTTGCTGAGTGAGTTTGGCAGCCTTCAGGTCGGTCAGTAGCTTGGTTACGTCTGTCGCGGTGGTTTTTGCCTGGCCGGCGACTGCGGTATCGGTGGTGGCGGCGGAAATTGCGGTGATCTGTTGCGCATAGTTCTGCAACTGCGCCATGGCGGCCATCCGGGCGGCTTTGGCCCTCGAGAAATCATCCCGTTTCGTCAGTTCGCCCGCGATCGTGGAGAAGGTTCCTATGTGACGGACATATACCGCGCTCGCGATCAGGACGTGACTGTCATCCGAGGCAGCCTGGATCTGGTCGAAATAGGCGGATTCGGCTTGAGCCAGTGAGTTTGTCGCCGCAACGAAATCCTGCGCCGGCCCGGTCGGCGCGGTCTGACACCCGGCAAGGACAAGTCCAAACAGCATGAGAGACCAGAGGGTCTTTGATTTGGACATTGTACCGCCCCCGATCGTTTCTCAGTGCGCAATAGTTGCCGGAAAATCTGGCGAATAATGTGGACCAGATCACAGTTTAGCAAGCCTGCGCCACAGGGATCGTTGCCGGAATGGCGCCAAGAACAGGGGCTGAGTGCGGCCACACGCACGACCCGCGGCGAGGCTTCCCGCACGAGATCGCATTCGCCGAATGAGCCTAGGCCGGCAGTTCCGTCGCGCCCGCATGCGTTTGCCAGGCGACACGGCAAAGCGTTCATATCACCTGCTTTGACGGCGTGCGGATCGGCGTGAAAGCGCGACCACGCGACGCATCGGTGCCATCGGCGATTGTGTACGGCCCGCCAGTGCAGACTGGTTGCCCTGACTCCTGCAGGACGGGTAGGGTGCGGCCGGACATCAGAGAACACAGCATGAACGATCTGTTCAGTGGCAACCAGAAGGGGTCGGACGGTTATTCCGCCAAGGACATCGAGGTTCTGGAAGGCCTGGAACCGGTTCGCCGCCGGCCTGGCATGTACATCGGCGGCACCGATGAAACAGCGCTGCACCATCTGGCGGCCGAGATGGTCGACAATGCGATGGACGAGGCAGTGGCGGGGCATGCCAGCTTCATCGAGGTGACGCTGGAACCGGAGAACTGGCTGACGGTGCGCGACAATGGTCGTGGCATACCGGTGGACCCTCATCCGAAATTCAAGAATCTCAGTGCGTTGGAAGTGATTCTGACGACGTTGCATTCGGGCGGAAAGTTCGGCGGCAAGGTCTACGCGACGTCGGGTGGGCTGCACGGCGTGGGCAGTTCGGTGGTGAATGCGCTGTCCGCCGTGATGCAGGTGGAGGTGGCGCGGGACCGAGTCCTGTGGAAGCAGAGTTACGCACGCGGCAAGCCGACGACGAAGTTGATCAACGGCGGGCCGGTGCATAATCGCCGGGGCACCTCGGTGCGTTTTCAGCCGGATCCGAAGGTGTTCGGCGCGGTCGGGTTCAATCCGGCGCGGCTGTATCGCTTGTGCCGATCGAAGGCGTACCTGTTTCGCGGCGTGGAAATCCGCTGGGCGTGCGATCCGTCGCTGGTTCGGGGCGCCAAGGACGAGACGCCGGCGGAGGCGGTGCTGCATTTTCCGGGTGGGCTGCGCGACAGCCTGCAGGCGGATATCGGTGAGCGCGCGCTGGTACTGCCGCAGCCTTGGGCAGGGGAGGCGGATCTGCCTGCGGGAGCGGACGGCCAGGCCGCCGGCCGCCTGGAATGGGCGGTGTCCTGGGTCGAGGAAGGCGAGGGGTTCGTTCACTCGTATTGCAACACCATCCCTACCACGCAGGGCGGCACGCATGAGGCGGGGTTTCGCGCCGCGCTGATGAAAGGCCTGCGGGCGTGGGGCGAGCATCGGGGTAACCGCCGCGCGGGGCAGATGGTGCCGGACGATCTGCTCGATCCGATCGCGGCAAAATTGTCGGTGTTCCTGCGCGAGCCGCAGTTCCAGGGCCAGACCAAGGAGAAGCTGACGAGTACGGAGGCGACGCGCCTGGTTGAGACGGCGCTGCGCGACCGGTTTGATCACTGGCTGGCTGGCGATCCTACCCAGGCGGACAATCTGCTGGCCTTCGTCATCGAGCGGGCGGAAGAGCGGCTGCGACGGCGGGAGGTGAAGGACACCGCTCGGAAGTCTGCCACGCGGCGGTTGCGTTTGCCTGGCAAGCTGACCGATTGCACTCGCGAGAATGCAGCAGAGACGGAGATCTTCCTGGTGGAGGGCGATTCCGCGGGAGGATCGGCGAAGCAGGCGCGAAATCGAGAGACGCAGGCGGTGCTGCCGCTGCGGGGCAAGATACTGAATGTGGCGAGTGCGTCGGCCGATAAGCTGCGGCAGAACCAGGAGCTGAAAGACCTGATCGAGGCGTTGGGGTGCGGGGTCGGTGATCGGTTCGATCGCGCCAAACTGCGCTATGGGCGGGTGATCATCATGACGGATGCGGATGTGGATGGGGCGCACATCGCCTCGCTGCTGATGACGTTCTTCTATCGGGAGCTGCCGGAACTGGTACGGTATGGGCACATCTATCTGGCTCAGCCGCCGCTGTACCGGCTGACGCAAGGCGCAAAGTCGGTTTACGCGATGGATGATGCCGATCGCGAGGTGAAGACGCGTCGCGAATTCAAGGCGGGGGCGAAGGTGGAGGTCAGCCGGTTCAAGGGGCTGGGCGAAATGCCGCCGTCGCAGCTGAAGGAGACCACCATGGATCCGGCGAAGCGGACGCTGCTGAAGGTGGTGGCGGCGCCGGAAGAGCGGGCGGCAACCGCTGAATTGGTGGAGAGTTTGATGGGGCGACGCCCGGAGCTGCGGTTCGCGTTCATTCAGGAGCGGGCGAAGACGGTTGAGGAGGTGGATGTTTGAATGCGAGTTCGATGGCATTCCAGCTCTGCCTAATGTGTTGATCCTGGGGCGGTCGGTGTTCCGGGAGGCGATCATGTGGTCGGAGAGCCATCGATTGGCGCCGCGTTAGTGCTGGAGAAGATGGTGATCCATGGCCGCCGAGGGCCGCGGGCGGTGGGGCTGGCGTAGGATATGCTCCGGTTGCCGGTATTCGAGATAGTTTCCCCCGGGGGCGGGCCGATCTGGCGGCCGCGTTCAGCACGGTTGTGGCCTTGGCAAGGTCAGCGGCCATCCGGCGACGTCGGATTACTGAGACCTGCTTTTCTCGGCGCTGGCGAAACAGCCGAGCCTGCTGGTGCTCGAAGGCAGCGATTTTGCCGAAACCGATATTCGGTCGGCGGTTGCGACGGGGGGTGAGGCGGTGCGTTCGCGATGACATCTGGGGCGGTCAACAGTATTAAGGTGCGAAGCGCCCTTAGCTCAGTTGGATAGAGCAACAGCCTTCTAAGCTGTGGGTCACTGGTTCGAGTCCAGTAGGGCGCGCCACTAAAATACTGAAATAACAAAGAAATAAAGGAATATCGGCGGAACGAACGGACAATACCCCGAAAAGCGTCCGCACAGTGTCCGCGAGCGTTCTGCAGAAAACGTCGTTGGAGCATTCGCCAGAACGAGCGCCAAGATAGCGGCGTTCGGGGTAGCCGCTGGCGGTGGATGGATAACACCACGCCGCCACGATCGTGTCCCACGACGTGGTGTAGGAACTGCGCTCCTGAGCAGCGTTGGCTGCCCTGTCAGACGGCCATGGCTGGCAGGCTGACGAGAGGATCATCGCTCAGCGGGGCGATGGTTTCCAGTGTCATATATCGGGCGCGTTGAACGGCCCATTCATCGTTCTGTTCGAGCAGCAGCGCACCGATCAGTCTGATGACGGCGTCTTCATTGGGGAAGATACCGACAACCTCGCTGCGCCGCTTGATCTCGCTGTTGAGGCGTTCGAGGGGATTGGTGCTGTGGATCTTGGCACGATGCTGAGCCGGGAAGCCCATGTAGGCCAGCACGTCGGTCTCGGCCTCATCCATCAAGGCGGCAAGCTTGCTGACCCGCGGCCTGGCCTGATCGGCGACCTGGCGCCACTGTTTGCGTGCGGCCTCGGCATCGTCCTGGGCAAAGGCAGTGCCGATCCACGCGGCGACGATGCGGCGCTGTGTCTTGCCGGCATAGGCCATGGCGTTGCGCATGAAGTGGACCCGGCACCTCTGCCAGGTAGCACCCAGCACCTTGGTAATGGCGGTCTTCAGTCCGTCGTGTGCATCGGAGATGACCAGCTTGACGCCACGCAGACCGCGGCGCGCGAGCGAGCGCAGGAATTCGGCCCGGAATGGCTCGGCCTCGCTGTTGCCGATGGTCATGCCGAGTACTTCTCGCCGGCCATCGGTGTTGACGGCGACAGCGATAATCACCGCGACCGAGACAATGTGATGGTCGCGCCGGACTTTCACGTAGGTCGCATCCAGCACAGATACGGCCACTCGCCCTCGATCGGGCGGCGCAGAAAGGTGTTCACCCGTTCGTCGATCTCACCGCACAGCCGTGAGACCTGCGACTTGCTGATCCCTTCCATGCCCATGGCTTTCACCAGCTCGTCCACCGAACGGGTAGAGACGCCTTGCACATAGGCCTCTTGGATCACCGCGGTCAGCGCCTTCTCAGCGGTCCGCCGCGGCTACAGAAAGCCTGGGAAGTAACTGCCTTTGCGCAACTTCGGAATCCGCAGCTCGACGCTGCCGGCCCGCGTCTGCCAGTCGCGATCGCGGTAGCCGTTGCGTTGATTGGTCCGACCCTCGCTGCGTTCGCCGTGTCCGGCACCGCACAGCGTCTCGGTCTCCAACTCCATCAGCCGCTGCGCAGCAAAGCCGATCATCTCGCGCAGCAACGTCGCGTCAGAACCCTTCTCCAGAAGCTCGCGAAGGGCGATCTTGTCGTCGGTCATCGTGGTGATCTCCATGGTGAGAGTTGCGTCTCGCAACCCAACTCTACCCAAGAGCACCGCGGTGACCGCCGCTGTGGATAAGTAGCCCGCCTCCGCCGTGACTCTTGGCGGTCGCTACGGCGGGCTACTTACCCACAGCTCCTACACCACCAACCGGGACACGACCCGCGCCCACACGCTCACCAGAGCTGCACCCGAGTCCTAATTACTCAATTGTCACCCGCAGAGCTATGGTCAAGCAGAAGAAACCGTGCGCGGTTTGTCGCCCGGAATGGTTATCGTGCGTTGCCCTGATTGTCTTGCCGCCTCGCCGCATAGAGCAGGGGCATTTCGAATCTCAGCAGAGCCGGTTGGATACCCAGATTCAGCCGTGGTCTGTGGGGTTGCTGGCTGCAACGAGCGGGCGCTCATTTGGCTTCGAGGCATCGATGCAGTCGAATTTCGGGCCCTGCGGCGGGTTTGTTTCGCCATAGCGAATAACAAAGCAAAGGTGCTGGTAAGGCCGCCGGCAGGTTAGCCCGCATTTCCACACGGCATGCGTTGTGCCCTGGCCTGGGGACACGGCTACGCCTGCCGCGCTTATTTCAAAAAACGCGCCGCCAGATGCAACAAAAGGGCCGTTCCTGGCCCCCAGCCGCTGATTTTTTACTTTATGCCCAAGGTTTCGGGCCGGCTTTCTCCTCTACGGGCCCCGGATGGGGCGCCACGGCCCGCAACGAAGAAGGCCGCCCCGGCGGGGAGGCCGGGGCGGCCAGGTAGACAGGTTACGCCTTATCGGCGGCGCGAGGATCAGAAAACACGTCGGCGGTTACAGCCTCGCTACAGGGCGCGCCTGTCCAGATCCGGGATACGGCAGATCAGGCAACTTTGGCGCTGGGGGACAAAAGAAGGGCGCGCACCGGGGAGCGGCACACGCCCTAGTAATAGGGGTAGTTCACGGCGGAAGCATGCCCGTGTCGGAACGGCAGCGATAGAATCGGAATCTACTTAGGCGGCCAGCGCATCACGCCGCTTTATCCGTGGTGGCGAATACCGTCAGCCTTGTACGTCACCTTGTAGCTGATCGGCCTTCGCCTAACTTTCGGCGTACGCCGCCAATAGGTCGTACCGCTTAGCGATCTCCAGCATCGCTTGCTTCGCAGCGGGGTTATGTCAGCGACCGACCATGGACGGTCTGCGACGGGCGGTGCTGTGGTGTTCATGCTCTGGACCTCCCCGCTGGGACTTCGGCCAGAACTGAACGGGCAAGATCGTGCGCATCGCTCTCGGAATCACTCAACTTGCTCGGTGACTTCGTCCGCATTCCAGGGATCAATTATCGCGGTGCGCTCCGCGATCTGGCTCCATGCATTATCGGTGGCCGGTTAGTGCTTCATTTCGATATCGGCGCGTCCCTCTTCGTTTGACGTAACAAATCCATCCCCACCAGTATCGCTGGAATGGCGCAGACCGCCCAACCGGCCGCGTAGCCGCCGGTCATGCGCAGCAACAGCGAAAAGACCGACGGACACAAGAACGCGCCCATCTGGCCGAACGACAGCACGCCGCCGGTCACTGCGCCCGCTCGGCCGGTGGGCGCAAGCCGAGCGGCCTCGGACAACAGAATGCCGTGCCAGGACATCGCGGTGGCGCTTAGCGCACCGGTGACCAAGCCGATCGCAAGGCTTGACCACGCCGGGGTAACGGCCCCGAGCAGCACAACGCTCGCCGCCATGCCGAACGCGAGCGCGGACATCACGCGCTGCGGAGCGACGTAGAAGCTGCCAACCCAGCCCCACAGGATGCGGCACGGGATGGCGATGGCGATGACCATGGAGAACAACGCGCCCGCCGCCACCAGATCGTAGCCGAGTGCCACGAGATACGTCACGAGATAGGCGATGAAGACCGCCTGAAGGCCATTGAATGCGAAACAGGCGAAGGACAGCGCGCGCAGTTCCCGCACAGCAAGGACGCCGGTGATTGTCGTGCGGAAATCCGACAGGTGGATCGCATGGGCCGGCGATGCATCGGTGTCGAGTCGTCCGTGCAATGATTGCAGCAGAATGGCGAAGAACCAGCAGCCGCCGGCGCTGACCAGCATGGTGCCGCGCCATCCGAGTGACTGGGCCAGCGTCGGGCCGAGTGAGCCACCGAGAAGGATGCCAGCCGGGATCGCGGTCTGCGTGACAGAGAATGCGAAGGGTGCGTATCGCCTGATTGCCCATCGGCCGAGAAGTTGGGAACTGGCAGGCGTTGCGACGGCCGCGATGCCGTTGCCGATCAGCGCCGATAGCACGAAACCCGTCGCGCCGCCGATGACCGCGACCGCCATCCCCGCGCCGGTGGACAACAGCGCGATCTGGCTCATGCGGATGGCGCCGTGGCGGATGATGAAGCCGCCCGATCCGAGTTGGCCGACCAGCGCGGCGATGGCCACCAGACCGAAATAGACGCCAACCCACGACGGATCGGCGTGCAGTTCGAGAATGATCAGCGGGGCGAGCACCGCGGGCAGTACCCGGCCGACCGAGCCGCAGGTTTGTTGCAGGAACATCGCCACGACGGCGATCAGCATGCGGGTCAACGGGCGGGCTTCCTTTGGGTGAAGCTGTTGCAATCCAAAGGGTGCGCGGCGTCAACGTTGGCGGCATGGCTGGCGCGTCCCGTGCGCTCGGCACCGGCGGTTGTGCCATCCGGCGACATCGGCCAAAGACAGGGGCATGCCTGACGACCGTGCCCGCACTACTCGGCTGCTGCTCACGACGCGCTTCATCCGCAGCATCGGCCAGGGTGCGCTCGCGGTGGATTTCAGCCTGTATCTGCGGGCGTTGAATTGGTCGGCCGTGTCGATCAGCGTCGTGCTGAGCGTCGCGCTGCTGATGGGCGTTGTCCTGACGCTGTTCGCGGGCCCGCTGAGCGACCGCGGCGGGCGTCGGAGATTCCTATTTGCCTACGAAGCCGCGCAATGTGTTGCCGGCCTGTCGGCGCTGCTGTCGGCGCAGCCTGCGATCCTTTACGCCGCGGCAATGGTGGGCGGCTTTGGCCGAGGCGGGAATGGCGCTGCCGGTCCGTTCTCCCCGGTGGAGCAGGCGTGGCTGGCGCAGTCGGTCAGCCCGCTGCGCCGCGGGCCGGTTTACAGTTTGAACGCGGCGCTGGGCTTTCTGGGCAATGCGGCTGGGGCGCTGATCGCGGCGTTGCCGGCTCGCCTGCAAATCGTGCTGCCGGGGGCTGTTGCGTATCGGCCGTTGTTCCTTCTGACCGCCGTCGGGTCGTTGTTATGCTGCGCGCTGATCCTGCGGACACCGGACAGCGAGGCGGTTCGGGCGCATGGCGCCGCGGTGGCGGAGCCGGCGTCGGAGGGAGTCGTGCGGCAGGAAAACCGCATGGTGCTGCGCCTGATGATCGCCAACCTGATGAACGGGGCGGGCGTCGGTGCGACCGGGCCGCTGATCGCCTATTGGTTCGCGGAGCGCTTTGGCGAAGGGCCGGCCGAGATCGGACCGTTGATGGCGGGTGGCTTCCTGATGGCGGCAGTGGCATCGATCGCGGCCGGATGGCTGTCGAAGTCGTTTGGCATCGTGCGTTCGGTGATTGCGATGCGGTTGGTGGGGTTGGTGTTGCTTGTCGCGCTGCCGTTTGCGCCGAGTTTCGGGCTGGCAGCTACGCTTTATGTCCTTCGCGCGATGTTCAACCGAGGCACGACGGGTGCGCGCAGCGCGTTGAGCATCAGCATCGTGCGGCCGCAGCGACGCGGGTTCGCGGCCAGCATGGCAAACGTATCGATGCAGGTGCCGCGATCGGTCAGTCCGGTGTTGACCGGGTTTCTGTTCGCGGCCGGCGATCTCACACTGCCGTTCCTTATCGGCGCGGCGTTCCAGGGCGCCTATCTGGCGTTCTACTATTGGAGCTTCGGGCAGGTGGATCCCGTGACCGCTTCGAGCAGCGCCCCCAGTTCACCGAGAACCATCGCGTGACGATGTTGGCACTCGAGGCGTTGTCCTATGCGGCCTGTTCCAGCGGTGGCACGGCTTCTTCAATTGTCGTCCGGCGCATGTCACGCACCGCGGTTTCCGGGTAATGCCGACGCGCGCGATGCATGGTGAAACGATTGTCCCACATCACAATGTCACCCAACTGCCATTGGTGCGTGTACACACCAGCGGGTTGGGTCGCCCATTCCGTCAGCTCCAGCAGCAGGTCGATCCCTTCCGGAATTGGCCAGCCGACGACATGCGAGGCGTGCGAAGACAGATAGAGCGACTTGCGGCCGGATGCCGGGTGCACGCGCACGAGCGGATGTTGGGCTGACGGCAGACTGGCCTGCTCCTCGGCCGAGAACCCGGTGAAGCCGACAACGGCGCGCGAGTGGAAGATGCTGTGTTCCAGCACCAGTCCTGCCACGAGCTGCTTCATCTTTTCCGGCAATGCGTCGTAGCCGGCACGCATGTCGGCCAGCTGGGTCTGCCCGCCATCCGTCACCACGGAATGGCAGGACAGCAGCGAATACTTGCCTGAGTAAAGCTTGTAGGATCCATCGGTATGCCAGCGCCTGCTGCCCAGGTTGTTGACCCGACGGCGATCGCCGGCGCCAAGTACCTGGCTGTCCTCACTGAGGTTCGACGCATCCGTCATCTCGCCACCCAGGCGGCGCTTCGTCGGATCCTTTTGATATTCAGTGGCGCGTGACAGCGTCCCGAAATTGCGGCTGAAAGCAATCTGCTGTTCGTTGCTGATCGGCGAACCGTGGAATACCAGGACGGGATGATTGTCGACGGCACCCTGGATAAGCGTGACGTCGTCTGGCGAAATCGGTCGCCGGAGATCGATGTTGGCGATCTCGGCGACAAAACCTGGACGTATTTCCCGAACCAGTGCGGCCACTCTCGGGCTCCCTTCATGATCTTCTGCGACATTCACAAGAAAGCTTGGAACCGAGCAGGAACGGTCGTCAAGCTGTCATTGGAATTCGCCGTCGTTGGAACTCGCGGTCATTGGAATTCGCCGGCAAAGTGGCAGGCGACGGCATGCTTTGGGCGCAACATGCGCGTCAAAGGTGTTTGTTCGGCGCAAATCTTCCGCGCGATCGGACAGCGCGTGTGAAAGCGGCAGCCGGATGGTGGATCGATCGCATTGGCAGGCTCGCCAGTAAGCTTTTGCCGACCGGTAGCGGACTGCGGCCCATGCAGCGACGGTTGTGCGGAAATCAGATAGCGCGTGTAGGGATGCAGAGGCGCGGTGAACAGATCGTCCGCGGGCGCGATCTCTGCGACCTGGCCGAGATGCAGCACCATGATGCGATCGCAAATGTGACGCACCACGGCAAGGTCATGCGCAATGAACAGATAGGTGAGGCCGAAGCGCTCGCGCAGATCGATCATCAGATTGACGATCTGCGCCTGGATGTTGACATCCAGCGCGGAAATCGGTTCGTCGGCGACGATGAAGTCGGGCTGCACCGCAAGGGCGCGCGCGATCGAAATGCGCTGGCGTTGACCACCGGAGAATTCGTGCGGATAGCGTCCGCGCGCGGCTGAACCCAGCCCGACCAGCCCCAGCAACTCGTCTATTCGCCGCCGAGTTTCGTCGGCGCCATGCGTCAGGCCATGGTAGCGCAGCGGTTCTGCCAGAATGGCATCGACCGTCATGCGCGGATTCAGGCTGGCGTATGGGTTCTGGAACACCATCTGCAAGCGGCGGCGCAGCGGGCGCATCACAGCGGCGGAAGCGTTGGCGATCTCCTGTCCATCGAACCGAATGCTGCCGCTGTCTGGCTTGTACAGGCGCAGCAGTGTACGCGCCAAGGTGGATTTGCCGCAGCCGGACTCTCCCACCACGCCGAGTATTTCGCCGGATTCGATGGTCAGATCGACGCCATCTACCGCGTGCACGATGCGTGATCCGGCGAGCAGGCGACCGCGCAGGCGAAAGTGCTTGACCAGCCCTGTTACTTCCATGATCGGGACGGGTGAGGCGACAGTTTGCAAAGTTGCCTCACGCGTGACACGCGCGCGGCGCACGAACGGCTGGTCGTCGTCGCGCGCAAGCCAGCAGCGCGCAAGCCGATCAGGACCGACGTCGAGCAACGGTGGATGCTCGTCGCACACCGGCTGTCGGAATGGGCAGCGCTGCGCGAAGCGGCAACCGGGCGGCTGATCCAATGGGTCGGGCGGCATGCCTTCGACCGTGGTCAATCGTCGGTCACCACGATCGGTGTCCAGCCCGGGACGCGCATTCAACAATGCCCAGGTGTAGGGGTGCCGCGGATTGGCGAGCACCTCGACTGTGGGTCCCTGTTCGACCACTTCGCCGGCGTACATCACGATCACCCGCGTGCAGATCGTGGCGATTACGCCAAGATCATGGCTGATCAACACGATCGCGGTGCCAAATTCCCGGTTCAAATCCTGCAGCAGGTCAAGGATCTGCGCCTGAATGGTAACATCGAGTGCCGTCGTCGGTTCATCGGCCAACAGCAGCGCCGGTTCGTTGCTCATCCCCATTGCCAGTACGACGCGCTGGCGCATGCCACCAGAGAACTGGTGCGGATAACTCGTCATCGCGCGTTCCGGCGCGGCTATCCCCATGCTTCCCAGCAGGTCGATGCCGCGCTCTTTTGCCTCGGCCCGAGCGCGACCGTGGATGGTCATTGCCTCGTTCAGCTGCTGCGCGATGCGCATCACCGGATTGAGCGAGGTCATCGGATCCTGGAACACCATGGCGACGTCGCCACCACGCATCGCGCGCAGTTCCGCGGCTGGCATGGCGCAAACGTCACGGCCGCGGAAGCGTATCGCACCGCTGACGATGCGCGCGGGTTCTTCCAGCAGACGCATGATCGACAGCGCGGTGACGCTCTTGCCGCAGCCGGATTCGCCGACAATGCCGACTGTTTCTCCCGCATGGACGGAAAAACTGACGCCGTCGACTGCACGCGCGATACCCTGGTCGGTGTAGAACCAGGTGCGGAGGTCATCGACCTCCAGCACGGGCGGTGTTGCGGCTGTCATCTCAATAGCGTCGTGACCTGGGATCGAGCCAGTCACGGACACCGTCGCCCAAAAAATTGAATCCCAGCACGATGGACAGGATGGCGATGCCGGGGAAGCTGGCGACCCACCATTGGGCGACTAGTTCCCGGCCTTCGGAAATCATCGAGCCCCACTCGGGTGTCGGCGGCACGACGCCGAGACCGAGAAAGGACAGGCCGGCAAATATGATGATGGCGTTGCCGACATCGAGCGTGACCAGCACCACCAGCGGGCCGACCGAGTTGGGAATGATGTGCCGCAACAGGATGCGTCCCGGTCCGAAGCCGGCGACCAACGCAGCTTCGACATATTCCAATGAGCGTTGCTGCAACACGAGACTTCGCGCCAGGCGGGCGAATTTCGGCCACCATACCACCAGCATCGCGATGATCGTGTTGGTGGTGCCGATGCCCAGTGCAGCGCCGATCGCCAGTGCGAGAATGATCGGCGGAAAACACAATACAAGGTCGGTAAGGCGCATGATCGCCTCTTCGAGCAGTCCGCCGGCATAAGCGGCAATGCCGCCCAGCAAGGTGCCGATGACCGCGCCAACCGTCACCACCAACACGCCGGTCACCAGCGAAATCCGCGCGCCGAAAATCAAGCGCGACAGCACGTCGCGGCCGAGCTCGTCCGTACCCAGCAGGTGCTGTGCGCCGGGTGGCAGCAGTCGTGCGGACAGAACGACTGCGTTCGGTGAATAGGGTGCCAATGCCTGCGCCGCCATGGCGACGCCAATCCACAGCAGAACGATCACCGCACCTATTGCGGCCAGTGCATATTGATGCCGCCAGCGACTCCATCGCGATGCCGGAAGCCGTAGTGTGGCTGACAGTTCGGTGCTGCTCATTGCCGCACCCTGGGGTCGAGCATCGCGTAGCTGATGTCGGTGAGCAGATTGATGACCAGATAAGTGATTGCCACCAGCAACGTGATCGCCATGATGGCCGGAAAATCCAGCGCCGATGCACTGAGGAAGGTGTAGCGGCCCAGGCCGGGCCAGGAAAAGACGGTTTCCGTAAGCACTGCGCCGGTCAGCAGGTTTGCGTAGGCCAGGCCACCGAGCGTGACCACAGGTACCAGGGCGTTTGGCAGCACGTGTCGCAGGATGACGCGGCGCTCGCGCGATCCTTTGGCACGGGCCATGCGGACATAGTCCTGCTGAATGCATTCCAGCATGCTGGCGCGCGTGGTGCGTGTGATCAGCCCGATCGTTGCAGCCGCCAGCACGATCGATGGCAGCACCAAATGCGCCGCGGCGTCCTTGAAAGTACCCCAGTCGCCGGCAATGGCCGAATCGATAAGATAAGAGCCGGTGATTGTTGGCGGCGGCAGTGCAATGGTATCGAGCCTTCCTGGCCCGGGCGCGATCTGCAGCCAGCCGTAGAAGATCGCCAGCAGGATGAACGCAAGCCAGAACGTCGGCGACGAAACGCCCAACAGCGAGATTGCTCGTGCCAGATGATCCAGCCATGTATCGCGTTTCACCGCCGCAAGGATGCCAAGCGGGATGCCGACGATCAGGGTAAGAACGAAGCTGACAGTGGCGAGTTCCAGGGTTGCCGGAGCATACTCCTCCACGTCGTCCAGTACCGGGCGGCGCGAGCGGATGGAGCGCCCCAGGTCGCCATGTCGCAGATCGTTCAGAAAGATGACATAGCGTTCCCATAACGGACGATCGAGGCCGTATTGGTGGCGCCACTCGGCCACGATCGCGGGATCGGAGGCAGCCTGATCGCCGAGTTGTGCCAGCACGGGATCGCCGGGGACGGTATTCGTGATCAGGAACACGACCAGTGTCGCGAGCACCGCCATCACCAGCATTGCGCCCACGCGCGCGACGAGAAAGCGTAGCATCGGCGCGCCATCCTCCCCCTTTGAATTGTGACGCACCGCATTGCGAGGTGCAGCCAAACGCCGCTGCAAACTCGACCATCGGATTTGGGCTGTCAAACCACTCGGTCCATCGATGATTTACCGCGTGTCCGCTCCCCTTTATAGTTATGGCAACAATCGGGTGGGGGATTCCAAGAATGCGCGAACCAATTGGCAGCATGGTCGATCGTCGCGAGGTTCTGCGTATGCTTGGCATCGGCAGTGCAGGATTTGTTGCCTCACAGTTTGCCGGTCCACCGGTTTATGCGCAAAGCCATAAGGGCACACTGGTTCTTGCGATCGATTTCGCCGACACGGTCACATTCGATCCCGCGCATGAGTCGAACTATATGGCGCCGTTGATCGTGGCTGCCTGCTATGAATGCCTGGTCACCATGACGCCGGACGACTACGTCAACGTCAAACCGGCGCTGGCGTCTTCGTTTCAGCGCACGCCGGATGGCGGTGGATGGCGGTTCACTCTGCGCGACGGCGTGAAATTCTCCAGTGGCAATGTCATGACCGCGGACGATGTGAAATACTCGCTCGATCGCGAGCTGCATATCGGCGATCAGCCATCGCAATATCTGTCGAACGTGATCCGCTTCGACAAGGTTGATGACAAGACCATCGACGTGATCCTGAAGAACCCCGCCGAGCCGATCCTTACCATTCTGGCGGCGCCAAGCTTCGTGGTTTGCGAGAAGAAGGTCCTGGAGGAACATGGAGCGGACGCGAGTCCGGATGCCAAGACGAAGGACAAGGCGCTGGACTGGCTGAACCAGAATTCAGTGGGAACGGGTCCCTATCGGCTGGTGCGCTGGGAACAGAATTCGCAGATCCAACTGGTGGCGAACCCGAACTATTGGCGAGGCAAGCCGCCGTTCGATCGCGTTGTGCTGCGCCATATTCCCGACAGTGCCGTGCAGCTTCTGTCATTGCAGCGTGGCGACATCGACGCGGCATTCAACCTGATACCCGAGCAGGTTGCGATCCTGAAGGACAGCAAGGACATCTGGATCGATCGGCTGACCAGCACGGATTTTGTGTATCTGGCTCTGACGTCGGAAGCTGCCTTCAACAAGGCTCTCGGCATCAGGGCGGCGCGGCAGGCCGTGGGCTATGCCATCGACTATGACGGCATCAAGAATTCGCTGCTGGCAGGCAATGCGGTACGGCCAGTGACATTTCTGCCGATCGGCACCAATGGTTCGACTGAAGAGCTGACGCGCGAGATCGGCTATCACGAGGACCTCGACCGATCGAAGAAGCTGCTGACGGAGGCGGGCTTGCCGAACGGCTTCGAGTTCGATCTGCAGTATGGCACCGGGGCGATCACCGGGACCTCGTTTGCGGTACTGGCGCAGAAGTTGCAGTCCGACCTGGCGCGCGTCGGCATCATGGCGAAGCTGGCGCCGCTCGACATGGTGACATTCCGGACCCAGTACACGACTTACAAGGCGACGTCCGCGCTGACGTTCTGGAATCCTCCAGCGATTGAAAGTGAGTTGTGGGCAGCGGCGACGGTGGAGCGCGTGGCGAAGCGGGTGCATTGGGTGCCGCCAGACGATGTGGTGAAGCTGGTGCATCGTGCGGCGGCCGAACCGGACAAGCAGAAGCAGATCGAGCTGTGGCGGCAATATCAGCAGATCATGGTGGATGAGGCCAATCTGTTCATCCTGTTCCAGCCGATCTATCAGATCGGCGTGCGACGTTCGATCAAGACATTTCCGCTGACCGCTGCCGGCTGGCAGCTCGACATGTTCGGCGCACAGCCAGCGTAAGGGCATGGCCGGCGGCGTTGTGATTGATTGACAGTTTGGCGGCGGGATCCGGGTCAGGCGCAGTTGATCCTGGGCGGCGCTTTTATGTCATGGCGTATTGCCGGGTTTCCCCGAATCCCAGGACGTCGAACTCCGCGTGGGCAACGCCGGCACGGGCCTGTGCCTGACGCAGCGCCGAGATCGGCGCGTCGATAGCTTCGTCGGTCAACTGAAAGGTACCGAAATGCATGCCGATGCTGCGGCGCGGCTGCAGGTCGAGATGCGCCTGCACCGCCTCCTCAGGGTTCACGTGGTGCTGACGCATGAACCAGCGTGGTTCGTAGGCACCGATAGGCAGCAGCGCAAGATCGATACGCGGGAACCTGCTGGCGATTTCGGCGAAGTATGGGCAGTAGCCGGAATCGCCCGCGAAATAGACGACAGCACTGTGGGCTTCGACGACGAAGCCGCCCCAAAGACTGCGGTTGCGGTCGTGCAGTCCGCGCGCGGAGAAATGCTGCGCAGGCACATAGGTCACGCGTGCGCCCGCGAGTTCGGTGGTCTGCCACCAATCGAGTTCGACCGCCGACCGGATGCCGGCCTTCGCGAGGTGGCGCGCGTTGCCGAGGCCGGTTGCCGTACTTGGCTGCCAGCGTGCCCGCACCTTGCGTAGCGTCGGCAAATCCATGTGGTCGTAGTGGTTATGCGTGATCAGCAGCAGGTCCACGCCGGGCAGCGAATCCAGGCTCTGGCCAGGTGGTCGCACGCGACGCGGCCCGGCGAAAGAAACCGGGCTGCAGCGGTCGGACCAGATCGGATCGGTGAGCACGCAGAGGCCGCCGATCTGTACCAGGAATGTCGAGTGCCCGATGAACGTCACCGCGATTCGGTCACGTGCGGCGCGGGGAGGGGGCGTTAGCGGCACGTCCTCGACGTGCTCCGGCCATGGCTCCCGTTGGCGCGTGCGTCGCCAACGGGAGACGTCGCGGCGGCTCTTGCCCTGCGGAGCGTGTGGGTTGAAGAATCGACGTCCGTCGAAGTGATCGGAGATCAGCAGCATCCGTACAGCACGAAACTCAGCTCCGCGAACGTGTCACTGATTTGACGTCGGCCTGGGCCCGGCCGGATGCGAGAGCGATGTCGCGATCCTGTGCCTCGATGGCGGCCTTGACGGCATCCGGTCCGTCCAGTCCATCGACCACCGAACGCGGAACCTTGCGATTGGAACTACGGCTGCCATCGGTGTAAACGACATCGAACAGCACAAAGCTGTTCACTACGCGGCGCTTCATGACACGGATCCTGTGTTTGGCCGACGCGATTACTGGTCGCGTGGCTCATCGGACGCCGGGGCGACGGACGAGGTGTCTTCCTGTTCGGCCTTGCGGCGCGTGACAGCCTCTTCGCGTTCGCGCAGCTTGGCATCCTTCTTCGCCTGCTTGAGGCGGTTTCGCTCAGCCCGCTGCTGATTGTAATTCGGCTTGAACGCCATCATTCCCTCCTGCGCGCTTCAGGACAGAGCGCTGACCCTCAGTCCAATGTTCGGCCCAACCAATGTTCGGCCCAATGTTCAGCCGAGAATACCCTGCCGTGCGGTAAGCTGACTCTCGCGCACGACCCGTTCATGCCCATCTTCGGTGTGTTTCACGCGATACTGCAAGTCCCGCGTCTCGCTGGGAAGCAAGCGCAGGACCTTGTACTTGCCACGTGGCACGTTTGCGTCGCCCGGCCCCGGCATGAAGTCAACTGCCTGGCCGATGGCGAACTTGTGTTCGGTCATGATGTCCTCCGTTTCAGCCGGTGCCACCGTTGGCGGCACCGGGTACGAAACTCAGACTGACTTCAGGTTCGTGGCGGAGCTTTTGCCCTGCTGGCCCTGCTCGATATCGAAACTGACCTTCTGCCCTTCGTTCAGGTGACCAAGACCAGCGCGTTCTACCGCGGAGATATGGACGAAGACGTCCTTCGAGCCATCATCCGGCTGGATGAAGCCGAAGCCCTTCTGCGCGTTGAACCATTTGACCGTACCTTGCGCCATAACATTTCTCTTTATGCAACCGGCGGTCCACACCGCGTGGACCGGAATGCTTTTCAATTTTGGGAGCACCGGATGCGACAATGTCGCAAAAGCAGGCACAAGCAGCCCAGGCCGAAAAGCGCCGTTGGCGGTAGATAGGGAGCCGGAAGCAAGGTTGCCAGACAAATCATGACGGCTGGCGGGTCACTTGGGCCGGCGGGTCATGCGCTTCAGAGTGGCGACCTGGCGAAAAAAATCTATCCGGGGCTGCGCGGGGCTGCCTAGGAGGACCGATCCCGCGGGGGCGTCCGCGATTACACCAGCCTGCGCGCCGATCTGGCTGCCGGCGCCAATGCGCAGATGGCCGGCCATCGCAGCCTGGCCGCCGACCTGGACAAAATCCTCCAGTACCGTGGACCCGGAGATGCCAACCTGGGCCACGATGACGCAGCAGCGTCCCAGCCGAACGTTGTGGCCGACCTGCACGAGGTTATCGAGGCGCGAGCCGGCGCCGATCACCGTGTCATGGGTCGATCCGCGATCCACAGTGGAATTGGCGCCGACTTCGACATCGTCCTCGATGATGACCCGGCCGAGTTGAGGAATGCTGAGAAAGCCCGATTTGGTGGTGGCGAAGCTGTAGCCTTCCTGGCCAATGCGCGCGCCCGGATAGATATAGACGCGCGCGCCCAGGCGAGCGTGCGACAGGCTGGCGTGGGCGCCGATGCGGCAATCAGGACCGACCGTGACGCCCTTGCCGATCGATACGAATGGGCCGATGCGGCA
This sequence comes from Acetobacteraceae bacterium, assembly GCA_035511435.1. Classification (GTDB taxonomy): domain Bacteria; phylum Pseudomonadota; class Alphaproteobacteria; order Acetobacterales; family Acetobacteraceae; genus JAMXLO01. Next base: position 2,524 of record DATKFJ010000097.1, on the reverse strand, counting down.
GCGCGGGCCGATTTCTGCGCCAGCGTCCACCACGACGTAAGGGCCGATTTCCGCGCTTGGATCGACCTGTGCCGCTGCGTCGACCACGGCGGAACGATGGATGCCGGGGCAGATGGGCGGTGCCGGATGGAACAGCGCGGCGACGCGTGCCCAGCCCTCATACACCGCGGTGGTGACGATTGCGATCGTCGCATCCGGCACCCGGCCTGCCATGTCCGGATGCACGATCACCGCGCCAGCCGTGGTGTGTTCCAGCGCGGATGCGTAGCGGCGATTGTCGAGGAAGCTGACCTGATCGGGTGTGGCCGATTGCAGCGGTGCGACGCCGGAGAACATCTTCTCGACCGGTGGGGCCGTGCCGTTTGCCGTGTGCGCGATGGCTGCCAGCGCATGTGGGCCGGTGCGAGCGAAGAACCGTGGGTCGCCCATTGGTGCTTCAGCCACCGCTTGCTCCTGCGTCGATGCACGTTCAATAACAGCGCTGGCACTCTACCGTCGAGTGTGCTAACCGTAATTTTATTGGCGAAATGCTTTGCTCGGCGGTGCCCGACGTCAACCGCCAAACGCCAGTCGGGACGATAAATTCCCAATAGCATTGAATTCAGGAAGGATAGCAAATGCCAGCCAAGGACGTGCGATTCGGCGGCGATGCCCGCCAGCGGATGCTGCGCGGTGTCGATGTACTGGCCGAAGCAGTCAGAATTACGCTTGGCCCGAAAGGTCGCAACGTGATCCTGGACAAGAGCTATGGCGCACCGCGCATCACCAAGGACGGTGTGGCGGTCGCGAAAGAGATCGAGCTGACCGACAAGTTCGAGAACATGGGCGCGCAGATGGTGCGCGAAGTTGCATCCAAGACCAATGATATCGCGGGCGATGGTACGACGACGGCTATCGTGCTGGCTCAGGCGATCGTGCGGGAAGGCGCCAGGGCGGTGTCCGCCGGCATGAATCCGATGGACCTGAAGCGCGGCGTGGACAAGGCGGTTACGGCGCTGGTCGAAGAACTGAAGAAGCGCAGCAAGAAGATCACCACCCAGGCGGAAACGGCGCAGGTCGGCACCATCTCGGCCAACGGCGAGGCGGAGATCGGCAAGATGATCGCCGAGGCAATGCAGAAGGTTGGCAACGAGGGCGTCATCACGGTCGAGGAGGCGAAGGGCATCCAGACCGAACTCGACGTGGTGGAAGGAATGCAGTTCGATCGCGGCTATATGTCGCCGTACTTCATCACCAACGCCGAGAAGATGTCCGTCGAACTGGAGCAGCCGTATATCCTGATCCATGAGAAGAAGCTATCGGGCTTGCAGCCTTTGCTGCCGCTGCTGGAGGCGGTGGCGCAATCGGGGCGTCCGTTGCTGATCGTGGCTGAGGATGTCGAGGGCGAGGCGCTTGCGACGCTGGTGGTGAACAAGCTGCGCGGCGGGCTGAAGGTTGCCGCGGTGAAGGCGCCAGGCTTCGGCGACCGTCGCAAGTCGATGCTTGAGGATATCGCGGTCCTTACCGGTGGCCAGGTGATCAGCGAAGACCTCGGAATCAAGCTGGAAAACGTCACGCTCGAGATGCTTGGCAAGACGAAGCGGGTACTGATCGACAAGGACAATACCACGATCGTCGAAGGTGCCGGCAAGAAGGCCGACATCGTCGCGCGCTGCAAGCAGATCCGCGCGCAGGTCGAGGAGACCACGTCCGACTACGACCGCGAGAAGCTGCAGGAGCGGTTGGCGAAGCTTGCCGGCGGCGTTGCGATCATTCGCGTCGGCGGTTCCACGGAAGTGGAAGTGAAGGAGCGCAAGGATCGCGTGGACGATGGACTGCATGCAACGCGTGCGGCGGTTGAGGAAGGCATTGTGCCTGGTGGCGGTGTTGCGCTTGCGCGTGCATCGCTGATTTTGGCCAAGCTGAAGGCGGACAATGAGGATCAGCGCGTTGGCATCGAGATCGTGCGCAAGGCGGTGCAGTCGCCGCTGCGGCAGATCGCCGAAAACGCCGGCGAGGATGGCGCGGTGATTTCGGGCAAGGTGCTCGATCGGGATGAATACAACTGGGGCTTTGACGCGCAGACCGGCGAGTTCAAGGACCTGGTGAAGGCCGGCATCATCGATCCGACCAAGGTCGTGCGGACAGCGCTGCAACATGCCGCATCGGTGGGATCGCTGATGATCACTACAGAAGCGATGGTTGCGGAGCGACCGGAGAAGGCGGGTGCATCGGCTGGCGGCATGGGTGATCTGGATCACTGAGGACGGCCGCGGCTTTGACCTTTGATCGCCATTCACGCGACGGCGGCAATCCAGGGATACAAGGACCGGTGCCGGTCCCCCTGGATTCTCGCCAGCGCGAGAATGACGATAAACGCGAGGCCGACGACAAGCCGGATCCGGAATTCGATGCGATGACGGCGCGGCTGTTGCGGCGCGAGGCACTGCGGCGTGCGGCGGAGGAGCTGAACACGACGTCGGGGCGGGGTCTGGAGGTTACGCTGGCGCGGATCTCGGCCGAGGTGACAGCCGACGCCGCCAGC